>JAPKBZ010000065.1 GCA_028823175.1 Myxococcota bacterium
CAATGGACCAGCCGGACTGTGCGAGAAACTTCTCCATGAACGCGATCTCGTAGGCGTCACTCGTTGAGTGACTCTCGGCTCGCTCGCCCCTTTTCGGCTCAGACGATCCGGCTGTTCTTCTTGCCCCAGTAGCGATCCTTGAGCAGGCGCTTGTAGAGCTTGCCGGTGGGGAGACGAGGGAGTTCGGGGTCGAAGTCGATCGAGCGTGGACACTTGAAGGGGGCCAGGCGCTCTCGCGCAAACGCGATCAGCTCATCGGCCAGCCGAGCGTCGGCGTCCACGCCCGCGATTGGCTGGACGACCGCCTTCACCTCCTCGCCGAACTCGGAGTTCGGTACGCCGATCACGGCGACGTCGTCCACCTTGGGGTGCATGATCAGCTCGTTCTCGATCTCCTGAGGATAGATGTTGACGCCTCCAGAGATGATCATGAACGAGGCCCGATCGGTCAGGTAAAGATAGCCCTCGTCGTCGACGTAGCCGATGTCGCCAAGAGCGGTCCAGGTGGGATGCACCGGGTGCTGCGCACTCCGCGTCTTTTCGGGGTCCTTGTGATAGGAAAACGACACCCGCTTTCGCTCGAAGTACACGAGGCCGGCCTCTCCGCTCGGAAGCTCCGCACCGTCCTCGGCGCAGATGTGGAGCTTTCCCATGATCGCGGTGCCGACGGTTCCAGGATGGGCCAGCCAGGCCTCCGGCCCCACATAGGTCAAGCCATTGGACTCGGTTCCCCCGTAGTACTCGTGCAGGATCGGGCCCCACCAGGCGAACATCTCTTCCTTCACCTTCTGCGGACACGGGGCGGCAGCGTGGATCGCCACGCGGTGTGCAGAAAGCTCGAAGCCGGTGCGCTCTTGCTCTGGAAGCTTGAGCATGCGCGAAAACATGGTGGGAACCCACTGGCTGTGAGTGGCCGCGTACTTTTCGAGAGCCCGCAACGCGTCAAGAGCGTCGAAGTGGTCCATCATCACGACTGTGCCGCCGAGGGACTGGACCGCCGTGCTGAAGCCGATGGGGGCCGAGTGGTACATCGGGGCGGGTGAGAGGTACACCGAGTCCGCGTCTACGCGAAAGAGGCGTTTCAGAGTGACGGCCATTGCCAGCCCCCTCGAAACCGGCCGACCCGAGAGAGGATGGGCGATTCCCTTCGGTCGCCCGGTGGTTCCCGAGCTGTAGAGCATGAACTCGCCGAGCGGCTCCTCTGGGAGTGGCTCTGCCGGGTAGGCATTGACCGCCTGTTCGAAGCTCTCGAATCGGCTCGAGGCTCTCTTTGGTGCGCCGTCGACCACCAAGAATCGCCTGCAGCCCTTTGCCTGCTCGGGGATTTCCGACGCGACCGCGTGTACGGCGCGTGAGGAAACCAGCACCTGCGCTCCGCAATCGTCCACGATGTAGGCGGCTTCGGGCCCGGTCAGATAGCGGTTGACGGTGGTGAGATAAAGCCCGGATCGAAACGCCGCCCACGCGACCTCGAAGTAGCGGAGATGGTTTTCGAGGAAGACCGCGACATGGTCGCCGGGGCGCAAGCCCTCGGACCAGAGGAGCTGCGCCAGCCGGTTGGAACGGGCGTCGAGGTCGGCATAGGTCAGCACCTCGCCTGTTCGGGCGTGAATGGCGGCGGCCTTGTCCGGTGTGTTCTGGGCGTGCAGTCCGGGATACATACGCGTTCTGGTCCTTCGATGATGTTGCGGGACTCCAAAACTATGATACTAATTAGGTCATCGCAAATAATCGAGAGTTCCGTGTTCGTGCCGTATCGGCCGAATGTGGGAGGAGCAGCTGTGGCCCACTACCAAGGCGAAATCTTCGACGCCGACAACCACTATTACGAAGCGCACGACGCCTTTACCCGCCACGTGCCGAAACGAATGCGCTCGCGTTGCGTGGAATGGATCGAACTAGAGGGCGGGCGCAAGTACCAGGTCGTTGGCGGTAGGATCGATCGCTCCGGGAACCCGACCTTCAATCCCATCTCCAAGCCTGGTGTTTTACGCGAGTACTTTGGCGGCAACCCGCGCGGCGTGACCACCGCCGAGCTGATCCGCTCTTCGCTCGAGCCGATGCCCCCCGAGTACATGGACCGCGATGAGCGGATCGCGCGTATGGATGCGCAGGGCCTGGCCGGCGCTTGGTTGTTCCCCACCCTGGGTGTGCTCTACGAGGAGCCGCTCAAGAAAGACGTCGACGCGCTGTGCACCACGTTCGGGGCCTTCAATCAATGGCTCGAAGAGGACTGGGGGCTCAGCTACAAGGACCGCATCTTTACGTCGCCCTACATCACGCTGGCTGATGTCGACTGGGCGTGTGAGCAGCTCGAGTGGGCCCTTGCGCGGGATGCGCGCATCGTGGTGATGCGGCCCGGTGCCGTGTTCACGCGAGACGGGCCGCGCAACCCTGGCCACAAAGACTTCGATCCCTTCTGGGCCCGGGTGAACGAGGCCGGCATCACGGTCGTCACCCACATCGGCGCCACACGCCACGACAGTAATGGCTACGACACGCGGAGCATCGACGTCCTCGCCCTCGGTCCGAGGCCGAGCGTGACCAACTTCCATCGCTCCCGAAACATCAACGACTTTCTGGCTAGTTTGATCTTCGACCGGCTCTTCGAACGCTTTCCCAACCTGCGCGTCGCCTCGGTGGAAAACGGCGCGGAGTTTCTCGGCAGTTTGCTGCGCAGCCTCGACCGCACCAAGGATCGTGTCCGAGGCTACTTCAAGGAAAATCCCGTCGACATTTTTCGGCAGCACGTCTTCATCAATCCTTTCTGGGAAGACGACATTGCGGAGGTGGTCGCACACATGGGCGCCGACCGGGTGATCCTCGGCTCGGACTGGCCCCATATGGAGGGCTTGGAGAACCCGCGAGACATTCTTGGGGAGCTGGACGGAATTTCGGTCGCCGACCAGGAAAGTATTCTCTACCGAAACGCAGTGGGGCTGAACGAGCGTCGCCCCATCTGAGTGTCCAGGATGCTTCCGGAGCAGAGTGAATGACCGACATCGACGGGTTCCACCTGATCGCGCCAAAGGCCGGCAGCAAGCGCGAGGCCATCGAGGCCGTTCCGAACGAGTATTGCGACGAGTCGTCGCTCGTGGGACCGCCGCAGCGCATCCGCGAGCGTTATAAAGAGTGTGAGGGGTCGGGCGCGACTGGCTTGACCCTTTCGTGCAGGCAGGCGGAGGGCCTGGAGCTGATGGCCGAGATTTCGGGAAGCCGGGACCGGGCCGCCTAGGATTCGCGACCAACGGAACCCGCACTTCAGAGCCTCGCTCTGCCGACCAGGCTCCGGGTGGTACGGACCCGATCAACCAAGGAGGACAACGCAGGTATGGATGCCAAGATGGGCTACAAAGAGATCGGCTATGAAGTCGAAGACGGACGCGCACGTATCACACTCGCCCGTCCCAAGACGCACAACGCAATGACGCCGCTGCTCCTCGAGGAGCTCGAAAACGCGCTCTGGGAGGCGGACGAAGACTGCGCGGTGCACAGCGTGATCCTGCGAGGGCAGGGGGCTTCGTTCTGTTCGGGCTACGACCTCACCCGCCTGGGCGGCAAGAAGAAGCCTGGCTATCGAACGGGTCGCGCGCACGACGACGACATCTGGCTGATCGAGCAGGGCAATCGGCGTATCCGCACACTCTGGGAGATGCACAAGCCCTCCATCGCCCAGGTTCACGGCAACTGTCTGGCCGGAGGGACCGATCTCGCGCTGGCGTGCGACATCGTGATCGCGGCAGAAGATGCCCGCATCGGTTTCCCCGCGGCGCGCGCAATGGGCGCCCTGCCCAACAATCTGTGGATGTACCACTGCGGCCCGCAATGGGCGAAGCGGCTTCAACTGACAGGGGATTCGATTTCGGGGGCGGACGCGGAGAAGATCGGTCTGGTGATGAAGGCCGTGCCGGCTGACGTGCTCGAGGACGAGGTGGAAGGCCTGGCCGATCGCTTTGGGCTGATCGATCCCGATTTGCTTGCGGCCAACAAGCGCATCACCAACCTTGGCCTTGAACTGATGGGGGCCCAGACCCTCCAGCGGTTGGCCGGCGAGAACGACGCCCGCGCACATCGTTCCCAGGCGGTGCGCGACTACGGTCGGAGCATGAAGGAAAATGGCCTGAAGGAAACGCTCCATCGGCGTGACGAGCCCTTCGGGGAGGGCTTTGTAAAGGTGGACAAGCCCGAAGGGCGCAATGCGGAGGTCCGGGCGGCGGGCGACGCGAAGCGGTCTAACTCAAAGATGGACTGAGCGCGCCGACTCGACCTTCTGCGCCCAGGGGCGATCCTGCTAGTCGCCTTGCCGAATTCGATAGCGCACCGGAAGGTGCTTCAGTCCAACCACGAAGCTCGAGGAGATCCATTCGGGCTCGCCGATCATCTCCCAGTGCTCAACCCGACGTGCCAGCTCTTCGATGATCGCGATCTGCGAGCGTCGTGCGAAATGGGCGCCCATGCAGAAGTGCTCGCCGTGGCCAAAGCCCAGATGTCGGTTGGGTTTTCGCTCGACGTTGAACGTGTACGGGTCTTCGAAGACCGACTCATCCCGGTTGGCTGAGGCGTAGAACATCATGGCCGCTTCGCCCTCACGAACCTTCTGGCCGTTCACGTCGATATCCTGCGCCGCGGTGCGCTTCATGTAGTTGACGGGGGTTGTCCAGCGTACGATTTCCTCGACGCAGTCTGCGCTTAGAGAGAGGTCGTTCTGCACCTTTTTGAATTCGTCGGGATTTTCGATCAATGCCCGGAATCCGCCCGCCAGGCTGTTCTTGGTCGTATCGTGTCCGGCACTGAAAATGATCAGGAAGTAGCCGAGGGTCTCGATTGGCCCGAGTGCTTCGCCCCGAATTGTCCCGTTGGCGATCACACTCGCCAAATCGTTGGTCGGGTTCGCGCGCCGATCCTCGATGATAGGCATGAAGAGTTTGATGAAATCTTGACCGAGTTGCTTGAAAGCCTCGGGAGAGGTGCCTCCGCCCAGATCGTTGTCATCGGCGCCGAAGAGCCGGCTGGAAAGTTCACGGATAGTCTCCTCCTGATCCTCGGGCACGCCGAGGGTCTTGCAGAGCACGCGCAGGGGATGTCGCACGGCCAGGCCCATGGCGAGATCGGTCTCGCCCTCGCCTCCGTCCTTCGCCAACTCGTCGACGAGCAGCTTGGCACTCGCACGCATCGAGGCTTCAGCCGTGGCCAGCGATCTCGGTGTGAGGTGGGGCATGGCCACTTTTCGCAGATCACGGTGTTCCGGACCGTCGGTCACGATCACGACTCGAAAGGCGGTTTGATTTTCAATCGGGCTTTCATTGAGCCGGGGGTTGACGCCCGGCTCGTTGATAAAGAGTTCGGGATGACTCGAGATGGTTCGGATGTCCTGGTGGCGGGTGATTGCATAGAAGGACTCGATCTTCTCCATTTCACACCAGTGCACCGGCGACTCGGCCCGCAGCGTACGGAACAGTTCGTGGGGCGGGCCACTCTCGCCATAGCAAATCGGGTCCACCAGTAGTTTTCCACTTGTCGTATCTGCCATCGTTTCGTTTCCTTTTTTGGGGGGCCTGGGACGCGGTGTCAGGTCTCGACTGCCTCGGGCTTAAACTCTGCTGAGCTCGGCATTCAAACTATGATACGCGCCATGAGGGAATGGGACAGGGCGATCAAGGCGGGGGGTCTTTCGTTTGTCGTCCGTTGGCCGTCACAGAAGTGAGACGCCCAGGCTCTGTGTTGGAGCGGTAGCGTTCCGGCGAGACTAATGTCCGCCAAAGACAGGTTTGCGCTTCTCGCGCAGCGCGCGCCTGGCTTCCCTGCCATCCTCGCTCTTCAATCCGCGCGCAGCATACGTAAGTTCGTCACGCAGGTGAGCTTCGAGGTTATCCGGGAGTCCGGTCCGTGAGACCAGGCGCTTCGTCTGTGTAGCGGCCAGCGGTGCGATTTCGGCGATCTTCTCGCAATAGCCAATGAAGGCCTGATCGAAGCCTTCGGCGTCGACGACTTCGCCGACAATCCCGAGCGCGAGCGCTGCCTCGGCATCGTGCATCTTCGGCTCGAGAAGAAAGCGCATCGCCCGCTCGCGTCCGATGGCTGCGGGCAAGGTCCACGTGAGTCCGCAGTCCGGCGACGTTCCGATCCGCGCATAGCCCGGGTTGAAGCGGGCTGCGGAACTGGCCATGCGGATGTCGGCGCACATGGCGAGGGATAGCCCTGCGCCGATCGCGATGCCATCGATGCCCGCGATGACGGGCTTTTCGCAAGACACGCGCATAGCGGTGACCAACTGAACGACGATGTCCGCGGTTTGCTCAACGGAATCGGGTTTGGGGTCCCCGGGTTTTCTGGGGCTGAGATCCGCACCCGAACAGAATGCACCACCCACGCCCGTCAGGGCGATCACCCGAATCTCGGTGTCAGAGGCCGCTTCTTCGAGCCCCCGAACAAGTGCTCGGGTCAAATCGTTCGAGAGTGCATTTCTCACTTCCGGTCGATTCATCCGAAGGATCCGGACCCCGTTGCGAGTTTCTTCCAAGAGAACGGATTCGGATGCCCTTGTGGGAGTAGTCATGGAGATCTCCTGATTGCGAGAGGTCGTTGGAAAGTACGCGGACTGTTAGAACCCTTCCGTCCGGTGCACGATTTTCCACATTAGGCGAGGGAACCAAAGCCGTGCGCGCCAACCGAGTTTGGTGCCCCGACCGGGGAACACCCACAGCGTGTCCTTCTCGAGCGTGACCTCGATGGCATCGAGCACTTGCTGGGGCTCGATCGGGGGGGCCGAGTCGAAGGTCTTTGGCCAGACGTTGTCCTCGGCCTGCTGGAGCAGCGGAGTGGCCACCGGCGGCGGGCAAACGCAAGCGAAACGGACGCCCTTGTTGCGATTCTCGTGGTAGAGCACTTCGGCGAACGCCACCACCGCAAATTTTGACGCATTGTATGCGCCTAGGTAGATGATCGGCAGCCAGCCGGCCATCGATGCGAAGTTGATGAAGTCGCCCCGGCCGCGTTCGAGCATTCCGGGCAGTGCGTACTTCGCAACGTTGACGACACCGCCGTAGTTGATGTCCATGATCTTGTGGATGACCGAAATATCCTGATCCATCAGCAGGCCGGTGGGCATGATGGCCGCTGCGTTGTAGACCCGATCGATGGGCCCGAGTTCTTGCTCGCAGCGTCTTACGGCGTTTTCCACCGAATCCGAATCGGTCACGTCGGTGGGAATCGTCAAGATGCCGTCGTGACCGTCGGCAGTTTCTTTCAATCCGTCTACGTTCACGTCGAGAGCGGCGACCAGTTTGCCCTGTGCAGCGAGATTGCGCGCCGCGAGTCGGCCCATGCCGCTTCCGCCACCGGTGATCAATGCGACCTTGCCCGAAAATGCCATTGGAGTCTCCTTGTTCTTTTTTGCGTCCTATTGTGGGGTCCTATTGTCGCGTCCTATTGTTGCGCCGATTCGTTTCGACCCGGGCACCCGGAGGCGGCCTGGATCATATTCGATCGACCGTCGGATTAGTCTCATTCTTCTCCGGACCTTCCCTCCGATTCGGTCTCGCCCTCTTTTGTGCGATTCGTTCTCTTGGTTCGTGCCCGCGACGCCACGGGTATGAGCTACTTGATCAACGGATCGCGTGGCAGGCCGAGCAGCCGTTCGGCGATTTGGTTGCGGATGATCTCGGAGGTGCCGCCTCCGATCGTGGCGCCCATCATCGCCATGATCCATGTGCCGACTCGTCGTGCATCGCCTTCCCTTACCGCTGCGAGAGGCCCAACGATTTGTGCCGCGACGGCGCCGTTGCGCTGCGCAATTTCGGAACCGAGCAGCTTCGTGACATTCGCCTCGGCGCCGGGCTCCGACCCTTCGACCGCCCGGATCACGCCTCGCAGGTTCATTAGAGCGATTGATTCGGTTTCTGCGAGGGTGGCACCCACTTCCCGGGTGACACCCCGATCGTCGGGCGCGAACTTTTCGAGCAGTTCCAGGAGATTCGGTCCGCCGGCCGTTCCGCCTTCCGCTCCGCCGCCGATCGAGATGCGCTCGTTGCCGAGCGTGTTACGGGCGACCGTCCAGCCCTGATCGACAGGCCCCACGACGTCGTTGTCCGGGACAAAGACGTCGTCGAAGAAGACCTCGTTGAAGTGAGCGTGGCCGGTGATCTGGCGTAAGGGGCGCACATCGACACCGTCGGCCTTGAGGTCGATGACCATCATGCTGATGCCGGCATGCTTGGGGCCATCGCTGTTGGTTCGAACGGTCGCGAATCCGTGGCTGCAGAGATGCGCGTTGCTGGTCCACACCTTCTGTCCCGAGACGCGCCAGCCGCCATCGACCTTGATGCCTCGGGTCTGCACCGCCGCTGCGTCGGACCCGGCGTTGGGCTCGCTGAAAAGTTGGCAGAACTCGATCTTGCCCTCGAGGCTGGGCCGGACGAAACGCTCCACCTGCTCGGGGTTCCCGTGCTGGGCAATGGTGAGCGTGTTCCAGCCGCTGATGCTCAAGTCCGGGCGTCCCACGCCTTCGAACGCCTCATCGATCGCGAGTTGCTCGACGGGCCCGGCCTCGCGGCCCCAGGGCTTCGGCCAATGGGGCACGAGGTACCCGCTGTCGCTGAGCGCTTTGCGCTTGGCTTCCTTAGACAGCGCGGCCACTTGCTTGGCGACGGCCCGAGCCTCTTCGCGGTAGGCCTCCGCTTCGGGCGGTAGCTCGATCGTGGCCTTGGTACGGACCCCGCGAGCCATCAGGCGCACGATGTCTTCGCGCGCCAGGTCCACCGATCCCATCAGCGATTCGAGTGCGATCGCACGGCGGAGGTAGAGGTGGGCGTCGTGTTCCCAGGTGTACCCAATACCGCCGTGGACCTGGATGTTCTGCTTCGCACAGAAGACAAAAGCGGGCAGGGCGAGGCCGCACGCAGTGGCAGCCGCGAACTCGGCCTGGTCGGGGCTGAGACCTTCACGGGCGGCGCCCCACGCACCCGCCGTAGCCTGCTCGGTCGCAACGAGCATATTGGCGCAGTGGTGCTTGACCGGGCCGAAGGTGCCAATGGGCCGGCCAAATTGCACGCGTTCTTTGGCGTACGCCGTTGCCATCTCGGTACAGGCACGGGCGCCGCCGGCGGCCTCGGCAGCACACAGTGTTCGAGCCAGGCGTCTGAGGGTGTTTCGCGCCCCGACCATGCGGTTCGGGTCCGAGACCAGGACGCCATCACAGCGAACGGCGGCGACCCGTCGACTGGGATCCATGTTCTTCTGCGGCTCGACCGTCAGGCCCGCCTGGCCCGGGGTGAGCAGTACGACGTCGTCGCGTACGCAAACAGCGAAGACTTGCGCGACCTCGGCAGCGAGCACCAGGCCGGCCGAGCCGTTGAGTTGCCCGTCGCTGGCGATTTCGAGATCCCCGCCAAGGCCGACGGCTCCGATCAGCGACCCGTCCGCGAGGCCAGGCAGCAGAGCTTCGCGTTTTGCTTCGTTTCCGCATTCGGCGACAAGCGCCGATACAAGCGTGGTCGGCAGAAAGGGGCCGGGCGCCACGGCAAAGCCCAGCGCCTCGAGGATGACCGAAAGCTCGGTCAGCCCGAATCCCTGGCCTCCATGGGCCTCGTCAATGTGAAGCCCCAGCCACCCGAGTTCGGCCATTTCCTTCCAGAAGCTCGGCAAGTGTTCGCTCGGCGCTTCGAGCAGTGCGCGCGATTGACCGCGTGCCTCGTTCGAATCAAGAAAAGCGCGGGCGACGCGGGCAAGTTCCTGATGCTCTTCCGCGAGGGCGATCGACATGAATTCCTCCGGGCGGTCGTGTTTGGCTTCCTTGTAATACTATGATACTAGTTATCCTGTCGTCAAGCAGAACGCTAACCAGAGCGCCGCGAGGAGCGGATGAGCAGAAAGCGAAATCCCGAACGCGCCGCAACCCGCATCGCCCGCAAGCTCGTGGGCGAGATCCGGCGTCGGCGCCTCAGGCCGGGAACGCAGCTCGCTGCCGAGCATCGCATGGTCGAGCAGTTGGGTGTAGCGCGCGGCACCGTGCGCGAGGCGCTGCGATTTCTCGAGCTCCAGGGGGCGCTCCGCATCAAGGCCGGGCCCGGAGGAGGCCCTGTCGTCAGCGCCCCAGGTGCCGACCATCTGGCAAGCGTGCTCTCGCTGCATCTGCAGTTCGCCGACGCATCATTCCGTTCGGTCCTCGAGGCGCGCTGCTCGATCTACCCGGTGTTGGCTGCCGAAGCGGCCGTGAACGCGAGCCGCGAGGACATCGCGACGCTGCACGAGAGCATCGCTCGGATACACGCGGATGTGAATGATCCGGACCTCTTCCGCGAGGAAACCCGGCGCCTCATGAACCTGATCGCGACAGCGTCGGGCAACCGGGTTCTCGCGGTTCTCGTCGAAGCGCTTCATCGCATGTCGGGGGAAACGAGCGCCGGGTGGGATGAAAAGCAGCAGCGTTCGGCACTGCGCAACTACGGACGGGTCATCGGAGCGATCGAAGAGGGAGATCCGGAGACGGCTCGGACGGTCATGGCGAAGTCGCTTGCGGCCGCCCTGCGGACCTGGGAGCGGACGGCGCCCGACGAACTCAAACAACCGGTTGCCTGGATCGATTCCGATCGCTGAATGGAGCGCGGCCATGACAACGTCTAATCCAATACAAGCGCAAATGAGGAAAGATCGAGGGACGAGCGCGTCGCTGGAGCCGGCTTCGTTTCGGCCAGGCGACATCGATCTCTCCGATCCGGAGACCTTCGTCGGGGCTGTGCCCTTCGAATACTTCCGCCTGCTGCGCGAGCAGGATCCCGTGCACTGGCAAGAGGAGTGCGAGCTCCCGGTGTTCGTACCTGGCCCTGGGTTCTTCGCCCTCACGCGCTATCAGGACGTCGCCTTCGTTTCCAAGCATCCAGAGATCTTCTCATCGGCTGTGGGCACCTCCGCGCTCAACGATCTTCGTCCCCGGGAGCGGCGCCTCGCAAGCGAGCAGTTGATCCAGATGGATCCGCCGGACCACTCCGAGTTGCGCAACGTTTTGAACGTGCAATTCAAGCCACGAGCCGTCCAGGAGGCCGAGGCGCATATGCGCAAGATTGTCTCCCAGACCCTTGATCGGTTGGCTTCGAGGTCGGAGTGCGATTTCGTGGGCGACGTTTCGGCGCCCATCTCGCTGCGCATCCTCACGAACTTCCTAGGTGTCTCCGACAAATATACGGCCAGGTTCTATCGCTGGACCAACGAGACCATGCGCTTCGGTGAGCCCGGCTCCTTCAACCTGCTTCGCGCGCGTTTCGCTTTGCTACAGATCTTCGTCCAGTCCGCCCTCCTGGCAAGGGAACGCAGGAAGCGACCGACTGCCGACGTCTTCTCGAGTCTCGTGAACGGTGAGTATCACGGCGCGCCGATCAGCCGAATGATGACGCAGGTGAACTTCTTCCTGCTCATCATCGCTGGCAACGAGACCACCCGGAATGCGCTTTCAGGGGGCATTCAAGCGTTGTGCGAGAACCCCGAGCAGTTTGACCGCTTGCGCCGCGATCCCTCACTGCTGCCCCAGGCCATCGAGGAAATTCTACGCTGGGTGTCGCCGGTCATGCAATTCCGAAGGACCGCTCTGTGCGACACGAAGATCGGCGATCAAGAGATCCGCAAGGGCGACAAGGTCGTGATGTACTACGGCGCCGCAAACCGAGACCCCGAGGTGTTCGACGATCCCGAGGTCTTCGACATCACGCGAAAGCCGAATCCTCACCTTGCATTTGGCGTCGGCACGCACTTCTGCATGGGAAGCCATATCGCGAGGCTCGAGATGCGTGTGACCCTCGGAGAGTTTTTGGGGAGGTACCCGGGTGTGAGTCTCGCTGGCCCGCCCGAGAGATTGCAGTCCAACTTCATTAGCGGCATCAAGCGCCTGCCAGTGAATCTCGTGTGAGCGCTGTGGGGCTGGCACGACGGACCGCGGCGGGGAAAAACATTGGAAAAAAAGCGGTCCCATTCGCGAATGTCCCGTGAACCGTAAGGTTGAAATGTGCGGCGGCTAGCGCCGCCATCGAGGGAGTCTTCCATGGAGCAATACGACGGTCTTCTCTTTGATTGTGACAATCATTACTATGAGGCGGAAGACGCGTTCATGCGACACGTCCCGCGGCGAATGCAGAGGCGGTGCGTGCAGTGGGTTGAGATGGAAGGAAGGCGATACCATCTCGTTGCCGGAAAGCTCAACCTCGCCGTGGGCAATCCAACCTTCAATCCGGTCTCGAAGCCGGGTGTGTTGCGTGAGTACTACCGCGGGAATCCGGATGGCAAGACCTTCGTCGAGCTGACTCATTCCGGGCTCGAGCCGCGGCCGCCCGAGTACATGGACCGCGACGCGCGCGTTGCCCGCGTCGAAGAGCAGGGCCTCGATGGCGCCTGGCTCTTTCCCACAGCCGGCGTCCTCTACGAAGAGGCGATGTGTCACGACATCGAAGCCCTCTGTGTGCTCACCGAAGGATTCAACCGCTGGCTCGACGAGGACTGGGGGCTCACCTACAAGGGCAGGCTCTTCTCTGCACCCTACATTACGCTGTCCGATGTGGACTGGGCGTGCCGCGAGCTCGAGTGGGCGCTCGAACATGACGCACGGATACTGGTGATGCGACCTTCGGCGGTCTGCACGCCCGACGGCTGGCGCTCGCCGTGCGACGAGCGCTTCGATCCATTCTGGGCGCGTGTCAACGAGGCGGGCATCACCGTGGTGGCCCACGTGGGAAGCACCGGCTACACCGCGAACGGTTACGGCGGAAGCAATGCGCTGGCAGTGTTGGGCGGGGGGCGCAAGCCTAGCGTTGCGGGTCTGATCCCGGAGCGTGCCATCTACGACTTCCTGTTGACCTTCGCCTATGACAAAATTTTCGAGCGCTTTCCGAACCTGCGCATCGCCTCCATTGAGAATGGCTCCGGCTTTCTAGGCGACCTTTTCTTGAAGCTCGAGCAGTCGAAGCAGCGGATGAGTCGGTACTATAAAGAAGACCCGGCCGAACTCTTTCGCCGGAACGTGTGGGTCAATCCCTTTTGGGAGGACAAGATTCCGGACGTCATCGAGCAGATGGGGGCCGATCAAGTCATCTACGGATCCGACTGGCCGCACATGGAAGGCATGAAGCATCCACGTGATATTTTTGAAGAGCTCGACGGAGTATCGCTCGTGGACCAGGAGAAAGTTCTTTATGCCAATACAGCAGCGCTGACTGAGCGGCGCCCGGCCTAGCGATTGCTCGGGACGAGAAACCTGCGGTGACGTTCGTTCAGCCCCCGAGATTTGCGTTATTCCAATGGCACGCCGGGGAGGGATTCGCGCGTTCGCTGCGCTCACTGTGCGAATCCACGTCTGCCAAGCCCGTATGGGGGCCGGTCAAGGGGATAGGACATTGGGTATAGGACATTCAAGCTGCCTTCTGGCACAACGTCCGAGTATGGGCGGATTCTCTCTCCCCGGCCCCTGATTCGACATGTCGTCCCTTATCAGCAGATTTGGTGAAAACGGGGCTTGTTTTCCCTATGGGCCACACGGCCGAGGGGGGCCAGGGGAGAGCTTTACATGCCTAGCTTCTCATCAAAGAATGCAACGGCCTGTCCCGAGATCCTTCGATGCACCGCGTCCCTATCTACCGAGGACCGAGTACCGCAGATATCGAATTCCAAGAAATACGTGAAGACCGCTGTCACCAGGGAACAGCGGGACAGGTAGACGAAGTGGCCTCCTTCCCTCTCAACGGTCAGAGTTGACCCCGGCGTTTGTTTCGCATAATGAATCGCATTGCGAGCCGGATCGAGAATTTCGTCATACTCCGTGGTCACGACATGCACGGGAATCGCAATCGCAGCCAAGCTACTCGAGCGGATGCCGTTGCCCGCCGCCGGCGCCATCGCGAAGGACGCGCGAATCCGCCTGTCGCGATAGCTTTCCGATGCCGCTGAAAAATCCACTTTCCCGAAATCGACTCCTTTCACGAGTTCACAATCGGGGCCGCGGCGATCGCTCTCACAATAGGCAGCCATGACATCGGCGTCGTAGATCGCACCCGCCAATGCGAATGCGGTGTAGCCCCCGGACGAGTGGCCCGCGACGCCGATTCGGTTCGCGTCGATCCGCTGCCCCCAGAAAGGATCGGCCAGGAGTCGCGTCAGAACGAAACTGAGGTCTGCTGGACGGTTCCACAGCCGAAGCGTCTCTTCGGGTTCGTTGTTGAGGCTCGTATTGAGCCAGTGGTCGATACCGGCGACCAGGTAACCGTTTTCTGCAAACCGCTCGGCCAACCAGGCGAGATTTGTGCTCATCCCCCGATCCCCGTGTGACAGAAGAATCAGGGGAAGCTTGACTGGAACGTCGAAGGGTTGAGCATCCTTCATAGCATGCCCGAGAAAACCCGATGGATAGGCTTGCTCAGTCGGGTTCAGATTGTCGGGCGTCGGATACCAGAGGGTGGTGTCGAGAGTCCGCGACCGCTCGGTGTCCACGAATTCCAATTCGGTGTAGCCCACGCCGCTGGGTGGACTCGCATCCCGCGGCCCCGGAGCCAGTGAGCACGACAGAAGCGCAAGGGAAAGAACAGCCAGCGGGCAAGCCTTAAGTAGCCTCGTTGCTTTCCCCTCTCCCTCCATTCGATCCAACCCTTTCTCGTAGACCGACTTCTACGACGCCGAGCGGCACTATACAGCACCGACTTTTTCATGCGCGCACGCGTCACGGGATTGCCTAGGGATTTAACATAACGCCCAGCCTGTTCTCGCGGGGTTCTTGCGCTCGTAGCCCGGATGCTAAACGAGCCGGTCCGCGGAGCGAAGGACGCGCTCTAGGAGGAGCCGGATGCGGCGGCCTGTCGCTTCAGCTTTCGCTGGTCTGCCAGGTAGAGCCCCTCGACCTGGGTCCGCGCCCAGAGGGTTTTTCGCAGAAATGCCAGGCTCGACTTCATACTGGGGTCGACACTGAAACAGCGAACGTTGATTTCCGCTGCGAGGCCGTCCCAGCCCCGGCGCTGAACCAGGTCTTCGACGATTGCCTTCAACGTGATGCCGTGCAGCGGATTCTTGGGTTGTTCGTTGGCCATCGGACTATCGGGGCCTCCTCGGTTTCGAGCCAGCGGCCTTCCTGTACTTGGGGTTCCTGTCCTTGGCCTGGGCATCGTTCGCGCCCGCCCCATCGACGAGGGTTGCCCGGAAGCGCTTGCCCTTGATGCGGCCATCGTTGAGACGTTGTACCGCCAGGCGACTTTGCGCACTCGCAACGGCCACGTAGGACAGCTTGTCGTGAATCTCGATCTTTCCAACGTCGGCACCCGATAGAGCGCCCGCGTCGCCCGTTAGTGCGCCGAGGATGTCCCCCGCACGCACTTTGTCTTTGCGGCCACCCGAGATGAGGATCGTTTGCATTGCAGAGGGGCGGGCGAGCGAATGAAGAAGTGCGTGAGCTTCGGATCTACCGCCTGAAATCCGCTCGAGCACTTCGACGACCGCGCTCGTGTCCTCTTCGATCTCGCGAAAGAGCGCTTCGTCATTGCGGTCCGCAAGGGAGGCTGCGATGCCTCTTTGTCCAGCTCGCCCCGTGCGGCCGATGCGATGCACGTAGATGTCAGCCTGCTGGGGAAGCTCGTAGTTGATCACGAGGTCGAGGCCTTCAATATCGATGCCCCGACCCGCAACGTCCGTAGCGACTAACAGACGAACGCTCTGGTTGCGGAAGCGCGCGAGCACCTGATCCCGGTGGAACTGCTCGAGGTCTCCGTCCAGGCGGCCGACGCTCACGCCGGCTTTCTCGAGCTTTCCTGTGAGTTCGGCAACCGTTTTCTTCAGATTGCAGAAGATGAGCGCGGAGCTGTGCGGGAACTCATTGAGCAGCCAACACAAGGAGTGAAATTTTTCGTCGGGGCCGGAAGCCAAGCGAAGTTGCCGAATCTCGTGGCTGGCGTCCGCAGGCTCATCGATGCGGACGCGCACAGGAGCCTGCATGTGGGCGTTGCAGATGGAGGTGATGGATTTGGGAATCGTCGCGGAGAACAACACTGTCTGACGGGACTTGGGGAGCCGCTTGAGAATCGTCTGTACGTCCTGCCCGAAACCCATGTCGAGCATGCGGTCGGCCTCGTCGAGCACAGCAGTGGAAACCGCATTCGTCTGCAGTGAACCCTTCTCAAGGTGGTCAAGGACGCGTCCCGGCGTGCCGATCGCGACATGGACACCGCGTGCGAGGGCATCTCGCTGTCCCTTTCCGGGTTGCCCGCCGACGAGCTCCGCCACAGTGAAGCCAGCCTGTGAGCGTCCTAGAGCGCGGAACTCACGAGCGACCTGCGCTGAGAGTTCGCGTGTCGGGCAAAGAACCAGTGCCTGCACGTTCCGTTGATCTAGATCAACGCGCTGCAAGATCGAGAGCGCGAACGCGGCCGTCTTGCCGCTGCCAGTCTTGGACTGGCCAATCAGATCCTTGCCCGCCACGAGTGCGGGGATGGTCTCCGCTTGAATCGGCGTGGCATGCTCATAGCCCAGGTCGCGAACCACTGAGAGGAGCGCCGGAGAGAGCGGTAGCGAGTCGAATTCCGTCTTCACGGCCGGGACTATGTCTCACATTGGCGGGCAAAGCTCATGCGTCGAAGTGAGAGCGGTTCCGGCACTGACGCCTGATGTCGCCATGTGAGCCCTGACCTTGCCAGGGGAGAGACCCTGCTCGCCTAAAACCACTTGCCGATGGTGCTCGCCTTCCGCTCGTCGGACGCGATGTCCAGATGACCGGAACCGGGGAGCACCTCAACCTTCGCTTCGGTGTGCGCCTGCATCGTCGGCGCGAGCTGCTCCGAGATAAAGGCTTCGTCGTCAGCACCAATTATGCCCAGTCGCGGCGTATCGTTGGCCGGGGGATAGGACATACAAGCTGTCGTCTGGCACAACGTCCGAGTATGGGCGTTCTGCTAAATCCCTAGGGGATCCCGTGGCGGGGGAAGCCGTCCGGCCTCGACCACGGGCCGCTTGGGCGGCGGCCGGGGCTAGGTGCCGATTCGGCGCAGGCGCAGCAGGGGCGTGTCGGGCAGCGGTTCCTCTGCGTGGACGACGGCTTCGATGCAGTACATGTTTTCGCCCTGGTCATCGCAGAGGACTTGGTGGGCTTTGTAGCGATTGGGTCCAGTTTTCGTGACATGGGCCAGGTGGGCTTGGCGTGCGCTGGGTTGAAAGAGGATCGCCTCGAATTCTTCGTAGAACGGAGCGAGTTCAGCCTCAAATCGCCCGGCGTCCCAGGGGTCGGCCGGGTCTTCGTGGATGCAGGTTTCCGCGCCGGTGTAATCCCGGCCCGAAAGGCAACGAACCAAGTGGTGCAGCTCCGCTCGTACTCGCCGTTCAAAGGCTTTTGAGTCGAAATTGGGGGCCTCCGGCGCGAGTGCCGCATCGCCCTTGGGCTTTGACCCAGCCGGACGCATACGCTGCTGCCATTCCTCGAGCAAGCTCGCATCCACCCGGGCGAGTAGCGTTTCGAAGTAGGCGATCATTTCGAGCACCGCGTCGGTCTTGTGCGAGTCGGGGATGGTGCGAACGAGTGTCGTGTACACCTGACTCAGGTACCGAAGTAGGACGCCCTCAATGGGGGCCATCTTGTTGAGCCCGACGTAGTCGTTAAACGCCGAATAGCTCTCGAACATCTCCCGAGCGATTGCTTTCGGCCGAATGTTCTCTTGGCCGACCCACGGATGCTTGTCGGAAAACTGATTGAAGGTTGTGTAAATAAATTCGGCGTTGGGCTTGGGCCAGGTGATTTTGTCGAGCTTTTCGATTCGCTCCTCGAAGGGCACTCTCTCCGCCTTGAGCTGCGCCATGAGTTCACTCTTCACTCGGCGTTCCTGGGCGATGAGCAGCGCCCGAGGATTCTCGAGGATCGATTCCGCGAGGCCCAAGATGTCCAGGGCGCGGGCTTCGCCTTCACTGTGTAGGGCCTCGAGCGCCTCCACCAGATACAAGGAAAGCATATGGTGCAGTGAGAAATTCTCTTGTAGATCCTCGCTGACCCGGACCTGGCTTCCCGGGCGTTCGGGCGTTTTTTCCAGTGAGATGATCTCTGCGCCCCGGAGTGCGCGAAACAAGACCGCCGTCTCGCGTTTTAGCCTGCTCTTGTTCGGTGCGTCTTCCAGGCAGGCATCAATCAACGCGATGACCCGTGCGTAGCCGGGGTTTGATGCCCGGCCGTTTGCACCGCTCTGTAAACAGCCGATCAGCAGGCCGGCGCTCATGCGAAACCGAGAGACCAGGGGTTCGGGCATGCTGGTCGACAAGCGCACTAGGGTCTGTTCGTTCCATGCCGCATAGCCCTTGGTGGGCGGTTTTTTCTTGACGAGCTTCTTTTTCTTTTTCGCTGGCGCAGAGGCTGTCTTGGCCTCGAGGCGTTTGTTTTCGATGACATACTCGGGTGCTTGGCACACGACACTCCCGGCGCTGTCAAATCCTCTGCGCCCAGCGCGGCCCGAGACCTGGAGGAAATCCCGGACGGAGAGCACCCTGACTTTCGTGCCGTCATATTTGCAGAGTTTGCTCAGCAAGACGGTTCGGATCGGAATGTTGACCCCCACCCCCAAGGTATCCGTGCCGCAAATAATTTTTAGCAATCCCTGCTGGGCGATTCTTTCGACGAGCAGCCTATATTTCGGAAGCAGTCCCGCATGGTGAATGCCAATGCCGTGCCGCAAGAAGCGTTGGATATCTTTTCCGTAGTGGGTGTCGAAGCGAAAGCCAACTAATGCATCGGCGATCTTCTTCTTTTCCGCCTTGTCAGAAATGTTGGCGCTCGTGAGTGATTGAGCTTGCTCGGCGGCCTCCCGCTGGGTGAAGTGAACCATGTAGATCGGCGCCATGTCTTTCGCGAGCAGGTTTTCGACGGTTTCATGCACGGGGGTATCCCGGTACGAAAAATCAAGGGGAACAGGTCGTTCGTCGCCATGGATGCGGACCACGGCCTGGGCGCTGTTGCGATTGATCAAGCCTTCGATGAGCTGCGTGTCACCCAGGGTCGCCGACATCAAGAGGAACTGGCAGTTTTGCAGCTCAAGCAGCGGGATCTGCCACGCCATGCCGCGGCTGAGATCGCCGAAATAGTGAAATTCGTCCATGACGATGTAGGGCGCATCGATCGCGCTGCCTTGAGAGATCGCCATGTTGGACAGGACTTCAGCGGTGCAGCAAATGATCTCGGCATCGCGATTGATGGAGGCGTCGCCGGTGAGCATGCCGACATTTTCGGGCCCGAACTGATCGCACCATTCGAAGAATTTCTCGCTGACCAGCGCCTTGGTGGGTGCGGTGTAAAAAGAACGCTGGCCTTCGCAGCACGCCTTGAAGTGGAGAGCAAGGGCAACGAGCGACTTTCCAGAACCAGTTGGCGTGCTGAGAATGACGTGCTGCCCAGTGGTGAGTTGGAGCAGGGCGTCTTCCTGGGCGGGGTAGAGGTCGAGGGATTTTTCTTGGGTCCACCGTAGGAAGCGTTCGAGGATCTCATCCGGGTCATGCAGGGGGCTGCTGGGCAGGTGCGCGCCGAGAGTCGGGGCTGCCGCGACGGTTTCGGGCGGCTGAGTGTCCGCCGTTCCTGTTGGGGTGGGCGAATCAGAGGCAGGCGGGGGAGTGCTCATTACCCTGTGCTCTTCGGTCGGGGGGCAGGTTGCATTGAGCACGCGCTGGGAGGAATGCCGGCTGAGCCGAGGGTTCGGTCCTGGGGAAGAGACAACGGGGCCTCTGTCCGCAAAAGAGATTCAGTGGGGCAGATAAGTCGGGGCAAAGAATAGGGTCCGATCAGGGGGCTGATTCGACTCGGTCGGAATGGCCAGCCGAAATTCTCTTCACCGCAGAGTCCCCAAGTAGCGAGCGGTTAAAGCCGAGCGATCGCGCGCTTGTGCTGCTTGTGCTGGTGGTTTGCCGTATACGCGGCCAGGTAAATACTGAGCGTCAGACTAATTTTATGCCTTAGAGCGAATTCAGGGAATCCCGGCCGGAGTTTTTTGGTATCCGTACTGGTAATTCATTCTAGCTTAATGGCCGTGTGTCATAAATAGTGCACATAAGGTGCTCGGTGGATGCGACCTCCACTTGGTATCCCCATTGAACTAATCTAAATACTTTTTCATATCTTCATATCTCCATATCTCCATGCAATAAGGCACCAAAGTAGGCGTTTGTCTCGGCCTCTCGGGACAGGCGCCTTCCTTTTTTGGTGGCTTCGAATACCCGGCCGGATGGCTACGCCCACCCTTGCGACCAGCGCACTCCCCAAGGACTCACTTGGGCGAAGTCCGATCGCCACTTCGAAACCCCAGCGCGCTATGCGCGCTATGGGGGAGTAGGACATTCAAGTTGCCTTCTGGCGCAACGTCCGGGTATGGGCATGTATGGGCATTATTTTGAGTCCCTAGGATATCCCGTGATGGGTAACGGGCGCATCCGCCCCCCAAAGGTCTGCTTTCTGGGAATTCGCGCGAGGTGTTTTCGAGCGTAATCAAGAATTTGTGTCGCCACTTGCCGGTGGGCTTCATAAACAATTAATGAGCATTTGGAATGATACCCCTACGCAAAAATACGGAAGTACTTGTGAAACAAGAGCGCATTTAATGGGAATCAGTACTAAAGAAAAAATTCACTTGTTTTTAGGTGGATTCACGTGATCACGGACCTCGACAGGAATTCAATAACGCTACGGCAAGCGCGAGAATTCTGCTTGCTGGTCTTTCCGTGCTCTCAGCCACGACGGATTTTGGGCGATACAGCTCGGACCGTGCATCGGTGCAGATGATGAAACAACGAGTACAAACAACGAGTACAGACAACGAGTACAAAAAAAGAGGACAAAGGATGTATTCTTCAGAAGCTACCTCCCCCCCACCCCCCAAATCCGTAACCCGCCGGCTTCTTCCGAATTTGTTTCCGCTGGAGATCGGACAAAAATACTCACAAATAAACATTTTTCAGTCCGTGATGAGCATGATCATGGTATTCGCCATGACATTCGCTTCCGCAAGCACGGCATTCGCACAGGGCCAGCTGATTGGCGAAGGGACGAGGCAGGTCAATCCTCCCGTAGCTTCGCCCGGCGGAGTGCTCACGGCTGGCTTGCGCGGCGGGCCCCTGGTCGTCGGGCGCTGCAACGTGCCCACCGATGCGTCCCATAGCCCGCTCTTCGACTCTAAACCCTTTACCCAGCACATGCTGCGATTTGAAGAGTTCGGAAGCAGACCCCTCGACTCGGATCCCTCCAAGGCCGGGTGCTCCCAGGACTACGACAGCGAACAATATGGATATTGCAGCCCTCTCCCCCAGCCCACGTGGTCTGGAGTCTCCAATGGAGGCGAGTATTACGCCTACGGACAAGTCTCAAACAGGGCGCTCGATGCAGCGCTCGGTCAACCTCTGTATCCGTACCCCACGGAATACACAAACAAGGACCATCCGAATCCCTGGGAAGCGGCCATCGTTGCCGAGCACACCGGGCCCATGCAGCCCCTGGTCGCCGGCGACAAGTACAACACCGTCGCCGACGGACGACCTCCGGGACCGCAATTCGGCCATCAGCGCTGGAACGAATTCTTTCCCCAGGTCTACACCCAGACCGCCCAAGCGGGCGTAAGGACCAACGGCGGCTTTCGTGACAGCATGCAGATGCATGGTTACGGCGCCGGTGAGTTCGGTCCGGGGCCAGACAAAATGTCGGGTACCGACGATGATGGCCTCTACCACAACACTGTCCACAGCATCGCCGCCAACGCATGCGGTCAGTCGACCAGCCCCGCGGCCACCCCGGCAGACAACAAGGCCTCCTGCGAGAGCGTCGCCAACCCTCTCGTTCGAGACGATTTCGACAAGATGTGCACGTGGAACTCTGAAAAAAACACTTGTAGCGGAACCTTCGCCGGAACCACGGTCGGAATTCCGCCCAAGTTTCACCCCCTCTTTCCTACCCAGGATCATCAGGCCCTTCGAACCTTTGACGGCACCTTCCCGCCGAAGCTCATGATGACCCGGTACTCGGAGAGCGTTCTCTTCCGCCACCACAATGCGCTTCCGATCAAGTTCGAGGCAAACCGTGGCTTCGGCAATCACTTCATTACCACTCACCATCACAACGGCCACAACCCCGCGGAGAGCGATGGATTTGCCGAGGCTTTTTTCCTTCCCGGTCAGTTCTACGACTATGCGTGGCCGATGATTATTGCTGGGCATGACCCGGTGGATGACGATCACCCGCATTTTCCCGCAACCAATCCCCGCGCTTTGGAAAAGCGGGCTTCAACCCCCTGCGATGAAGACTCCCTCGAAGAACTCACTGTGAGCTTTCCCTCTCCCACCAAAAACGGGGCAGGCCAGGTATGCGAACGGGCGGATAGGCTCAGGGAAAACGGGAGCCGTGTAGCGAGCGAAGATCCCTATGGCGACGCTTCCTATACCGACTCAGCCGCCTGTGGATGGCGCTCGGTTAAGGAGACGTGCGACAAAGATACTGGGCGGATCCGAGTTCCGGGCGACTGGAAAGAGACCATGAGCACCCATTGGTTCCACGATCACATGCTCGACTACACGGCCCAGAACGTCTACAAGGGGAACGCTGCGATGATGAATATCTACAGCGGCATCGATCCCGGTCGTGAGGGATGGCTTTGCCATCAGGATGACCCCGAGAATAACGTCAACCTTTGCCTACCCAGTGGGTCTGCCCTCAAATGGGGCAACCGAGACTACGACATCAACCTGGAACTCGCAGGTAAGGCTTGGGGCCAGGATACGCGCGTCTACGAAGGCACCGACCCGGGCCCCAACATAGGTACTCCTGCGGGAAAGACCCGATCGCCTGACGTCGTGGAGGGGCAGCTCTGGTTCAATCCCTTCAACACCGATGGGTTTCTCGGCGACCGGATGACGGTCAACTGGCTGAATGATCCCTTCTTGAATGTTCGGGCTCGGCGTTATCGGTTCCGCATCTTGAACGCTCACGTTTCGCGGTTCCTTCGGACTGCACTGGTTGTTCAGCGGGATCACGCCGACGGAGATGAGCCGGGCGAATTCCCCGGCGAGACCCAAGGGGTCTCGTACGACCGGGTTCCCTTCTATATGGTCGGAAATGACGGCAATATCATGGAGCACTCACTGGCCATGGATGGCTCGCGGGATCTTG
>JAPKBZ010000159.1 GCA_028823175.1 Myxococcota bacterium
TGGCTTGACGGTCGAAGACCCAGAAACGGGCCTGCTCTGGGAGCGGAAGACGACCCGGGCTGGCGTGCCCCCCCGAACCCAACTCGGGGCTGAATGAGACGGGTCAGTCGACGACTTGCCGGGTGTTTCCTTGCATCGACTACCCGTTTGCCGCGCTCGGCGGTCCCACGGCGTCGGCGAGGTATTGGTCGGCGTCGAGTTTCGCCACCAGTCCCTTCTTCGCGTGGGGCCCGGGCTTGAGCGATGGCTTCGTGGGCAACTTCGGCCTCAAGGAGGGCGACAGCTTCGTCGTGCAGTTCTTGACTCCTGCCACGGGGCTCTCCCTAGGGATTTAACATACCGCCCATACCCGGACGTTGCGCCAGAAGCCAGCTTGAATGTCCTATCCCTTGAGATGGAAGAAATGGCTATTTCTCAACAGTGCGGGCATGTAACATCAACGAGCTGCAATTGAGAGAAGGCCGACCGGTTCGGAATTCTCACGATTTAGAGAAAGGCTTGGTCCGGCTACTCATGCGTCGATAATCAACAGGCACCCTCAAAGTAGGAGCTCTAATGCTGAAGATGAAGTGGGTTCTAATCGGGATTTTTCTGTCCATGGTGTGCTCAACCCCCGTAGCTGCTGATGGAGACAACAACGAGTGCGCCTCTCGGAAGATTGATGCAGCCGGTGACTATTTTCGATGTCTTAGTCGAGATGCTGCAGACGCTTTGAGTGGAGAATCCGAAGACCCCGCCCGATGCGAGAGCAGGCTCAATCGGAAGTTTCGCAAGGCTGAGAGACGCGATGTGTGTGCCGCAACGGGCGATTCCAGTACGGTCGGTGATTTTCTGGCTGACGTGCAGTGGGTAGTTGATGACGCCATTGTCACCGGCGCCGAACTTCCGTCGGTGATCGAACCCGTTTGTGACCCCTCGGCAGTCAACCTTCTCGATTTTGAATACTTCCGGAAAGATGAAGGGTACTGGTGCGGCGATGCAACTTTTCTGGGGGCAGACGGGAACCCTCTGCAATCCGATGTTTTCCCTTACCCCTATGAAAACTACAAAATCTTCTGGCTGGACTCCATCGACGGAGACGATATTCAAAATCGAACTTTGGTCATGTACCCGCCCCTCTCCCCCGAGCGATGCGCAGAACTCAGTGCGGCCGACATCCCCAATGCCCTTGGCAGCGGCGTTTGCGGAGTAAATGGGGCGGGGAAAATCTACGTGGGGGACCAGTCCGCGTCGGATTGTTCAGGAACCGTGACCGGCAGTTTACGCCCAGGGAGCAGCCCGCTATTTAGCGAGGCCACTCTGCTGACCGACTCGATCCAGGCCTATCGCGAGGAATTCATTGAGGGCGGCGTATTGCTTCTCAATGGCATCACTACCCTGCAAAACGGCGCGCTGGTCACCAATGGGCAGATCTGGAACCCGCTTCAGCCTCCGGGACTAGATCAACTGTACGCGAGCTACTTCGACCGACTGCACAAGTGCAGCGAAGCGGAGTTCTTTGCTGAGATCGCCTTCTGGAGTAATCGATACGATATTCCTGCCGGGGAAACATGCGGGATCGACAGCGCCAACATGCCTTCGGATACAACATGCGCTGAGTTTTTCGATACAACCCTGCCGGCAGGGATTCCTGCTGGAGGACCGGGCGGGAACTTTTAGGGCTCCTGTGACCAACGCTGCGGCACCTGCCAGGAGTGCCTCGCGGGGGGAGAGGACGGGCTTTGTCAGTCGAAGCTCAACCAAGCGTGCTGGGGCGACCCTCTATCCATCAACTGCTACCCATGCGCGCCATGACCGGATGCGAAAACGCACCCGAGCAGAATTCCTGGCCTCCCGAATAGGAAAGCCCTGCCGCGGCCCTCGTCTTCGACGGGCAGGTTCGGATACGCCTCCATCAAGGCGGTTGCATACAGCCCCCTACCCTCCCGCCTGGGCATGGCGGTTTCTGAGTAGATCTTCACACGCGTCATGCCACAGCTTGGGGAACCCTTCTTCAGGATGTATCCGCAAAGCTCGAGAGCCTTGAGCTCTCGTACGCGCCAGTCCGAGTAGGTCTCCATGGGTCGCGTGTGATCGCGACCGGACTTGATCTCCACCATCCGTACGCCGTCTCTCTCCTGCACGAGCCGCAGCGCCGGGCGCGGCGTGCTCATGCGACCTCGACCTCAGGGCAGACAGGCACCCACTCGATGAAGTTGCCCAACAGGTCCGTCACGAATCGGTCGCGCTTGTGGCCACCATCGAAGCGCACCTCGTTTCCGAGTAGGCAGGAGGACACGCCCAACCGAATCGGACGCTCCTCGTTCGCCACGGATTCACTCACGTCCGCGCTCCCTTTTCACGCGCGCCTTTGTATCGCTCGAGGGCGATCGTGCGCCGCTCTGCGTGATCGACGATCGGAGCGGGATAGCGAGTGGGCTCACCAGAGTTCCACGGCGCGTGCACATGCCGATCCGGCACATCGCGTAACTCGGGAAGCCAGCGACGCACGTAGTGGCCCGCTGGATCCCAGCGCTTGCCCTGCGCAACTGGATTGAAGATCCGGAAATAGGGCTGAGCATCGGTCCCCGTCGAGGCCGCCCACTGCCAGCCACCGTTGTTGGAGGCGGGGTCGCCGTCAACTAGGTGCTGAAAGAAGAAGCGCTCCCCATCGCGCCAGTCGATCAGGAGGTCTTTGGTCAGGAAGCTCGCGACGATCATCCGCACCCGGTTGTGCATCCAGCCCGTCGCGCGGAGCTGGCGCATTCCGGCATCGACGATCGGGTACCCGGTACGACCCTCGCACCACGCCTCGAATGCGTCCGTATCCTCGTTCCAGACGAGGGAGTCGAATTCTCTCCGGTGGTTCTCTCGCAGCACCCGCGGATGCTCTTCGAGGATGGCCGAGTAGAACTCTCGCCACACCAGCTCGTCGAGCCACTTCCCGATCCCTTGACCCAACATGGGCTCGGCGCGCACCGCCTCCTCGGCGCGCGCGAAGCATTGACGTACCGAGATCGCCCCAAATCGGAGGTAGGGCGAGAGTCGCGACGTTCCATCGACATCCGGTCGATCTCGATCCTCGTGATAGCGCCCCGCTGCGGTTTCCAGGAAGCGTTGGAGCCGACGATTGGCTGCCTCCGAGCCGCCGGTCGGGATATCGCACTCTCCGGCCGCGAGGCCGAGCCGGCCGGGGTCGGGGATCCATTCCGCAGCAAAGCCCGAAATCGGGGGTGGCAGGCGCAGTGGATTGCCTGGAAGCCGCGGCTCGAGCCGCCAACGCCTCCACCACGTCTTGTTGTACGGCGAGTAGACTGCGTAGGGCCCGCCGATCGCAGATCGGATCTCGCTCGACCGGAATACTACGTGGTCCAGGCGCTCCACTACCTCTCCGCCACCTCGCTCTACCGACTGACGCACCGCGGCGTCCCGACGGCGGGCAAAGGGCGTCACGCCCTCGTTCAATGAGAGGAGCCTCGCACCGGTCTCGTGCAGGAGTTTTGGCAGTACCTCCTCAGGGTGCCCCTCGCGTACCACGAGCGGCACGCCCCGTTTCTCTAGGTCGCGACGCAGACGGCCGAGGCAATCGAGGAGGAACCGCGTGCGAGGTGCCCCGAAACCGGCGCCAGCGATGATGCGCGGATCCAGTATGAACACAGGGAGCCACGCATCTGCCCGAGACACGAGCTCCTCGAGCGCCGTGTTGTCCTGGAGGCGTAGGTCGTTGCGGAACCAGTGAATGCCGCGCGTCATGGCATCGTCTCGGTGGTGAACGTTTCGCAAAGACTCCAGAGAGCTCGACGGTCTTCTTCCGTCTCCCTGGTGAAGGGGAGCAGGTGGGTGCGACGCTCCTTCCGGTCGAGGACGAAGCGACCTGTGCTCTGACGTGCGCGGGGGCACGCAGCCATCCACACAACAGAGTCCGCCCCCTCGGCGGGGGTTCTCAGAATAAGTCTCGTGATGCGATGAAAGCGGGGAAGCGAGCTCTTCACGGATGGGGTATCCGCCCAGCCAGGGTGCATCGAGTTCACCACCACGGAAGTCCCACGCAGCTCTTCCGCCCACAGTTCCGCCAAGACGACCTGGGCCCGCTTGGTCTCTGCATAGGCAACGCCGCCGTCGTAGTCTCGCTCGTTCCAGTTGGGATCCCGGAGCTTCAGACGCCGGGCGTACATACCGCCCGACGAGACCCAAATCACTCGACCGTCAGGTGACTTCTTGAGCTTGCCTCGCAGCAGGCGCGTGAGCAGGTGGGGACCCGCCACATGAGTCGCGGATGAGGTTGCGTCCCGTTCCATCACCCGAGCCTCCCGAGCACCGATGAACGCCGTGCGTCTGGTTTCTCGAGTACGGCCTGTACCAGCCCGATGGAGCGCTCCTCGAAGCCGCCCTCGCTGTAGCAGAGATAGAACTCCCACATCCGCAGGAATCGGTCGTCCAAGCCCAAGGTGTGCATGCGAGGCAGGTTTTCGAACATCCGGCTCCTCCATCGGCGCAGTGTCTCTGCGTAGTGCGGCGTCAAATCTTCGAGGTGGGTCAAGCGAAGGTCCGACGCGCGGCTGGCCGCATCGTTCACAGCTCCTACCGAAACGAGCTCTCCTCCCGGGAAGATGTACCGCTTGATAAAGTCGACGCTGCGTGTGTACGCCTCGAGATTCTGATCGGGGACCGTGATGGCCTGCAGGGCCATCACGCCGTCGGGCTTGAGCCGCTCTCCACAAACGCCAAAGAAGGTCTCGAGTTGCTCATGACCGACAGCTTCGATCATCTCTATGGACACCAGCTTGTCGTAGGATCCGGACAAGTCCCGATAGTCTTCGAGGAGTATCTCGATCCGGTCCTCCAGTCCTGCCTCCTCGACGCGCTTGCAGGCCAGCTCGTACTGGCTGCGTGAGATCGTGGTTGTCGTTACACGGCAGCCGTGCCGGCCTGCGGCGTGCAGCGCGAACCCTCCCCAGCCCGTGCCGATCTCGAGGACATGGTCGTCTGGGCCCAGCCGCAGCTTCTGACACAGGCGCTCGTACTTCGCGATCGACGCCTCCTCCATCGTGGCT
>JAPKBZ010000015.1 GCA_028823175.1 Myxococcota bacterium
AGCACCATCGAGGCCAGCGTGGGCACCGGGCTCGGCGGCAGCATCGCGATCGGAACCGCCGAGAGCCCCACCACCGCCGTGGTCATGAAAGGCGAAAGCAAGATCCTCGCCCAGGCGAGCGGCGACGGCGCCACCGCAACCCGGGGCGGCGACATCGCGATCACCGCCGAGACGGTGCTCCAATGCCCGGGCTGCCTCATCAATGCCGATGGTCCGACATCGGGGAGCGAGGGGAGCGTTGTGATCAACAACCCCGAAACCAATCTCGATACGCCCGCTGCCCCGCCCGCCGTCGACTACCTCGACGCCTCCTCCCTGCTCCTGGCCGCCTGCGGAGCCGAGCGGAGCGGGGCCGAGGCCGCCGGTCGCCTGGCGGTGGCACGCTGGCCCGGTCGCTCGTTTTCGCCCGGGGGCCCGCTGCTCGCCCTGGCTCCACTCGGAATGGGCAGGGGACCGGCCGCCTCTCCCGACGAAGCCCCCCCCTCCGCGGCCCCGGAGAGTGCCTTCGCCCTGGCCCTCAACCGGGCCGATCTCGCGTTGAGGGGCGGCTATACCCAGCAGGCGGGCGCCGAGTTCCAGGCCCTCGAGCGCGACGACGCCCAGAGCCAGAATGCCAGCGAGCGCGGCGACGCTTTGCGCGGCCTGGGCGAGAGTCGCCAGGCCGCCGGACGTTACGCGGACTCCCACGCACCCCTGGATGCGGCGGTTGCCCTGGCCCGGACGGCGGGGGATACGGCCCGAGAGGCCGCCGCTCTGGGCGCGCTCGGCAATGCCTACGCAGCTCAGGGCGAGTTCGACCGAGCCGAGCAGGCCCTTAGCCAAGCCGTCGCGCTGGCGATAACCCACCCGCCAGGCCCAACCGACTCCCGACGCGGCCTGGCCGCCAGCCTGCTCAATAACCTGGGGAGCGAGCGCAGCATGGCGGGCAAGGATCAAGAGGCCCTCGCGGCCTACGCCGACAGTGCGGCCGCAGCGGGTCAAGCCAATGACTGGCTTGGCGTCGCCCAGGCCGAGGCCAACGCCGCCCAGGCCGCACTCGCCTTGGCACGGCCCAAAGCGGCGGAACCGTCCCTCAAAGCGGCCCGGGCCGCCCTGGCCAAATCCATCGCCCGAGGCGTCAGCACCGGCGCCGAAGCCACCGCCCTCCGGATCCATCTGGCGCATAGCGAGGTCGAACTCGCCCGGCAAAATCCCCTGGTCCGACGCGCCGCCCTGCTGCGGGCCCATGACGACTTGATTCAGGCCGCTCGTTCGGCCGAAACGGGCGCAGACCTCCGAGCTGCCTCCTATGCCCTGGGAAATCTCGGTCGGCTCTACGCCGAGGAGGGCGGCCGCGACAAGGAGGCCCTCTACCTGACCCGCCGCGCGCTCCAGAGTGCCGAAGAAGCCCGGGCCGCCGACCTGCTCGCGCGCTGGAACGCCCAGGCGGGGCAAATTCAGTGGCGCGCTGGGCAGGTGGACGCCGCCCTCGATGCCTACCGCCGCGCTGTCGCCCTGCTGGCCGAAGCCCGGCCCGAAGCGGGAGCGGCCCGGGGCAACGCCGACCTCGCCTTTCGCCAGGCCGTGGAGCCCATCTACCTCGAACTCGTCGACCTGCTCCTGCAAAGAAGCAGCCAGGCCGAGCCCGCCGACACCCAGGCACTTCTGGTCGAAGCCCGCGAAGTGGTCGAAGATTGGAAGGCCGCCGAGTTGCGCAACTATTTCCGAGATGGCTGCGCATCGGAACTCGAGGCGACCGCGCGTTCCGTGGAAGAGATCGATCCCAACGCGGCGGTCATCTACCCGATTCTGCTGCCCGACCGCCTCGAAATCCTCGTGGGCCGCGCCGACGGCATCAGTCGCCACACGGTCCCCGTCGATCGAAGCGCGGTGGAGAGCGAAGCCCGGCGCTTTCTCCGACTCCTCTCGAAACGCACGACCCACGAGTACCGTATTCCCGCCCGGCAACTGCACGCCTGGCTGGTGGCCCCCTACGAGAAGGGGCTTGCCGCTGCGGGCATCGACACCCTGGTCTTCGTCCCCAGCGGCGTGCTGCGAACGATCCCCATGGCGGCTCTCCACGACGGCAACGCATTCCTGATCGAACGCTACGCCTTGGCGATCACGCCCAGCATGAACCTGCTCGCCCCGAAGCCCATCGAACCGGGCGAGCGCAACCTGCTTCTCGCGGGCCTAAGCCAATCCGTCCAGGGCTACCCCGCCCTGCCCGGGGTTCCCGGCGAGCTCGCTTCCATCGAGAAAATCTACGGGGGCGAAATTCTTCTCGACTCGGATTTCGAGCGAGAGAGCTTGGAGCGCGCCCTCACGAACCTGCGCCCGGCCGTCGTCCACATTGCGTCCCACGCGGAGTTCACCGGTGAACCCGATACGAGTTTCGTCCTGACCCACAGCGGCAACCTCGGGATCGAGCAACTTTCGCGTCTTATCCGAGCGGGTCGTTTCGGGGGCGAACCGGTGGAACTCCTGATGCTCTCGGCTTGCCAGACCGCCGCGGGCGATGAACGCGCCGCCCTGGGCCTGGCGGGGGTGGCGATTCGCGCCGGGGCCCGAAGCGCCATGGGGAGCCTCTGGTCGGTCTCCGACCAGGCCACAGAAGCCTTGGTCGTCGATTTCTACCAAGCCCTCGACCAACCCGGCATGACCAAGGCCCGAGCGCTCCAATCGGCCCAGGGCCAACTTCTCGCCGATGCGCGCTTTGGGCACCCCTTCTACTGGGCGCCCTTCATGGTCATCAACAATTGGCTCTAGGCCCGGGAAGCAAAAGCCGGCGACGGCGATCGATCTGGGCGGTGCTGGGCGTGGTGCTCGCCTTGGCCGGGCCCGGGAGCGCCTCGGCCCAGGGGATTCTCCCCGGTGTGCGCCCGGGGGACACCCTGCCCCCTCTCCCGCCTCCGGCGGCGCCAGTGGCACCGAACTTCGAACCGACCCTGGAAAAAATCCTACCCCCCTTTCCCATGCCCCAAGAGAGTCAGCAGGCCGACGTCGAGGGGGGAGGCTTGGTTCTGGTCCAGGAGATCCGAATCAGCGGCAACAGCGTGCTAGAGCCGAAGGTCCTCGATGAGATCGTCTCCGCCTACGAGGGCCGATGGCTCAATTTTTCAGACCTGGCGAGCCTGCGCGACCAAATCACCTTGGCCTACGTCGAGCGCGGCTTCGTCACCTCCGGCGCGACCCTCCCCGACCAGGCGATTCGCCGAGGCGTGGTCGACATCCGGGTCATCGAGGGCCAACTCGAGGGCATCGAGGTCAAGACTTCGGGGCGTTTCCGGCCGAACTATTTCCGCAGCCGCATCGCCGCGCGGCAGTCCGGAGCCCTCAATATTGTCGAGTTGCGCGAACAGCTCGAACTCTTCCAACTCGACCCCCGAGTGCGCCAGGTGCGCGCGAGCCTGCAACCCGGCGCCCAGCGCGGATTTTCCGAGTTGCAGGTCACCATTGACGAAAACCCCTTCTACAACTTGGCAGCCGATTTCGACAATCTACGCAGCCCTTCCATCGGAGACCTGGGAGGTGGAGGGGAGGTACAACTCGCCAACCTCATCGGGGTCGGCGACATGACATCGGCCAGCTTCCGCGTCAGCGAAGGTCTCGGACAATTCCAGGCCCGTTTCGCCCTTCCCATCAATCGTTGGGATACGACTCTGGGGGCCCGCTACCAATACAGCCACGGGGACGTTGTCCACGGCATTTTCACTCCCCTGGGCATCGAGAGCGAATCCCAAACCCTGGGATTCGAACTCAGGCAACCGCTTCACCGCAGCCTCAAAGCGAATATTTCGGCCTTCCTCCAGGCCGACTGGCGCCAGGGCCAGAGCTTCCTCTTCGACGGCGCCATCGGCCTGCCCACCGCCTACTCCGAGGACGGCCAATCCCAATTGAGCGTCCTGCGCCTGGGCGTCGAGGGGACCTACCGAACCCGCACCCAGAGTTTTGCTCTGCGCTCCCAGCTCAGTTTTGGCCTCGATATTCTCGGGGCCACCCGCAACGATGCCGGCATCCCCAGCGGAGAATTCGTCACCTGGCTCGCCCAGGTTCAGTGGGCGGCGCGCCTGCCGGGCACGGACGCTCAACTCGTCGCCCGCTTGGACACCCAGATCGCCTCGGCCCCCCTCCTTCCCCTCGAACAATTTGCCGTCGGCGGCTTCTACAGCGTTCGCGGCTACCGGGAAAATACTGCGGTTCGGGATAACGGCCTCTCGGGCTCCTTCGAGTTCCGCGTGCCCTTCTATCAGCAGCAATCTCCATATATTCGCCTCGAGTTGGCGCCCTTCTTCGACGTCGGCCGCTCCTGGAACAACTCCGAACGCCTCGGCAAACTGAATGCTTCGCCCATCACTCTGGCCAGCATGGGCCTCGGTTTGCGGATCGCCATGGGCAGTTGGGGCCAGGGCGAAATCTACTGGGGGCGGCGCATGAAACCCGTGGCCGAGTTTTCGAACGACAACCTCCAGGACGACGGCATCAGCTTCCGCCTGCGCGTCGGCTGGCCCTGACGAAGCCTCCCCGGCGCGCATTCACCTGCTACCCCAGCCAGCAAATGACCGGCGGGTACTACGCAACAGGGCCTCGTCCGCTGAAAGCGACCCGGCACCGAGCAGTGGGGCAATATCCGGGTCTTTGATTATGACGCCGCGAGCTCGACCCTGAGCCTGCTCGGAACCTGCTCGCTCGGGGAAGTCATTACGGGCGCCATTGCGCTCTACGACATCGACCCGAGTTCCCCCGATGAGGAAGTTCTGGTCGCGACCAACGAGCGCGGGTTCTACGTACTCGACCATAACCTGAGCGCTTTGATCTGGGCGGAAACCACGGGGCACCTCTTCGCCGACGCATATTACTCGGGCGTGACAGTCGCCGAGCGCGGATCGGCAGAAAGGAAAATCTCCTTTTGTACCTTCAATGCCTCGGGCCCGAGGCACTATTCATTGAGCCCACCGGACCCAGCATCGACCGAGATCAGTCAACCATCTCCGGGCCTTGAGTGGCTTCCACACGGGCCCGGATCCTGCTCTCCAGCGCGGCCAACTCGATCGGCTTCTCGACACAGCGCCCGGAGAAGCCTTTGAGAAACTCAGCGGCTTCTTCTACGAAGGCTCCACCGGTCATAAAGATCATCCTGTTCGCAGCCGACGGATTTCTCTCTTGGAGGGCTGCATAAATCTCCATACCCGTCACTTGAGGCATCATCAGGTCGCAGAGGATCACATCGAAATTGCCTTCGGCGGCCCTTTGGATCGCGCTCTGACCGTCAATTTCGGTCTCTGCCCGGTAGTGGGAAAGAGAAGCCCCCAGATAGCTGAGCACTTGCTTCTCATCGTCGACGATCAGTAGCTTGAGCTCGGTCTTCGAAGCCGAAATCGCCTGATCAGGCACCCACTCGGGTGCCGGCTGCACCTCTGAAACTTCGCTCGGTGGAAAGGCCACTACGAACGCCGTTCCATCGGGCGAGGAGTACTCGAGATCGATCTCGCCTCCCATCGAATGGAGAACGTTTCGCGTAATCGACAGGCCCATTCCCATGCCGAAGCCCACCGCCTTCGTCGTAAAGAAGGGTTCGAAAATACGCTCCATCAGCTCAGAATCGATTCCCGAGCCAGTATCTGCGACCCTGAGAAAAATTCGACCCTCCCTAAATTTCACCGACACTCGAATCCAGTTGTCCTTCGCAGAGCCTGGCTCGACCGAGTGAGCCGCATTCGTAAGAAGGTTGATCACCACCTGAAGGACCCGCCCCGGGTTACCGAGAACCTCGATGCCTTCGGGACATTCAATTTCGACTTGCGCCCGATGCTTGATCTCGTGCGCAACCATCTTGGACGCCCGATCGATGATCTGGGCCAGATTGACCGCGCCCTTCGCTTCTTCATCGGCATGAGCGAATGTCTTCAGATCGCGTACCAAACCAGCTACACGGTATGATCCCTCGATCGCCTCGGAGAGCATCGATTCGGTCTCGCTCTGTACTTGCGGAGGGCTGGCTGCGAGTTGATTCGCGAGGTAGGTCTTCAGCAACTCGAGATTTCCGATGACATAGGTGAGCGGGTTATTGATCTCATGAGCCATACCTGCCGCCAGGCTCCCCATCGAAGCCGCTCTTTCTGTGCGAACGACTCGAGCCTGCATCTCTGTCCGCTGATTCATTTCGTAATTGAGCTCGTTATTCACTCTTTCGAGAATGCTGCGCGAGTGGCGCTGCTGAGAGCCAATAGCGCTCAGGAGAAGACCTATCGCCACAACAACGGAAAGGCGACTGGCGAGAGCCTCCTGCTGCTGCAATCCAGCGGCTACCTGGCCGGTCAGTTCGAGGCCATAACTCGGCGCAATCCATAGAAAAGTGGCGGATAGAAGAACCAGGCCACTGAATAGCCAACCAGCCTGCATCCCCACGAGAAGCGCGCCGAGGACGGGCACCACGTAGAACCAGTCGAAGGCGGGGCCGCCGAGTAGGAAAGAAGAGTAAGCGACAAGGACATAGAGAATTGAGGTAGCCATCAGGCCACCCCGCACGCTACTGCCTCCCCGGTGCACCCATCCAAGTACAAGCAGCCCCGACACGGCGGCAGCCAGAACCGCTAAAGACAGCCGTTGAAGCCCCATCTCCGAGAACCGGAAAGCGACCGCAAGCCCGAAGGTGACGAAGCCAAAAGTGACGGTGGTGAGTACGTATAGACGTCGACTTTCTTCTGCACGAAGCAAGTCCGACATCTCTCGCATGGATTGGGCTACCTCTCTTCGCAAAGTTAACAGAAGAGGCCCGCCCCTGTCCCCTATCTGTTGCTGAATACGGGATCGCGTTTTTCGAGGAAAGCGTCCATTCCTTCCAGGCGGTCATCAGAGGCAAAAACCAGGCCGAACGCCTGCTGTTCCAGGGCATGAGCCGTCCGAATATTGGCGTCCTGGGCTTCTTCGATCACCCTTTTGGCGAGGGCAACCGCCACTGGGCCACGAGACCCTGCACTCCGCCCCGAGGCGATGGCCTTGGCGAGCAAGTCCTCCCCGGAGAAGACCCGGTTGGCCAGTCCGATACGCAGGGCTTCCTCGGCGCGAATCGGGTTTCCCCCGAGCACCAATTCCTTCGCCCAGGCCACCCCCACGCGACGCGTCAGGCGACTCGTGCCCCCGAATCCCGGAATCAAGCCGAGGCTCACCTCAGGCTGTCCAAACCGGGCTTTCTCCGAGGCGTAGATCCAATCGCAGGCCAGGGCCAACTCACAACCGCCTCCCAACGCAAAGCCATTCACTGCCGCGATGGTGGGGATGGTCAGCGCCTCGAGCGCCGCGAAGGTTTCATGGCCCAGACGCGAGAAAGCCTCGCCTTCGATCGGGCTCAGCGCTCTCATCTCGGCGATATCGGCCCCCGCCGCGAAGGCCCGCCCCTCGCCCGTCACGACCAGCGCGCGAACACCGGAGTCCTTGGATACGCCCTCGATTGCCTGGCCGATCGCGTGCAGGGAAGCGCGATCCAGGGCGTTTAGCGCTTCTGGTCGATTCAGCGTCAGAATCGCCACTTCTCCGTCGCGCTCAATTTTCACTAATTCGCTCATGGCCACCGATCTCCCCGTCTTCTAGGATCACACCCTTTTCCATAAGGGGACCCCCCTCCGGACAGGGCGATAAAAACGCCTGACTTCGGAGAGTAGCCCCCCGAAGCCCTTCGGGCCGGACCCATGAACTTCGCGTGGTTTTCTCGTGCGCTGCCGAACCCTACGTCTCCGTGGTACTCTGTACGGGTCAAGTCGAAACCAAGGAGAGAAGAATGGCAGACGAACAATCAGCGCCGGCGAAGATTGCCTACTACGGAGGCCTGGTCGCGGTCGGCGCCACGGCCCTGGGCATCCTCGGAATTCAAGTGGGCCTGCTCAGTCCGCTCAGCGGATTCTACTTTTTCAGCTTCGGCTGTCTCGTTGGGGGAGCCTTCACATTGCTGATGGGTCTCGTGGCCCTGGTGACTACGCGCAAGTCGGCAGACACCGGTAGCCGAAAACGAGCGCGCATCGCGACACTCACCGGAGCGATCCTGCTCGGAGTCGTCCTGACGGCGATGCTCCCGGGAAGAGAATTCCCCAGCATCAATGACATCACCACCAATCTCGCAGACCCTCCCCAATTCGCCTCGGCCGATCGAGTGCCGACCTATGCGGATTTCGACATGAGTTATCCCCCCGAATTCGTCGAGATCGTCGCAGCCGGCTACCCGGATCTCGCCACCCTGGAGTTGGCCGCTCCCCCGACTCTCGCCTACGAACGGAGCCTGGAGATTGCTCGTCAGATGGGCTGGTCGATCTCCGACATGAACCCCAATCAGGGCCGCTTCGACGCAACGGATACGACACGGATCTTCCGTTTCGTAGACGACATCACTGTCCGAGTTCGTCCCTTGGGAAATGGCTCGGCTGTCGATATCCGCTCCCGCTCCCGGGTGGGGCGAGGAGACTTGGGGGCCAACGCCATCCGTATCCGAAAATTCACGAATGACCTCAGTCACCCCTAGGCTCCTAAGCTCCTAGGCTCCTAGGCTAAAGGGTCAGCCAGCCGGGGTATGGTCCTCGACGGCTGCGCTGGCGACTTCGCGAGCCCAGCGATAATCCGCTTTCCCGCTTGGCGCTCTCACCACCTCGTCGACGAAGACGAATCGCTTAGGAAGTTTGTAGCGGGTGATGTGTTCATTGGCAGCCGAGAGCAGCGCGTCCTCGCTGACCTCGGAACCTTCGCGAAGTTGAACGATCGCTGTGACCTGGCTTCCCCAGCGCTCGCTGGGCGTTCCGCAAACGACGCAGTCGTAGACAGCAGGGTGCCCCTTGAGGGCGAGTTCGACTTCTTCGGCGAAAATTTTCTCTCCACCGCTATTGATCGTTACCGAGTCCCGCCCGAGCAATTTCAAGCGCCCATCGGCCTCGATGCAGGCCCTGTCCCCGGGAACCGAGTACCGCACCCCCCCAACCGTCGGGAAGGTTTCCCTCGTTTTCCCTTCGTCCTTGTAATACCCCAAGGGCATCCAACCCTCGCGAGCCAACCAGCCCTTCTCGTCTGAACCCGGTTCTAGGCGATGGGACAGATCGTCCGAGAGCACGCAATTACTCGCTCCGAGTTGAAAATTGCCGGTGCTCGCCCCAGTCTCCCGCGTGGAAATATGACTCGCCTGGGCACCCGACTCCGACGAACCGAGGGCATCGAGAATACGAATATCCGGGAGGAGATCGAGGAGCTCCTGTTTGAGAGAGGCCGTAAAGATCGCCCCACCAGACGTCACCAAAAACATCTTCGAGAGGTCGTATTCCTTCTTGCGCAATTGGTCGATCAAGGGCCGCGCGAAAGCATCGCCGACGATAGTGAGGGCGTTGCCCTGCTCTCTCTCAAGAGTCGACCAAATATCGTCCGGATCCAAACGTTCGACTCCCGGCTGAACGAGAACCGTTCCCCCGGCGTGCCACATATTGAAGGCAACCCAGTGGGCGGCCCCGTGCATGAAGGGTGGCGCCGGCAGGCAGCGTATGCCGGGAGTAGATCTGGCTTTCTCCTGCATCGCCTGGATATTGGGCGGCGGGTTACTGACGAGAGCCGAACAAAAAATTTCCTCCTGGCGCCAGAGCACTCCCTTGGGCATGCCCGTTGTCCCACCGGTGTAGAGGATGTAGAGGTCGTCCGGAGAGAGATCCCCCGAAAGAGGAACTGCTGCCGCCTGGGAGAGGGCTTGCTCGTAGTCGAGGGCACCCGGTAACAACTCGTTGCCGCTTTCGTCCTCAACCTGAATCAAAAGCCGGAGACCCGGTAGCCTGTCGCGAATTTTTTCGAGGGTCGGTGCGAAGGCGGCGTGATAGATCACCGCCCGGGCATCGGAATTCTCGAAGAGGTAGAGAAGTTCCTCCTCGACGTAGCGATAATTTACGTTGAAGGGAGCGCAGCGCGCCTTATAAGCCCCCAACATGCCCTCGAGGTACTCGTTCCCGTTATGCAGATAGAGAGCCACGTGATCCTGCCCGGACTCCCAGCCCTCGAGCCCGCTCCGTTCCGTGTGGCAACCCAGCCCATGGGCCCGAAGCAGATCGGCCAGACGCCGCGTTCGGTCCGTCACTTGAGACCAGGTCAGCCGTCGATCCCGAAAGACGATGCACTCTCGCTCGGGGATGACTTCGGAAATGGCTTCGTGGATGAGGGCCAGATTCATCATTAGGCGACTAACTCCTGTCGAATAAGCGAACGAAGAACGTTGCCTCGGATCCGAGACGGGCGCACTCTTCAGAGAGCCTAAAGCTTAGAGGGCGCGAGAAAGAAGGATCGTGCCCAGCATGGCGTCCAGGGTGGGCTCGACACGGGTCGCATCGTTTTCCTCTGAAAATTCTGCAAACCCCCCATCCGTCGCCTGCTCACCCAGCAAATCTATGAGCAGAAGTGCCGGGTCCAAACTCGCTCCCGGAACAGCGAGGCTCTGGCAATGGAGAAGCGTCCGTACGGTCAGACCCGCGTCGTAGGCCCGCGTTCGATAGCCACGTTCGAGTTCGCGTCCAATCCACTGCAGGGCGCTATCCGCGAGATCGTGGCCGACATTGGTGAAGAAAACTCCGAAAGCGGTGAGTGACTCCCATTGGCGCCCCGAAATCTTGTCGGGGTTAAAAATCGAGCCGAGGTATTCGCCCGCAGCCTCAAGCAGTTCCGGGCGAACGACCCGAGTTCGGCCGAGGAGACCCGCCAGCATGCCTGTTGCAAAGAGCCTCGATTCGGGGGGGCCGTCATCCGCGCCCCAGGCTCCGTCGTCGGCCTGGATCGATTGCAGGAAGACCGCGGCCCCATCGATGCAGGGATGATGGTGCAGCCCGAGATCCGAGAGCGCGACCAGCGCTTCGAGTGTTCCTAGAACTTCGGGCACCAATCCGGCCAACTGGCCAGCGGCTAGGCCCGGAGCGCCGCCGCGCGCCAGACCGAGGAGGGGGAAAGAACCGTTTGCGGCCTGGCGGGCCTCGATCTCGGCTGCGCACGTCTCTCGCTTCTCGGCACCCAGCAGCGTACGGACGCGCAGCCTCGCGAGTTCTTCGCCGTGCACCTCGATAAAGGCAAGCCCCGCCTCCAGGGCCGAAGCGGCCTGCTCGCGCAGGGCCCCGATGTCCTCGGGCGAGGCCCCAGCAGGAGCATTGCCCTCCTCGGGCTCCGCTCCTCCGAGCACGATGCCCTCAAGCCGCACCTGGCTCAAGCCGACTGCTCCGCGCCCGCCTCGACCTCGAGCAAACAGCCGTGCAGGTAGCGACCCTCGGGATGATGAACCGAAAAGGGGTGATCTGCCGGAGCGCCGAGGGTCCGCAGCCAGCGAACTCCCCGCCCCGCGTCGAGAGCGGCGCCAAAAACAATCTTCTGGAAGAGATCTGGATCCACGTGGTGAGAGCAGGTAAAAACGACGATGAAGGCCGAGGGCGCCGCACATCGTAGCCCGTGGAGCAGCATGTCCTTGTAGGCCCGGGATGCCGCCTGGACAGCTCGGCGAGAACGGGCCAGGGGGGGCGGGTCGAGCACGATCAGATCGAACTTTTCGCTGGCGGCCGAGGCGGAGCGAAGCGCCTCGAAGGCATCCGATCGCCGAATCTCTACGGGACAAGTCAGGCCGTTCATCTCAAGATTCGACTCCGCTATGCGCAGCGCCGCTTCAGAGGAATCCACCAGCACCAGACTCGCCGCTCCGCCCACTCCTGCCGCCACGGCGAAGCTGCCCGTGTAGCTGAATACGTCAAGTGTCCGGCGACCGGCTGCCAGACCCATGACCAGTTGCCGCGCATCCCTCTGGTCGAGGTAGAAGCCCGTCTTCTGGCCATGCATGAAATCCACCGCGTAGCGGCGACCCGCCTCTTCGATAAGTCCCTCCGAGGGCGGCGAACCCCAGAGCGTCCCTTCGTCCGGCGGAATCCCCTCTCGGCGGGCGGAGCTGTCATCTCGGCGCCGGTAACCGTGGGGGGCGTCGACGAGCGCCTGGATCTTCTGCGCGATCCGATCCGCCCGGGCGTGCATCCCCGCCGTGAGAAATTTTAGGACCACCACGTCCCCCAGCCGATCCACAACTAGCCCGGGCAACCCATCGCCCTCGGCATTGACCAGCCGCATCGCGTCGGTCTCACGCAAGAGGGGGTGTTCACGCCGCCGGGCCAGCGCCGCCTCGAGGCGCTGTTCAAGGAGCTGCTCGCCGGGATCCTCCTTGCCAAAAGCCAAGAGCCTGACCCGAATACTCGACTTGGGCGAGTAGTGGCCGTAGCCCAGAACTTCGCCCCCCTTCGAAACCACCCGCACCCACGCACCCGCGTGAGCCTCGCCGGGCTCGCTCGCGACGGCTCCGGAAAGAAGCCAGGGGTGCTGGCGGCGTAGGGAGCGCTCGCGTCCTGAGGAGATAATTACGTCCGTCATAGTCCGGATAGGTTCGTCCATTCGGCTCGCCCCAACAAGCGCTGGTGCCGCTAGAATGACCCGTTCTAGAATCTTATTGAAAGTTTTCCGTGGCCCCCGACTCTTCACCCCCATCTCCTGCTTCTCCCTCGGACCTCCCCGGCAACCGGCTCTCCGCGGCATCGAGCGCCTACCTTCTCCAACACAGCCAGAACCCCGTCGACTGGTATCCCTGGGGACCCGAGGCCCTGGCACGAGCCCAGGAGCTCGATCGCCCGCTGCTGGTCTCCATCGGCTACAGCGCCTGTCACTGGTGCCACGTGATGGAGCGGGAGTCCTTCGAAAACCAGGCCACCGCAGAGTTCATGAACGCAAATTTCATCTGCATCAAGGTGGATCGCGAGGAGCGGCCCGATGTGGACCAGATCTACATGGACGCGGTCGTTCGACTCAACCAGGGTCAGGGTGGCTGGCCTCTCACCGCCTTCTGCCTGCCCGATGGGGGGCCCTTCTTCGGCGGCACCTACTACCCCGACGAACCGCGCCACGGCATGCCGAGCTTCCGCCAGGTACTCGAGGCGCTTGCCGACGCCTATGCGAATCGCAGGGGCGAGGTCGAGGATGCGGCCCGCCAGGTCGTCGCCTCTCTTCAGATCGATCTCGGGGCCGCCTCGGGCAAGCCCGTGGCCAGCGAGGCCGCGAAGCGGGCTTGTGAACTCCTCATGCGCGGAGCAGACCACGATCACGGAGGATTCGGCTCTGGCCCGAAATTTCCCACACCGACGAACCTCGAGTTCCTCCTCGCCGCCATCGACCTGCTCCCGGCGGACGAGGCCAGACCCGTTGCCCTTCACCTGACAAAAACCGCTCGGGAAATGGCCCGACGGGGCCTATTCGATCACCTGGGTGGAGGCTTCCACCGCTACTGCGTGGATCGCGCCTGGACGATTCCCCATTTCGAAAAAATGCTCTACGACCAGGGACTCCTCCTGCGCTTCTACGCCGAAGTGCTGCGCCGGGGAGGCGAAGCCGAAGAACTCGCCTGGCCCATCCGGGAAACCGTCGACTACCTCAGGCGGGAAATGACTTCGCCCGAAGGCGGCTTCTACGCGAGCCAGGATGCCGATGCCGAGGGCCGTGAAGGGGCCTTCCAGGTCTGGACCCCTACAGAGATCGGGGCCGTTCTGGGTGAGGCCGCCGACGAGTTCTGCCAGGCCTACGGAGTCGACGAAGAGGGCAATTTCGAGGAGGGCAGCACTCACCTTATCGATCAAAAACGGGCGGGTCGTGAACTATTCGCCGACGAACGAGCCCAACTCCTCATCGCCCGACAAAAACGGGTCGCCCCGGAAACGGATAAAAAGCGCGTGGCCGCCTGGAACGGGTATGCCATCTCGGGCCTGGTTCGAGCGGGCGATGCCCTGGCCGACCCAACAATGCTGACCGATGCGACCACGGCCATGGATTTCGTTCTCGATGAAATGGTCGACCCTTCGGGCAGACTCCACCGTATCTTCAACCGGGGAGTCTCCAGTGTTCCGGCCTTCCTCGACGATCACGCCGCGCTCCTCGACGCATGCCTCGATCTCTTCCGCGCTGGGGCCGGAGAACGTTTCCTGGCAGCGGCCCTGCATTTTGGCCAAGAAATAGGCGATCGATTCATCGACGAGGATCGGGGAGCGGTTTTCTTCACCGCGAACGACGGCGAGAAACTCGTTCACCGTCCCCAAAGCGACCATGACGGTGCCACCCCCGCAGCCGCAGGCCTTGCCGCCGTAGGCTTGATACGGCTGGCCCACCTCGCGCAGCTCCCGCCCATCGCCCAACAGGCGGAAATGATCATCATGACCCATGCTCCCCTCATCGAACGCTCGCCCCACGCCCTCCCCACCCTCTTGCGCGCCATGACCCTCGCCGAGCGCAGCGTCTCTGTCGCAGTGATCCGGGGCGACGAGGATGACCCGCAAACCCTGGCCCTGGCGGCCCGGGCCAGGCGAGTTCTGCTTCCCGACGATGGGGTCGTCGTTCTTGCGCCGGGTGCGCCGCGACCGGTGGGGGTCGGCGCCGACTGGCTACGTGGCCGGGAGGGCCGGGCAGGCCAAGCAACGGCCTGGATCTGCCAGGGCACCCGTTGCTCACTGCCCATAACTGATCCCGCCGCGATCGCGCCCCTTTCCTCAGTGACGGGGTAAAGAGCGACTTTCCGACCCCCCACGGCCCCTGCTACATTGGCCGCTTAGACCTTTTCGTCCACCTCTTGCCGGAAAAAGCCTCGTGAAAATCAGGATCTGTTTCGTCTGCCTCGGAAATATCTGCCGCTCTCCCACCGCCGAAGGCATCATGCGTTCCCTGGTCGAAGAAGCCGGGCTTGAGGAATACATCGAAATCGACAGCGCGGGAACAAGTGCCGAGCACCTGGACGAGGAGCCCGACCCGCGTACCCACGAGGCGGCCGAGGAGAACGGCATCAGCCTGGTGGGAACCGCACGGCAATTCGAGATCGAAGACTTCGCCGAGTTCGAGTACGTCATCGGCATGGACGGTGAGAATCGCGATGAACTTTCTTCCCTCGCTCCCGACGAGACTGCAGAGGAGAAAATTTTCTTGATCCGTGATTTCGAGCCCCGCGCACGTCGCGATCAGGACGTTCCCGACCCCTACTACGGCGGCTCCGACGGGTTCGGTGAGGTCTTCGAAATTCTCAAGAATGCCTGCCGCGGCCTGATGGAACACGTAGTCATCCAGCACGACCTGCCGAGTTGATGGACCCGGATCTTCGGGAACGGATCGAAGCTCTGCTGCCCGAACCCATCGAGAAGGCTCGCGAACTCGGCGGAGGTAGCATCGGCACGAGTTGGCGAGTGGACCTCGTATCGGGCCAGAGTTATTTCATCAAGCACTACGTCGAGGGACCGGCCGGTCTCGTGAGCGCGGAGGAAGCGGGGCTCGCCTGGCTCGCCGAAGCGGGCGCCCTGCCCACGGCGCGAACCGTCGCCAGCCTCGATGAGGACGCGATCCTGATCCTCGAGTGGATCGAGGGAGCCAAGGCGCGGAGCGATGCCGCCGAGCGCCTGGGCCGGGGCCTAGCCCAGCTCCACGCCTTCAGCGCCCCGGAATTCGGCTTCTCCGAGGACAATTTCATCGGCTCGCTCCCCCAGGCCAACGCGGCCTGCGAGCACTGGGCGGATTTCTACGCCTACCGGCGCATCGAGCCCCTGGTGCGACGTGGCCAGGACGCGGGCCATATCCCCGCGGGGCTAGCCGGAGAGGCGAGCCGAATGCTCGCTCGCTTCGAGGCCCTTTGCGGCCCCTCGGAGCCCCCCGCCCGGCTCCACGGCGACCTCTGGAGCGGGAATGCCATGCTCGGGCCAGAGGGCGAATTCGTGCTCATCGACCCGGCGGTCTACGGCGGCCACCGAGAGGTCGACCTCGCCATGATGCAACTCTTCGGTGGCTTCCCCGATCGGAGCTTCGATGCCTACTCCAACGAATTCCCTTTGGCGGCCGAGGCCGAAGAGCGCGTGGCCTTCTATCAACTCTACCCGCTGCTGGTCCACGTGAACCTCTTCGGCGAAAGCTACGTGGACTCCTTCGCAAGGGCATTGCGAACCTATCGGTGAGTCCAGAAATTTCTCGATGAGTCGGCCTGCAAGCGAGTCGAAGGGCTTCAGAAATCCACGGCGACGCCCACGAGAAAATTGAATTCGGGGGATGGATAAAAAGCTTGTTCGGTTGGGAAGCCGCCCAGCACGCCGTACTCGGAGTACGCGGCGTCGGTCAAGTTGTTCAGGTCGACAAAAACCGAGAGCCATTGACGCTGGTATTTCAGCTTGGCGTTCATCACGAAATAGCTTCCCTGGTCGGGGAAGACATTGGCAAAATCGCTGATGAAGGGACGGCTCCCCACGTAGGCACCATCCACCGCCACCGACACTCCGCCTCCCAGGGAGAGAAGACCCGACAAGGTCAGTTGATGCGCGGGCACGCCGGGCACCTCGCTCCCCCCATAGGTACCACCGACGATCTGCGCATCCGTATATGCGTAGCCAAAACTGAAATCAATATTCTTCACGCCCGCAAAGAGCGACAACTCCAGTCCCCGTCGCCGAGTCTCTCCATCGAGATTGGAATTCGTGAAGAACTCGGGATCCAGAAATATTTCGTGATGGGTGTCGATCTGGAAAAAATTCAGGCGTAAGCCGGAGCGATCATTAACCTGGTAGCGAACTCCGACTTCGTAATCCATCGAGACCTGAGCGTCGAGGCTCAAGTTGATCGTATTGAAGACGAAGTTAAAGAGCTCATCGAGAACCGGATAGCGAAAGCCTCGTGAGAAACTGAAATACGCGTCGAGGTCATCGCTGAACCGTTGAGTCAGGCCCAGGGTGTAGAGGTTTTCATCGAGGCTATTCGTATCCTGACCAAATTCACCAAATGAAAATTCTGCCCGGTCGTAGCGGTAGCCCGCAGAGAGAAGCACTCCGGAGATGAGCGCAATCTCCTCGTAGACGAACAAGCCGTAATCCTGTTTCTTGAGCTTGAAATTATCCAACGAGGGAAAGCCGCCGGAGTTCAGGAGGTTGACGATGTCCTCCTCGTTGCTCTCGTAGTCAAAGCCGAAAGTAGTGTGGCTCGCCATGCCGAAGACATCGAGATCCAGCATCACCATCGGCGACGCAATCACGGTTTCGAGGGTCGTGTCTCCCTTGAAGTTCCCACCAAAAAACGTTGAAAATGCAGAGGAATCTCGCCTTCGAAAAGAGGCGTCCATTTTGAATCGGGCCTGATCGCCGAATCGGATCTCCGAGCCACCCTTGACGTAGAAGTCCTCGACGTTCGCGAAATCATCGGGGTGAACAGAATCGGTTCGTGCCGCCCCGGCGTCCAATTCGCTGATCTTGAGGGCGCCCGGCAAGCGGGCCCGATTATTGGTGTAACCCCCGCTCGCGTGGAACTCCATCTCGGAGTTGGGGTGATAACCGAAGTCGGCGCCGAGGGAGTCGAACTGCGTCGCGCTGTTGTCACGATACCCTTCCGAGCGCTGGCGGCCGCCCGAGAACGCATAAGTGATCTCACCTTCGGAACCTCGCAGATAGCCCGTCGTATCGAGGGTCCCATAACTTCCCATATCGACCTCGACCCCGGCCTCGAATTCCTGGCCTTGGCGAGTGAGGATATTGATGACACCCCCCGAAGCGTTATCGCCATAGATGACGCTGCTACGAGCACCCCGAACGATCTCGATACGATCTACGCGATCGAGTGGCATGGTGCTCCAATCCGTCCCACTGAGATCCGCCGAGTTTATCCGCCGGCCATCGACTAGGACAAGCGTATTGAGCGCGGCGGTTTCCCCGAAGCCCCGAATGTCCACGCTGTAGCTCGCTCGGTTACCCGTGATGTCGGTGACATGAAGACCGGCCTGGGTGCGCAGGAGATCGGGGATATTCCGGGCCACACTATTTTCGATTTCTTCTGCGGTGATCACGCTGACGTTGGCGGGAATCGAATCGAGTTGTTTGGGGTAGCGTGTCGCGGTGACGACCATCTCTTCGAGCGGACCGGCCGACACGGCTGCCAACCCGGAGTCGTCCTCTGCGACTGCAACGCCAGACAACCCGGCAAGCATCACAACAACTGCCACAGAGTTCAGCACCGACTTGTGGGACTCCAACACTTTTTCCCCCGCGCGCGAGATAGCCCGGGGCAAAAAAAACCCCGGACCGAAATAAATCGATCCGGGATATCCCTTCTTATCCACTGATCCAGGGCGAGCCTCGGTCCGTCGAGGATCTCGCCGCGCGTATGGGCAGGTCTTCTGACTCTCGGATCGTTCTACTCGCCGCGCCTTCCCGACCCCGTGTTGCGGTCAGTGGTCCTTGCGGCTTTCGTCCCCGATTACAGCGACGGGCTCGTCCCTGATTCTCACAGGGTTCCCTCTTAGGCGCATCCGCCAGGGCCGAGCAGTGGAGTCGAAAAACTCTCGCCGCTTTTCTGCCCGGGACGGATATCGCACCCAGACGCAAATGCTATTCGGTTTTTTTGGGAGTGATTCTTGGAAGACTCCTCCGGACTCAGCCAGAAATGGGGGCCAAAGAATACATCAGCCCCGCAAGAGGGGCCAACGACGGGCCGGGGGGCGAAACGAATTTTTTCCCTTTAGCCCCTCGGGGCATCGAGTTTCGACCAATGGCTGGGGATCCTCTTACTTCTACCCTAGAGTACTGACTAGTCAGTTCCTAAAAGGACCCCCCCCGTGCCCCCCCGATCCGACCTCAAGCGACAGCGAATACTCACGGCCGCCCGGGACGTCTGTGCCGAGAGCGGCTACGAGGCCGCTCGGATGGACGAGATCGCCCACCGGGCCGGGGTTTCGAAAGGGACCCTCTACAATTTCTTCGCGGGCAAGGAAGCCCTGTTGATCGCGACGGTGCTTTCGACCTACCAGGACTACATCGTCCTGCTCCCCGGCGTGGAAAACGACACCCTCGATCCGCGCGATCGCCTGGCCGCCCTGGCCGAATCCCTCGCCACCGGATTCGAGGCCATCGCCCAGCACCTGCTTCTGACCCATCAGGCCTGGAGCGTCGTCCTCAACTCGCCCGCCGCCCGGCAGGAATTGCTGGGCACCCTGCGTTCGATCTACTCGGGGTATACGGAAACCCTGCAGTCGATTTTGGCGGCAGGCATCGAACGCGGAGTTCTACGCCCGGATATCGATATTTCCGTGGTCGCCACCAACTGGTTGGCGATCTACGACGGGCTCCTCTATCGCGCGGGCTTTGAGGAAGACGAACCCGACCCCGCGTATACAGCCGCGGGGGTCAGAACTTCCCTGGGCTGGCTGATCCAACAATTGCTCGTGACCGACACCGCACGGGCTGATGAGAAAATCGACATCGACAAGGAGAGCGTGCGCACATGAACGACCCGAACAAAACAAAGCCAGCAGTCGGCTTGAAGATCGTGTTCCTCGCCTTGGCGGCGGCCGGGCTCGGGGGAGGCCTGCTGCTACGAGCCACAGCGCCCGACCCCCAGGCCCTTCCCCTCGCCCTCGCCCAGGCGCCGGTGGTGTCGAGCTACCGCATCGAAGCCCTGCCCTTTCAGCCGCGGACCACCCTCACCGGGCTGCTGGAGCCGCGACGGGAGGTGGAAATCTATGCCGAGATGGCGGGGCGCGTCGTGGAGGTCGGGGCGGATGAATTCGACTCGGTGGACAACGAGCAGGTTCTGCTCCGAATGGATCCCCTCCTGGCCAAGGTCGCGGTGAACCGGGCCGAAGCCGCCATCGCACGGGCCCAGAGCCAGGGGCTGCTGGCCCACGCCCAACTCAAACGCAACCAGGGGCTCGCGAAGGTCGACGTCTCTAGCCGTGCCGCCCTGGACCAGGCCGAGGATGCGGCGCGCCAGGCCCGAGCGTCGCGACTGGAATCCGAGGCTGCTCTGGCCGAGGCGCGGGACCGCCTGCGCAAGATGGTGATCGCCGCTCCCTTTGCCGGGGTTCTGCGCGCGTTTACTGTCGAGGCCGGCGAGTACCTGCGACCGGGCGAACGGGTAGCCGAGTTGCTCGACGTCGGCGCCCTGCGCATCCGCGTGGCGCTAACGGATCGACAGATCATCTCCGTGCTTCCCGGGGTCGAAGCCAACCTCGAAGTCGATGCCCGGCCCGGCGAGATCTTTGCTGGGCGGGTAGTCGCCGTGGCGGGATCCGCCGACCTCAGGAGCCGAAAATTTCCGATCCTCGTCGAGGTCGACAATCGCGATGGGCGCCTACTGCCGGGCATGGTCGCCCGGGTGAACTTGACCCTGGGTGAGCGGCGCGACCTGATGGCCCTGCCCCTGGATGCTGTTCTCGACGAATTCGGCTTGAAATTTGTTTTCGTCCTGGTTCCCGATGGCGAGGGCGGCTGGCAAAGCGCCAAGCGGCGAATCCATACTCGTCCCGTTGCCTTCCGGCCCGCGGAAGTCGAAATCGTCGCGGGGCTCGCCGAAGGCGAACTCATCGCCACTTCATCCATCCGCCAACTGAAGGATGAAATGGCCGTGCGTCCCGTCTCCTCCGAGGGCGATGACATCCACGCCACCCGGAATAACGCCCCGTGAGCCTGATTCGCTTCTCGGCGCGACAGGTCGTACTCGTCAACCTCTCCTTCGTAGTGCTGATGCTGGCCGGCGTGCTGGTCAGCAGCCGCATCCCCGTCGACGTATTCCCGGATATTTCCTTCAACTCGGCAATCCTGGTCACACCCTGGCCGGGCGCATCTGCCGACGAGGTCGAGCGCCTCGTCACGCGAAAGATCGAGGAGGAAGTCCGGGATATCGTCGGCATCAAGGAGTGGTACAGCTTCTCTTCGGAGGGACTCTCGGAAATCAACATCGAGTGGGAGGAGACCCTCAGCAAATTCGAGCAGCAGGCGGCGCTCAATGAACTCCGAGCAGCCATCGACCGAGTTGCGGACCTGCCAAGCGACGTGGACGAAAGCATCCTCAGGGAACTCTCAGTTTCCGAGGTCTCCAATATCTGCATGATCACCCTGACCGACCACGGGGGCATCGGCGAGTACACCCTGCGCGAGTTGGCGCGCAATCTCGAACGCAAGGCGGAACGCATCGATGGCGTTCGCAAGGGCAAGCTGATGGGGGCCAGGGATCGCGAACTCCGGGTCTACGTCGACAAGGACAAGGCCCAGCAATTCGACATCACCCTCGAAGAAATAAGCGGGGCAATCGCTCGCAACAACATCAACCTGCCGGGCGGAACCTTCTCGGGCGAATCCGAACGGGAAACGACCGTCCGTGGCCTCGGGAATTTCGTTTCGCCCGAGGGCCTGGCCAACACAGTCATCCGCAAGAACCGCGACGGTCACCACACAACCCTGGCTGAAATCGCGGAGGTGGTGCCCGATTTCGAGAAAAGGCGGAGTTTCGGCTACCTCGACGGCCGCCCTGCCATCTTGATCGGAATCTCAAAGAATTCGGGCTCGGATATCGGTGAGGTCGTTGGGCGGATTCGCGAACTCGTGAATCAGGAATCCCCCAAGCTCCCCGAAGGCGTCGAGGCGCGGGTCATCTGGGATGAATCGACCTTCGTCAAAAAGCGGATCGGAATCCTGCGCGACAATCTCGCCCTGGGCGTCTGCTTCGTGGTCTTCGTGCTCTGGCTCACTGTTGGTTTTCGAAATTCACTCCTGGCCATTTTGGGCATTCCGTTTTCGTTCCTGGTCGCCCTGCTGATCTTTCCCACGCTGGGCATCACCATCAACCTGCTCAGCCTGGTGGGCTTCGTCATGGTCTCGGGCATGCTGGTGTCCGATGCCATTATCGTGATCGAAAATATCTATCAGTATATCGAGGCCGGGGAGTCCGTGGTCGATGCGACGATCAAGGGTGCCGAGGAAGTCATGTGGCCGGTCATCTCGGCGGTCTGTACCACTATCGCCGCATTCGTCCCCATGTTGCTCGTCACGGGAACAAGCGGCCAGTTCATGTCGATTCTGCCGAAGACCGTAATCGCGTGCCTCGCAGCCTCGCTCATCGAATGCCTGTTGGTCTTGCCCGCCCACTATATTGATTGGGGGAGCAGGTCCAAGGCCGGCGATGCCCAGGCAAAGGCCGAGTCCACGAAAGGCCTGCGGGCCTGGAGTCATCTATTGCGCTCCCGGACGGACAGCACGATCGACTCCCTGAGAAACGCCTACGTTCGAGGACTCGAACGGGTGCTGGCCCATCGCGGAGCCTTCCTACTCACTTGCCTAGGCGCCTTCATCTTTGCCCAGGGACTCTCCACCCGGGTTCCCGTCGATCTCTTCCCCAGTGATTTCAACCAGCTCTTTGTCTCCATCGAGACGCCAGTGGATTTCAGTATCGAGGAGTCAAACAAGGTCATCCTCGGCCTCGAAGCCGCCCTCGAGCCTCTCGCCCACGAATTCCTCTCGGTGTCGACCTATGTGGGCCAGGGAATGTCCGCCGAGGAACGTCCGGTCTTCGGGAGCAATTACGGCGTGTTCTACGTCTCCTTCAAGGATTCCCAGGAGAATATCGCCGACCCCGGTCGCATGGTCCGACTGGTACGAGAAACCCTTGGAGAATATCGCGCAGAGAACCCCTATGGGATCCAGAAACTGATCGTAGTCCCGCCGCGCAACGGCCCACCCATCGGGAAACCGGTGGCCGTGCGGGTGGTCTCGGAAGATTACGACCGCGCCAAGCAGATCGCCTCGAGTATGAAGATCGAGTTGGCCAACATGCCCGGAGTCTTCAATATCGAGGACAATATGCCCCTGGGACGCCGCGAACTCCGGGTGGGCCTGGATGACTACCGGGCCTCGCTTCACGGGGTCAGCTTCGATCGCATCGGCATCGCCCTGCGAGGGGCCAACGACGGCCTGGTTCCATCGACCTACAAGGATCCGCTCTCCGACGAAGATGTCGACATTCGAGTCCTTCTCCGGGAAGAACAGCGCTCGAGCGCCGCCGACCTGATCGACGTGGAGTTGCGAACCCCCGGGCAGTACAACGTGAAGATCGGAGACGTGGGAACCATCGACATGAGTCGCGGCTACCAACGCCTCTACCACTACGATGCCCAGCGCGCCGTGGTCGTCTACGCCGACGTGGACAACCGACTCGCCACATCGGTTTCGGCCAACGAATCCCTGCGCGCGCGTTTTTCCGATACCGCCCAGCAGAACCCGGGTATGAACCTGGTCTTTGGCGGGGAGTATCAGGAGACCAACCAGGCCTTCGCAGACATGGGACGAGCCCTGATTGTCGCGCTGATCGCGATCTACACGATTCTCGCCGCCCAGTTCCGCTCGTACATTCAGCCCCTGGTGGTCATGTGCGTGATCGTCTTTGCCTACATCGGCGTGATTCTCGGGATGTATCTCTGGGGCTACTCGCTCTCGATGTATGTCCTCTACGCCCTCGTCGGCCTGGCGGGAATCGTCGTCAACGATTCCCTGGTGCTGATCGATTTCGTCAACAAGGAACGCGAGCGAGGCACGCCTGCCCTTGAAGCGGTGCTGATCGCCGGACGCCGGCGCTTTCGCGCCGTATTGCTCACCACAGTGACCACCGTGGCAGGCCTGCTCCCCATGGCGATGGGGCTCTCGGGGGTCTCCACGGTCTTCGGTCCCTTCGCGGCGGCCATCGTCGCCGGCCTCTGCGTCGCCAGCCTGCTCACCCTCTTTGCCGTCCCTTCCCTCTATCTCGCCGTCGAGGGGGTGCGGTTCAGGGTGATGAGCCGATTGGGGCGTGGCGTCGCTTCGGGATCCGACCTCATCGCCCCGGGCGCCTGAGGCAAAAGCGAAAATGGACTCCTGGGCGGGTGCGCGATTCGGTACCTGTGCGAGAATAGGCCCCCAACCAATCGCCGCGCGCGCGCCGCAAACGCCCTGATTCCTCGGCGTCCCCGGCCCCCCAAACAGGAGATTTCCCCATGTCATCCCTCAAACTCGGCCTCCAACTCGGCTACTGGGGGGCTCAGCCGCCCACCAACCTGATCGAAATCGCCAAGGAAGCCGAGACCCTCGGCTACGATTCGCTGTGGACCGCCGAGGCATGGGGCTCCGACGCATTCACGCCCCTGGCCTATGTCGCGGCCCACACATCGCGCATCAAGCTGGGCACCGCTGTCGTACAACTCTCGGCCCGCACGCCCACGGCGACCGCGATGGCAACTCTGACCCTCGACCACCTCTCCAAGGGGCGGGTGATTCTCGGCCTCGGCGTCTCGGGTCCCCAGGTGGTGGAGGGGTGGTACGGCCAACCCTTTTCGAAACCCCTGGCCCGCACCCGGGAGTACATCGACATCATTCGCCAGGTCTTGCGCCGGGAAGCCCCGGTCACGAGCCCGGGGCCCCACTACCCCCTCCCCTACAGCGGGGAAGGCGCTTGGGGGCTCGGAAAGCCGCTGCGCGCCATCACCCATCCCCTGCGCGCCGACGTCCCGATCTTCATGGGCGCCGAGGGCCCCAAGAACGTCGCCCTCGCCGCCGAAATCGCTGACGGCTGGCTGCCCCTCTATTACTCGCCCTTCCGTCAGGAGGTTTACGCCGACTCCCTGAAGGATCGCAAGGCCGATTTCCAGATCAGCCAATTCGTGATCTGCAATGTCGACGAGGACCTCGAGCGCGCCCTGACGCCCGTCAAGGCCATGCTCGGGTTTTACATCGGCGGGATGGGAGCCAAGAAGCGGAACTTCCACATGGAACTCATGGCCCGCATGGGATTCGAGGCCGAGGCTCACAAGATCCAGGATCTCTTCATGGATGGAAAGCGCGCCGAGGCCATCGCAGCTGTTCCCGATCAATTTGCCGATGAAGTTTCCCTGTGCGGATCTGTAGACCGAATCCGGGACCGCCTGGGCGCCTGGCGCGAAACCCCCGTCACAACCCTGCTGGTAGCCAGCCAGGATGTCGAAGTCATGCGCGTCATGGCAGAGATCAACGGCTAGGAACCGATGATCATGGGAGAGAGCCGACCAGGAAGAGAGAAAGACCGATGAGCCCCCGCGCCTCTGGTTCGGGGTGGGGCAGATCCTATCGCCTGGCGGAGTTCTTCGGGATCGAAGTGTTCATTCACTGGACCTTCGCCGCGCTGATCGGATTCGTGGCGCTCTCCGTCCTCGCACAAACAGGATCCCTTGCCGCCGTAGGGAGTGTCCTAATCCCCCTAGTCCTGGCCTTCGGCTGCGTGGTCCTTCACGAATATGGCCACGCACTCACGGCAAGATTTTTTGGGATCCAGACCCGAGGAATCACGCTGCTGCCCATTGGCGGGATCGCGGAACTCCAACGCAGCCCGAGTAACCCGAAGCAAGAGTTGGTGATCGCCCTGGCCGGGCCCGCCGTGAATTTCGCGCTCGCGGCTCTACTCATCGCCCTCCTGTGGGGCAGCAATTCCGGGCAGCAACTTTTGCTGGACGGAAGGATGGATTTCTCGGTGCTCGAATGGCTGATCAGACTCAATCTTCTCCTGGGAACATTCAACCTGCTGCCGGCGCTACCCATGGACGGAGGAAGGATTCTACGGGCAGGCCTTTCCCTGAAGATGCCCGCGCTAAGGGCAACGCGGATCTCCGCGACCGTCGCCCGAGGCATCGCCGCCCTGATGGTGATCTTCGGCCTCGGACGGGGCGAGTGGATGATCGCCTTCATCGGCTTCTTCATCTGGACCGCAGCCCGCACCGAACTCAGGCAAGCCGCCGCCTTGAGCAATCGGAGCGCCCGCCTGCGGCGCACTGAATCGCCAGAGGATCCCCCGGGCACGTCATCCCGGGCGCAGCAAGGCAACGCTCAAATCGTCGAAATCGAGCTGGGTGAGGGGGCCACGGGCGAGTGGGACCTGCCGCACTCAGACCATCGTTCCCGACGGCCCGAGTAACCGATCTGGTACTTGCTCTGACTATTGGATTAGAACGCGGAGCGAGGCATTCCGCTCGAACGAACGGGGCGGGACCTTCACGGTCCTAGCGCACCGGAGCCTGAGGGATCAGACTGCGCGAACGTTCTGGGCCTCTGGGCCCTTCTGGCCCTGAGCAGCATCGAACTCCACTGCCTGACCGTCTTGCAGATTTCGAAAACCCTCACCGACGATGTTGGAGTAATGGACAAACAGGTCCTTATCTCCATCTTCCGGTGTGATGAATCCGTACCCCTTTTGCTCACTGAACCACTTGACTGTGCCGTTGGCCAAACTTCTGTTCTCCTTGGTAATTTCTAACTTCCGGAGCCTTCCTCTAGAAGTCACTTTATAATCCTACTGTCTACTGCAAAAAAAAGCGTCCAAAAAAAAGTGAGGTCCGGAAAAACTACGGCCACAAGGCATGAACTTTTCGCCTCTTCCCGGCTCAATCAAAGAGAGCTGAATCGTTGCCGACAGAGGAGGGACGCCTCACGAGAAGAAACACCAACTCCACCTGAAGGGCTCTAGAGAGTGGCTTTAGAGCGAGTTCGCTAAAAGTTGGGAGGGAAATGATACGTTTCTTCCCATGATGTTCGGTCATCGAATCAAATCGGCGGGTGGATAAAGACAACCGACTGACGAGCACGACGCGCAGGCGATACGCCGCTTGCCATCGAAGTTAACGGTATCCTGTCGGCGACGCGATCGAGTGTCGCCCCTGACTTGTGCCGAACCTGACACAGAATAGTGGACTTCAAAAATCGCAGAGAGAGGGATTAGCGTGCTGGGTCTTGTGGGGGGAGGGACAAGCTGGGGAAATCCCGAATGCTTTGCCGTCGGGAAGCTTCCCGCCCGCAGCCCTCTTATCCCCCACCCGGATCCCGACTCGGCAAGAACTTCACCCCGGGAAGCCTCGCCCTTCTTCATGTCCCTCAATGGGAGTTGGCAATTCCAACTCTACGATCGACCCGAGGAGACGCCCCAGGCTTTTCCACGACCGGATTTCGACGACAGCAGTTGGACCGAGCTTGAGGTCCCTGGCAACTGGACCTGTCAGGGCCATGACCGCCCCCACTACACCAACGTCCAGATGCCCTTCCCGGGCGAGCCTCCCGAACTTCCCAGGGAGAACCCAACGGGAATCTACCGGCGCCGTTTCCAGCTGCCCGAGGCCTGGTCGGGAAAACGAGTCGTCGTTCATTTCGGCGGCGCCGAAAGCGTCCTCTATGTATGGCTCAATGGCCGCGCATTGGGGCTCTCTAAGGACTCCCGGCTTCCCGCTGAATTCGACCTGACTCCCCATCTCTACGATGGAGAAAATACCCTCGTCGCCATGGTGGTGCGTTGGTCCGATGCGACCTACATCGAGGATCAGGACCACTGGTTCATGGCCGGCTTGCACAGGGAAGTTTACCTCTATGCAACAGGAGCCACCCATATCGCGGATATGCGCGCAAGGGCAGCCGTGGACGAAGAAGGCTCAGGCGGACTCCTCGACCTTCGCGTAGAAATCGGCTTCGCCCTTGAGGCCTCACCCGGTTATAGCGTTAGAGCGGAACTCTACTCGCCCACGGGAGCGCGAGTCTTCCGCAACCCCCTGGAGAACTCGGTCGCCATGCCGGGAAACCCTTACCTCTACTCGGGGCATTGGGCGGAATTCCTCAGCGAGGTTCGCCAGCCGCGCCTTTGGTCCGCAGAGGATCCACAACTCTATAGCCTCGTTGTCAGCCTGATCAATCCTGAAGGGCGCTGCGTCGAGGCTGTCTCGAGCCGCATCGGCTTTCGCCGAGTGGAGATTCGCAAGCGCGAACTGTTGATCAATGGGCGCCCGGTGATGATCAAGGGCGTCAACCGGCACGATCATCATGAAAGCCGAGGCAAAGCAGTCTCACGCGAAGACATGCTGGCCGATGTTCTACTCATGAAGCAGTTCAACTTCAACGCAGTCCGCACCGCGCACTACCCCAACGATCCCTACTTCTACGATCTCTGCGATGAATACGGGCTCTACGTGATCGACGAAGCCAATATCGAATCCCACGCCTTCCTCTCGCGGATTTGCCATGACACTCGATACGCCGCAGCATTTTTGGATCGTGGAATGAGGATGGTCCTCCGGGACAAGAACCATCCGAGCATCATCATGTGGTCTCTCGGGAACGAAAGCGGCTACGGACCCAATCACGAAGCTATGGCGGGGTGGATCCGAGGCTACGACCCCACCCGCCCGATTCACTATGAGGGCGAGCTGCAATGGGATCTCTACCGGGAGAAAAGAGTCAGCGATGTCGTCTGCCCGATGTACGCCCCGGTCGATGAAATCGTCCGATGGGCTAAATCCAAGACCGGCGAGCGGCCGCTGATCCTCTGCGAATATGCCCATGCCATGGGCAATAGCGGTGGCGGTCTCGCCGACTACTGGGCGGCGTTTCGAAAACACCATGGCCTCCAGGGCGGATTCATCTGGGATTGGATCGACCAGGGCCTGCTCCAATACGACGATCAGAAGCGTCCCTATTGGGCGTACGGGGGCGACTTCGGCGATGAGCCCAACGATCTGAATTTCTGCATCAACGGCCTACTCGCACCGGACAGGACCCCCCACCCGGCGATTTGGGAATTCAAGAAGCTCGCACAACCCCTGCGCGTGGAGGTTCGAGACCTCAAGCGGGGAAATCTTCGTCTCCATAACGAGCAAGACTTCACATCCCTCGATTGGCTGACAGGCCGGTGGGAGTTGAGCGTAGACGGCCGAATTCGAAAAAAGGGGCGGCTCCCCCGACTCGACATTGCTCCGGGCGAATCTCGCAACCTCAGCCTCGGACTTTCGCGTCCGGCCTTCCTGGCCGGGCAAGTCTGCCACCTAAAGCTCTCCTTTCGAACACGCCGGGCCCTGCCCTGGGCAAAGGCTGGCCACGAAGTCGCCTGGGAACAGTTCGAGATCCCCTGGACACCCCCGCCCGCGAAGAAGAGCCCCAGCAAAAGAAGGACAACTCCCGATACCGAACTCGTCGAGGACGATCGTCGCGCCACGATCTCTACGGGCGACCTGGAACTCACGGTCCACAAGTGGCAGGGCACAGTGCCCTCGTTGAAATGGCGGGGTGAAGAAATCTGGAGTCGCTCGCCCGAGCTGAACCTCTGGCGTGGGGCCACCGATAATGATCGACTTCAGGCGATACCAGGAACAAGTCCCGCCCCCTTCCCCAGATGGCTCGAGTGGGGACTCGACGAACTCGAAATCACTCCATCGGATTGCCGAATTCAACGCCAAAAGAATGGCAGCACCGTCGTCCGTACGATCCAGGTGGCCCGAGCTCGAATCCCGGAGGCCGCAGACGCCCCCCCGGAGGCCTACTCGATCAATCACCTCATGCAGTGGACGATCATGCCGGCTGGCTGGATCGCGCTCAAGAACGAAATAAGGGTGGGCGCCGCCCTGGAGGACCTTCCCCGGGTGGGAATTCACCTGGAGATGACCCGGGGATTCGAACGCCTCGAATGGTTTGGGCGCGGCCCACACGAAAACTACTGGGACCGCAAAGACGGGGCTCCGATGGGGCGCTACTCCGGCAGCGTCGACGACCAGTACCATCGCTACGTCGTTCCCCAGGAGAACGGCAACCGAACGGATACTCGCTGGCTTGCCCTCTGTCGAAAATCCGAAACGGGGCTACTGATCGGTGGGGCCAAGCCGTTTGAATTCGGAGCAAGTCACTACACCAGCCACGACCTGCACCAGGCCCAGCACACCCATGAACTCCGAGCCAGACCCGAAACCCAGGTCTATCTCGACACACACCAGCGCGGAGTCGGAACCGGCGCCTGCGGCCCCGACACCCACCCAGCCTATCGCCTTGGCCCAGGGATCCACCGCTTGGGGGTCTGGTTCGCCTGTTTCGACCCGAAACGGGTGAAGCCAGAAAAACTCGCGGGTGCAATGGGAGCCGATCCGGAGTTCACCCGGCTGACCCGCTAGTCGTTGAGCCGCCAGTCGTAGTCGAAATAGGAGACGTCGACTTCTTCGCTAATCCTGGTCAGCCAGTCCCTCTGAGACTCGGTCAGATAGGGCGCAATGAAGACCAGAACGCCTTGCTGGCCCCCAAAATCTTCGGAGAACCACTTGAAGATTCGGCTCAAACGAATCTTTTTCTCCGGGCGGTTGGCGAAGAATCCCTTCTCGGGACGCGCCAGCCAACCTCGAAGGGAGGCGTCCAATTGGGCATCGAGCAGATCTGCCCGGTAGGGGGAGCGAGCGAGATTCGGACAGGAAATCGCGGCGCAAACGATGGCCCCGTGGATCCGAGGATCCTTCATGGGCCGCAAGATCTCGTGCTCGATCTCATCGAGCGAATAGCCCTTGCCCCCGATACGGCCGGCCTCCCTCTTCCAGACCGGCCAGAAGAAAGATCCGATATCACGAATGCTTTCCAGTGGGTAGTGACGGATAACCAAATCAATCACCAAGATATTGTAGGCGTTGATCCAGAACGCGAGCTGCTCCTCCCGGGTCGCCAATCCCGAGGGGTTGACCCGAGCGAGTTCAGCCACCATCACTGGCCAACGCGGCTCCTTCGCCAGCCCGCGATAGTCGACGCGGGTGCCCACCTCGGCATCGACGGCCTCGGTGTAGCCTAAGAGGAGCTCGGCGTAGGCATCCTCGTAGCGCCCTCCCCCAGGAGCATCGGCCGCCGCCACCCTGGACAGCATGAGGAAGACGCATGCCAGGCGAAGCGATAAGCGAAGCGTTCGGCTCACGGATGCTACCGGGGAGCCAAGTCTCGAATGGACTGTTTAAGATCGCCGGTATGGAGGATCGCCAGAGCGGGCGTATGAACACCGCTTTCGACGTAGCGCTGGACATGCTCTCGGCAGGCATCGGGAGAGCCATTCACGATCAGGGCATCGACGACCTCTTCGGGGATCGCCTCGAGGGCCGCCTTCCGATCCCCCTCCTTCCAGAGCTTCCACATGTCCGCGAGTTGATCGCCACGCCCCAACCATTCGTGGAAAGCCGCATAGACCGGAACATTCAGGTAAGCGGCCACAGCGCGCCGGCCGATAGCCAGGGCCATCTGCCGATCTTCAACGGGCAGCACAAAAATTCGCGCCACGATCTCCTTGCCCTCGCCCCCCGCGTGAACAAAGGGGGTCACCTGTTTCACGTCCTCCGCCGAAAGCCAGTTGAGGATCGCACCGTCGCCTTCGCGGCCGGCGAGTTTGAGCATACCTTCGCGCAGGGCGGCCACCAGGATCGGCGGCGGCTCGGGAAGGTTCACTCCCGAGCGGAATCCCTTGACGGTAAAACGCTCGAAAGCCTCATCGACTTTTTCCCCGGCCAGGGCCTTGCGCAGGAATCGCACCATGTCCCGGACTTGCTGGTAGGGCTGCTCGAAGGGCATCCCATTCCAGCGGCCCACGATCACGTCTGAAGACGCGCCGATCCCCATAACGAAGCGCCCCGGTGCCGCGTCGGCCAGGGAGGCCACCGACTGAGCCATCAGCGCCGGCCCCCGGGTGTAGGCGGGAATGATAGCCACCCCCAAGCGGGCGGTAGGCGCCCAGGCCGCGGCCATGGCGAGGGGCGTAAAGCCGTCGTGCGCATTCGCCTCGGACGACCAGAAATCCGTATAGCCCAGGTCGATCATCTCCTTGAACCAGTCTTCGTGCTCGTGGAGGGGGATCCCTGCCAGAGGAATCGTCATTCCGTAACGCGCCATTATTTCTTCTCCTTCTTGGCAAGCTTCGCCCAGGTATCGCGAAGGGTTACCGTTCGATTCACTACCAGACGATCAGCGGCCGAATCCGGATCGACGCAGAAATAGCCAATTCGCTCGAACTGGTAGGAATGGCCCGGAGAAGCTCCCGCCATGCTCGGCTCCAACTGCGCGTTCTCCACCACCTCAAGGGAATCGGGGTTTAGATGGTCGATAAAATCCTCCCCCTCCTCGAGGGCCCCGGGTTGCTCGACGGTGAACAAAGCATTGTAGAGCCGCACCTCGGCGGGCACGGCATGGGCGATCGATACCCAGTGAAGCGTGCCCTTGACCTTGCGACCGTCCGGGGCGTCGCCCCCGCGCGTCTCGGGGTCGTAGGTGCAGTGCAGCTCGACGATTTCGCCGTCGGCATCCTTGACCACATCGGTGCAGGTGATGAAATACGCATAGCGGAGCCGAACTTCACGACCCGGACCCAGCCGAAAGAATTTCTTCGGCGGATCCTCCATGAAGTCGTCCCGCTCGATGTAGATCTCCCTTGAAAAGGGAACCTTGCGCGAGCCCATGCTCGCGTCCTCGGGGCTATTGATCGCGTCGAGTTCGTCGACCTCGCCCTCGGGGAAATTGTCGATCACGACCTTCAGCGGGCGCAGCACGCCCATGACACGAGCCGCCCGCACATTGCGATCCTGACGAATGCTGTGCTCCAAGCGAGCGAGTTCGATGGTGTTGTCTCGCTTGGTCAGACCGATTCCGGCACAGAATTCACGGATCGCCTCCGGGGTATAGCCCCGGCGGCGCAGCCCCCGCAGCGTGGGCATACGCGGGTCGTCCCAGCCGCTCACGTGCCCCCCGTCGACCAACCGCTTCAGGTTGCGCTTGCTTAGAACCGTGTACGTCAGGTTCAGGCGAGAAAATTCGATCTGCCGGGGCTTCTTCTCAAATCCCAGGGCATCGACAAACCAGTCGTAGAGCGGCCGGTGGCCGACGAACTCGATGCTGCAGAGCGAGTGGGTGATCTCCTCGATGGCATCGGACTGCCCGTGGGCAAAATCATAGAGGGGGTAAATGGGCCAAGTGTCCCCGGTTCGATGATGCCGAGTCTTCTGGATCCGGTACATGATGGGATCGCGCAAGGTCAGGACCGGCGAGGCCATGTCGATCTTGGCGCGCAGAACCCGGCTCCCCTCGTCGAATTCACCCGCCCTCATCCGGGAGAAGAGGTCGAGATTCTCCTCGACGTTTCTTTCCCTGAACGGGCTATTCGTGCCGGGTTCGGTGAGGCCCCCCTGATTGGCCCGCATCTGCTGGGCGTCCTGATCGTCCACGAAGGCCAGGCCCTTTTCGATCAAGCGCGTAGCCATGGCGTAGAGCGATTCAAAATAGTCGGATGTGAAGTGGAGACGATCCCCCCAATCGAAGCCCAACCATTTTACGTCCTCGATGATGGCGTCGACGTGCTCCTGCTCCTCGGCGCCGGGGTTCGTGTCATCGAAGCGCAAGTTGCAGGTGCCGCCAAACTCCTCGGCGATACTAAAATTCAGCGTAATCGCCTTGGCGTGGCCGATATGCAGGGCACCGTTGGGGTGGGGCGGAAAGCGCGTCGCCACCTGGCCGCCGTTGGTTCCCGAGGCAATATCTTCGGTCACGATCGCGCGAATGAAATCCCTGGACTCATTGGGTTCGTCGGTGGACACGGAAAACTCTTTCTGACGCGACAGGGAGCCGGGCCTTGCTGCAGGGGTTAAATCTCAAGCGGGCGAGCTTAGCACCCCCCCCGCCGTAATCAGCAGTCGCCCTCGACCGAGCCCTAACGCTTACGCCTCGAGAGCAACCGGCTTCCCGACCCCAGCAGAAGCGCAGTCCAGACGACCAGCGCCCCGGGCGAGAGCATGGGCAGGGCGACCGGAATGGCCAGGGTCTGCGCGGTATTCACGGCGCCCCGGGTATGCGGACCCGCAACCGCCCAGCTGAAATCCGAGCCCTGGCTGCCCTGCCCCTGGCGCTGAAGCGAGTGTCCGACGGGCACACCACTGCTCTCGCTGACCCCGATATCCGTCGATATGAGACCGTCAGCGGGGCCGCCCACCGCGACCACCACGCCCTCGTAGCCCAGGAACTCCACCACGTTTCCCCCCGGATCCACCAGGGCCAGGGCATCGGCGGGCCCGTTCTGAAGCGAGGTCGGGAAGAAGAAGAGGAAGCCGTAGCCGCTGCCATCATCGGGCAGCACACCACTCAAGGCGACGGAGGTGATCACCGCCCCGCCGCTCCCGTTATAGGTCACCAGCTGCCAGCCCGACAAGTCGGTTCCCGCGAGGCCGGCGATCTCGAAGCCCTCGTCTTGATCGGTGCTGGCATTGTCGTAGTGAATTTCGTTGATCCAGGGCGCCGAATTCACTGCGACGGCCAACTCATTGCTGGGGAGGGACTCCTCGCCCCCTGCGTTCTCCGCAGTGACGACGTAGTAGTAGAGCCAACCCGACTTCGCTGAGTGGTCGACGAAGTCGCTCGCCGTGAGCAGACCCAGGTGCAGGTCCACATAGGGCCCACCGGGCGCCAGGCCGCGCTGCAGCCGGTAGCCCGACAGATCGGGTTCCAGGTTGTCGTTCCAATCGAGTTCCACCGGTCCCCCGGTGGCCAAGGCCTGCAGGCCACTCGGGGCGCCGATCCCCCCGCCCCCGCCGCAGAGGCCCGCAAAGAGACAGGCCGCCCATTCGGGATGGTCGATGAAGGGATTGCGATTGCCCTGGTAGGATTCGATGATGTCGTTGCGCGCCTGCTCCCGGGCATCCACCGGGTCCGCCGCGTGCCAGGCCAGCAGAACCGAGAGCTCACCCATATAGGCCAGGGAGGCGTTCGTCCCGGTGACGGTCACGAGACTGGCATCATCCGTAAGAACCAGATCCGGCTCCGAGGCCCCGGTCAACCCGTGGTTTCCCCCCTCGTAGCGCACATCCAGGTACATGAGCGCCCGGGCTACGTCTCCCTGGCGCTCGGACCAGGTCTGCCAGACTCCCGTGGTGGTCCAATTCGACTGACCCGGGTAGACACCGCTCGTCCCCCCGACCCCGCCGTTGGCCACGGTCGCGCGCTCGGCGCAAGCGGCATCGCATTGGGCGTAGAGCTTGTTATTGCGCGAACTGTTGTAGCCCTCGTCGGAAAGAAAGAGGTGGTGGCAATCCGTGTAGGGATAATTGGTACTTCCGTCGTTCGGAAAGCCGTAAGATTTCGGCCAGGTGTGCTCCCGGTTATACCCTCCTCCGCCGCCGCCATTCTTGGGGAAACTGGCGTTCATATAGACGTCCAGAATCTCTGAGGCGATGGCCGGGTTCTCGTCGGCCTGCTCGAGAATGTCCCAGGTATCCGTCGCGGTGGAGGTATAGGGAAAGCGTTGGTGATCTTCGATCACTCCGTGAAGGGTGGCCCGCAGGAGCGCAGAGCTCGAAGCATTGACCGAGGCGTAATAACCCACCGCCGGCACGGCGCGAGCCGGCGAGAGCGGCGCGAGCAGAAAAAGCAGGGCGGCCAGGCACAGAAGCCGGGGGCCAAGCGATTCGGCGACGAGCGCCGAAAAACGAAACGGGACTAAGGAGCAAGCGAAGGGCATCGACAAGTCGTGGCGGGACCACGCCTCCTGGCGCCCAGTCTACGTCCTCTAGTCCGTCAATAAAATAGGAACTTTGTTTCGATATCGAACACTTCTGACATATTTCTGGGGTTCGGCCAGAATACTCGGAAAAGCTGGATAAGAGCCGTCGGGAAGGACCCTTCTCCCCATGCTCGAGTTGCTGCTCTCGCCCTGGCCGGGCCTCTACGGGCTCTTTGTCGCCCTGCCCCTCGCGGTGGCGGGCGCGCTCATCCTCTCCATCGCTCGGGCCTGCGGCCCCCAGGCGGGGCGCCGAGCCGCGAAGCAGGAATCTTCATCGACGGCTAGTATTTCGGCCGAAAAGCATCCCGGCCTTATCCTCCAACAACCGAGCGAGCCCCATGAATTTCCTGAGCCCCGAGCAAATCCAGTCCCTGCGCGCCGAGCACGGCACGCCGCTCTACGCCTATGACCAGCGCAGCCTGGAAGAGGCGGCCCGGGAGGTACTCGCCTTTCCGAACGCCTATGGCCTGACCGCTCGTTATGCCATGAAGGCCCTGCCCACCGCCGCGATCGTTCGCCTCTTCAGCGATATGGGCCTTCACATCGACGCCAGCAGCGGCTTCGAAGCCCAGCGCGCCATGCTCGCTGGGGTGCCCGGGGAGCATATCCAGATCAGCGCCCAAGAATTGCCCCAGGATCTCAAGGGCCTGGTGGACCAGGGCGTCCGTTTCAACGCGTGCTCCCTCGGCCAGCTCGAGGCCTACGGGCGACTCTTCCCGGGCGGCGAGGTCTCGGTGCGTATCAACCCGGGCCTGGGCACCGGGCACAATAACCGCACCAATACCGGCGGCCCCGCATCGAGTTTCGGGATCTGGCACGAACACCTCGACCGGGTCCGCGCGATCCAGGAGCAAACGAAGGTGCGTGTCACCCGAATGCATACCCATATCGGCTCCGGGGGAGATCCCGAAGCCTGGAAGCATTGCGCCCGACTCTCTCTCGACGTCGCGGCGCAATTGCCCGAAGTCACAACCCTCAACCTGGGGGGCGGCTTCAAGATCGCTCGCATGCCCGGGGAGATTACCGCCGATCTCCAAGAGATCGGAAATGCCCTACTCGACGATTTTCGCGATTTCAAACGCCAGCACGGGCGGGCGCTCCACCTGGAAATCGAGCCCGGCACTTATCTGGTCGCCCGGGCCGGGGCCATCATCGCAGCGGTCACGGACGTCGTCGATACCGGAAGCGAGGGCTACACCTTTGCCAAGGTAGACACCGGCATGACCGAGTTCCTTCGGCCCAACCTCTACGGCGCCCAGCACCCGATTGCCCTCTTCCCCGGCGACGCCGGGGCGAGCCGCGAAGAAATCGACGTGCTGATCGCCGGCCATTGCTGCGAGAGCGGTGACATGATGACCCCCGCACCCGGCGACCCGGAAGGCCTCGCCCCGCGCCGACTCCCGCGCCCCATCCCCGGCGACTCGCTGGTCATTGGCGGCGCCGGCGCCTACTGCTCGGGGCTGGCGGCGAGCAATTATAATTCTTTTCCCCAGGCGCCCGAGGTCCTGATCGGACTCGACGGACAGGCCCGGCTGATTCGAAGGCGGCAGAGCCTCGACCAGATTCTCCACAACGAGCTTGACGGCTAGGGGCGCCCGGAGGGCCACGCGATGACCCAAGACGAGCCCCGTATCACGCGCCTGCTCGCCGCTCTGACCCTCGAGGAAAAAGTCGCCCTTTGCGCTGGCTCGGGCCCCTGGCATACCACCCCGGTACCGCGCCTCGGGATCCCCGCCCTCAAGGTCAGCGACGGCCCCAATGGGGTCCGGGGCAACGGGATCAGCGGCGCCAGCGCGGCATGCTTTCCGGTGGGCGCGGCGCTGGCGGCGACATGGAACGTCGACCTGATCCGGCGAGTGGGCGACGCCCTGGGTCAGGAGGCCCGGAGCAAGGGCGCGGGACTCGTCCTCGGCCCCACGGTGAATCTCCATCGCCATCCCCTGGCCGGTCGCAACTTCGAATGTTATTCCGAGGACCCTCACCTCTCGGCCCGAATCGCGGTGGCTTTCATCGAGGGCGTGCAGGCCACGGGGGTCGCGGCCTGCGTCAAGCATTTTGTCGCCAACGACTCCGAATTCGAACGCCATAGTATCAGCTCCGAGGTCGGCGAAGCGCCGCTTCGCGAACTCTATCTGCCCCCCTTCGAGGCCGCGGTCCGGGAGGCCCGGGTTCAGGCGGTGATGTCGGCATACAACCGCGTCAACGGAATCTACGCCTCGAGTCACGAAGACTTGCTGCAGGGAGTCCTCAAGGACGAGTGGGGTTTTCGCGGTTTGGTGATCAGCGATTGGGGAGCCGCCACGGAAACCGTGGCCAATGCCAATGCCGGGTTGGACCTCGAAATGCCCGGGCCGCCCCGGGCCATGGGCGAACACCTGCTCGCGGCGGTGCGGGCGGGCGAGGTCGACGAATCCCGGGTCGACGACAAGGTGCGGCGCCTGCTCGGAATCCTCTCGGCCTGCGGGCGCCTGGACGACGACCGCCCGGAAGAAGACGAACGCGCGGAGGATCGACCCGAGCACCGGGTGCTGGCCCGGCGGGTCGCCGCGGAGAGCATCGTTCTCGTGCGCAACCGAGGCGTACTGCCCTTGGACGCCCGGCGTATTCGGCGGCTCGCGCTAATCGGGCCCAACGCCGAACACGCCCAAATCCAAGGGGGCGGAAGTTCCATCGTGCGTGCGCACTATGAAATTCATCCCCTCGCCGCCCTGAAAGAATACCTGGGCGAAGGTGTCGAAATCCTGCACGAGCCCGGCTGCCGCATCGATAAATACCTGCCCGCTATCGATCCGGCTTCCCTGCGACCCGCCGGCGGTGAGGATCGTCCCGGGCTTCTCCTCGAGTACTGGAACGGTGAAATCGGTCGCGGGCCGGCGGTGGAAACCCGGATCGTCCGGCGCTGCCGAGCTTTTTGGATGGGCGAGTTCTCGCCCAGGGTCGATTCGCGCAATTTCAGCGCGCGCTACTCGGGTTCCTTCACCGCCAAGACCGGGGGGCTCTACGATTTCGGCTTGCAGAGCGCTGGAAGCAGCCGCCTCTTCATCGACGACGCGCTCCTCCTCGACAACGCCCAGGACCAAGAGCCCGGCGACGCGTTCTTTGGCAACGGATCCGCCGAGCGCCGGGCTCAGATTCACCTCGAAGAAGGCGAGTCCTACGCCCTGCGCATCGAGTTCCAGAGCGACCCCACCCTGACGAGCGCGGGGCTGCAATTCGGAGCCCTCCCCCCCCAACCCGCCGACGGCATCGAGCGCGCGGTGGCCGCCGCCGAGGCGGCGGATGCCGTCGTGCTCGTCCTGGGCACGACCGGGGAATGGGAAACCGAGGGCAATGATCGCCGGGACATGGCGCTTCCCGGGCGCCAGGACGAGTTGGCGAAGAGCGTGCTGGCGGTCCGCCCGGATGCCGTGGTCGCCCTGAACGTCGGCAGCCCGGTGGCCCTGGATTGGATCGAAGCCTGCGGGGCCCTACTCCAGCTCTCTTTCGGCGGCCAGGAACTCGGGCACGCCCTCGCGGATATCCTCTTCGGCGAGGTGAATCCCTCGGGCCGGGTACCCACGACCTGGCCCGCCCGCCTAGAGGACAGTCCGGCCTTCCCCCACTACCCGGGCGAGAATGGGCGCGTGGAATACGGGGAGGGTCGGCTCATGGGTTACCGCGGCTACGAGCGCCGGGGGGTCGAGCCTCGCATCCCCTTCGGGCACGGGCTCTCCTACAGCGAATTCGTGTACGACGAGCTCCGGGTGCCCGAATCCGCCCGGGCCGGCGAGGCCATCGAGATCTCGATCCGAGTCGCCAACACCGGAAGCCGGGCCGGCCAGGAGGTCGTCCAGGTCTACGTCCGTGAACCCGACGCCGGCGCCGAACGGCCGGACAAGGAGTTGCGCGCCTTCGCGAAGATCGACCTCGACGCCGGCCAGGCCGAGTCCATTCGCCTCACGCTACCGGCCCGAGCCTTCGAGCACTGGGACGAAAACATTGGAGCGTGGAGAGCCGAACCCGGAGCGAGAGAAATCGTCGTGGGGGCCTCGTCCGCGGATATTCGCGCCCGGGCACCCCTAAAAATTCGCGGTCCGAACTAGCCTCGACGCTTCTGCTTGCGCTGCTTGGCCCGCATACCCCGATGGGTTCCCGGCTGGTATTGACGCATGGATGCCGGGGGTTTCTCCAGCTTGAGCGCATACCAGGGCATTCCGAACCGCTTCATCAAGAGTTTGCGATTATTTTGCAGCCGCAGCAGGTTTTCCTTGCTGGCCTCGTTGCTCGACTCCACTTTCAGACAACGCCGAAGCTGCTCGATGGCCTTGTCGCTGTCCCCGTTCTTGTTGAGCATCCAGGCGTAGGCGTGATAGGGGAGAATTTGTTTTTTGCTCCCGCGAATCGCAATTTCCATAGCTTCAAAGGCCTTGGCGGCGTTCTTGCGACGAAAGTAGATAGCCGCGAGGGCCATGCGGGCATCGGGGGCGCGCAGCGCAGATTTTTCGAGGTAGTCAACAGCGAGATCCTCCTTCTCCGCGCCATAGGCGAGGATGCCCAGTTGGGCATAGATCTGCCCAGTCAGCATCACCTGCCAGCGTCCGAGGGGAATCAACTCCTCAAGGGTCTGCATCGCCAAAGTCGTTGCTCCAGACTGCAGCTGTTTTTGGGCCTGGAGGAAGCGCGGCTCGAACCGCTTGGAGATAATCCGCGACAAGAGCACGAAGGTGCCCAAGGCCAGGAGCACCCCGAGGATGATCCCCATAGCCCAGGTCTTCCAGAATCCGAGCAGGGTGTAGGCCACGCCCAAGAGCGTCCCCACCAGAAGCGATATCAGGATGCTGTACACGAAAATCACTTTCTACCGGTCGCCGGAGGGGCCCGGGGGCGGAACTCTACCCAAAGCCTCCCGCACCCGCATTCTCGAAACCCGTTCGAATCGAGCGAAGTACGATCCAGCCCTTGGGGCTCCGCAATCCCGATGGGCGAGCTAGAATAGGCCGACCCCCCCGTCTCCAGAGGTCGCCCAGCGTGTCCGAAATATGGGCTCATGCCCTGCCCTGGCTCAAGGCACTCCACATCATTGCCGTCATCTCCTGGATGGCGGGGCTCCTCTACCTGCCCCGGCTCTTCGTCTATCACTGCGAGGCCGAACCGGGCTCCGAAACCTCGGAAACCTTCAAGGTCATGGAGGACAAGCTCGCGCGCCTGATCCTCTTCCCCGCCATGCTGGCCAGCGTCGGCTTTGGACTCGCCATGCTCTGCCTACCCGGCTATCTCGCCGGCGCCACGGCCGGGGGCAGCCTCTGGCTCTGGCTCAAGCTCGCGCTGGTGGGCGGGCTCCTTTTCACCCATCGCCAGATGCTTCATTGGCGCGATGATTTTGCCGCCGACCGCAACCAACGCCCCCAGCGCTTCTTCCGAATCGCCAACGAGGTCCCCACCCTGCTCATGGTGGGCATCGTCATATTTGTGGTGGTCCGACCCTTTTGACTCTCTTGTCGCCCTTGTCGCTCTTGTCGCCATCGTCGCTTGCCCGGATTTTTCGACCCCGAGACTGGACGCTGGTTTCCCCGGCACTTGGTCTGGCACTTGCTCTGGCTCTCATTCTGGCCCCGAGCCCCGCCTTCGCCTCGGAGGAGAGCTCCCATGAGCACCGTCTCGGCTACGGGCTCGCCATCGGCTACGGCTACGGCGTGGCGCCCCGGGACAATCAGCGCGGAAGCGACGTGCAGGACGTGCGAACCCTGGCCATCGAACCCAGCCTTCGCATGCCCCTCCACACCTTCGGCGAGGGCGAGGCCTGGTACGATGGGCGCCTCGATGGCCTGCTCCAAGCGACCGTCCTGGTCGAACTCGACCCCGGCAGCGGGACCGCCGCCGCGGGGAGCTTGGGGCTCCGCTACCTCTTCAGCCCGAACTGGAAAACTCGGCCCTATATCGAGGGCAGTCTCGGAGTCGGCGACTTGGCTTTCGGGCTCACCGGCCAGGATGATGGGGTGAGCTTTTTTATCCATACGGCACTGGGCGTTCGTCATCCCATTAGCGACGACTTCTCGCTGATCGCCAGTGTGCTCTGGCAACACGTCTCCAACGCCAACAGCCATCCGCCGAATCTGGGCATCGACACCGTCGGATTCAGGATCGGCCTCGAACTCTGGTAGCGCCCCCGGCGCAACAACCCCGAAACCCGGGGCGGGGAGGCGCCCACACACAACCCGGCTCAGAGCTTGGCGATCACCTTGTCCGCGAAACTCTTGAGCGAACCGATCTTGTGATCCAGGGTCGTCACGTCGGCCTCGTAGGCGTTGCGGAAGCCGACGATGGCGTCGGTCACCCCCATATCCTCTAGGCGCTTGATGCCGTCCAGGGTAAAGGCGTCCATAGAGATGACGTGAATCTCGAAGGGCTCCTTCTCCCGCCCGTATTCCCGGCGCAATTCCGTCAAGCGGTCGAGCATCCCCTGGAGATCTTCGCCGCTCCCTCCCGCGTGCATCCAACCATCGCCCGTCCGCGCCGCCCTGCGCAGGGCGAGTTCGGCATGGCCACCGACCAAGATCGGGATCCGCCGACTCGGGGCGGGGCTCATCTTGATGCTCTGAAAATCGAAATGATCCCCATGAAACTCGAAGAATTCACCGGTTTCCAGACCCCGGATGATGTCGATCATCTCGTCCATGCGCTTGCCTCGCGCGGCCAAGGGCACGCCGGTTACGGCGAAATCTTCGGGCCAAGGAGAGATCCCCACTCCAAAGCCCAAGCGATTATTACTGAGCACCGCCACGGACATGGCCTGCTTCGCCACCAAGACCGGGTTGCGCACCGGAAGCTTGACCACAAAGGTCGTGAAGCGCAGGCGCTCGGTCACCGCCGCCAATGTCGCGCACAGGATCATCGGCTCAATGAAGGGTTTGCCGTCGAGAAATTCGCGGTTGCCGTCCGGTGTATAGGGGTATTTGCTGTCCGAGACTTCCGGGTAGCAGATGCTGTCGGGAATCGTAAAGGAGTGATAACCGGCCTCTTCGGCCGCGATCGCCAGGGGGATATAGCTCTCGGGTGAAACCATGGATTCGGCGATGGTAAAGCGCATTCATTCGTCCTCGCTGGGTGTTCTACGTTGGATCAATGCGAGGCATCACTCCACGGCTCCGGTGAGCGTCCGACTCGGGCGAGCCGTCCTCCGCATTGCCGTCGAAGCATCGCATAGACGAATCCAGGCCGCCCATGTGGAGGAGCTCCCCTTGACAAGGGAAAGCCTGATCTCAAGACTCTCTTGAACCCGGCGGTCGGACAGTTGTACAGATCCGGCCACGCGCCTGCACGAACGGAGACTGACGTGGCTCAATGGTCCAACTGGTCGGGGCGCCTTCGCGCCGAACCCGCTTCCATCGTCTCGGTCCAAGACGAATCCCAAGTGGTCGAGGCCATTGCCTCCGCCCGGCGGAACGGACAGCGCGTCGGAGTCGCGGGCGCGTGCCACAGCCACTCCCCTCTGGTCCGTACCGAGGGCGTCCTGGTGGACATCACCGGCCTTGCCGGGGTCATCGCCGTGGACCCGGAGGCGGGCTCTGCGAGGATCCGAGCGGGCACCCGAATCTCAGAGCTTGGCGAACCCCTGCGCGCCCGGGGCGTGGCGCTCATCAACCAGGGCGACATCGATCGCCAGAGCCTGGGCGGGGCACTGGCCACGGGAACCCACGGCACGGGCGCCCGCCTGCGAAACCTCTCAGCGGGGCTACTCGGCGCGCGCATCGCCCTGGGCGACGGCCGCGTCGTGGAGTGCTCTCCCGATCAGGAGCCCGAGCTCTTCCAGGCCACGCGGCTGAATCTCGGCGGCCTCGGCGTAGTGACCGAGTTGACCGTGGCCGTAAGGCCCGCCTACCGGCTGCGGGAGCGACTCTGGCTCGAAGACCTCGACGCGGTCCTCGACCGCATCGAACCCCTCATCCACGCCACCCGGCATTTTGAATTTTTCTGGATGCCCGGGAGCCAGAGGGCCGCCTGCAAGGCCATCGAAGAGACGGAGGACGCACCCGTCTACCCCCTAGCCGAGGAGGGCAAGCGGGTGGCTTGGAGCGATCAAGTGCTCGCTAACGAACGCCCGGACAAACACTCGGAGATGGAGTACTCGGTTCCCCGGGAACAGGGCCCCGCGTGCTTTCGTCAGCTCGCCGAGATGCTCCAGCGCGATTTTCCCGAACTCGCGTGGCCCCTGGAATACCGAAGCCTGGCCGAAGATGACGTCTGGCTCTCCACTGCCTACGAAAGGCCCACGGCGACCCTCTCGGTTCACCAGGGAATCGACGCCCCGGACGAACCGGTATTCCGAGCCTGCGAGGCCCTCTTCAAGGAATTCGCCGGTCGTCCGCATTGGGGCAAAGTTCATTACCGGAGCGGAGGGGAGTTGGCCGATCTCCACCCGAGATGGGCCGACTGGTGGCGGGTTCGCGACGCCTGGGATCCCGAGGATCGATTCCTCGGCCCCCACCTCGAATCCCTCCGCGAAGCGCGCGACTGATTCACTCCAGGGGCGAGTTGCCGCGAGGCATCGTCTATGGTTTGGCTATGGCTGCAGACGAATTGATCTTTGACCCGGGAGTGCTGAAAGACGAAGCGCTCTGCGAGTTCCAGGGCTACCGCGCCGCTGAACGCCACGGAGGTGTCGCCATCCTCCCCTGGCGGGCGGCCTGGCTCGAGGCCACGGCGGCGGGGGTAGCCGCCGTGGGCTCGGCCCCCTCCCGCGAAGAGGGAAGTTTTCGCCAGGGCCTGGTCCACCTTCAAAAGAGCCGGGCGGCCACCTGGCGGGATCTGGGCCACGCGTGGCAGCTCATCGAGACCGGCGGGCGGCTGCTCATCTGCGGCGGAAACGAATTGGGGATCCGGTCGGCGGTCAAACGATTGGGCCAGGAGTTGGGCCAGGAAGCGCGGGTACTCGCCAATCGGCGTCATGCGCGCATCGTCGCGTTCGAGCGGACTGAAACTTCCGCCCCCAAGCCCGCTCCCGCCAGCCAGATAACCTTGTCCCTGCCCCAGGGAACTAGCCAGGCCCTTCACGCCGAGCCCGGCGTATTCAGCGCCAAACGCCTCGACCTGGGCACCGAGCTCCTGCTCGAAACCCTCGCCGAGCAACCCCCTCCCCAGCGCGTGCTCGATCTCGGCTGCGGCATTGGGCCACTGGCCCTCTCGGCCCTGCTCCGCTGGCCCGATGCCCGGGCTCTGCTCCTCGACGGTGATATTCGCGCCGTGGCCAGCGGGACGCGGAACGCCGAGAGCCTGGGCGTCGAGTCGCGATCCCGGGTCGAGTGGTGGGACGCCGAGGAAGCCTGCCCCGAGGACGAGTTCGACCTCGCTCTAGTCAACCCTCCCTTCCACGGCGGAAAAGAGGTCGACCTGCGCCCTGCCCAGGCCATGTTCACCCGCCTGACCGAGGCGCTGTCTCGGGGAGGTCGCGCCCTCATCGTCGCCAACCGAACGCTTCCCTACGAGCGCAGCCTCTCGGCGGCGGGTTCCATGGAAATTCTTCGGGCCGAACGGGGCTACAAAATCATCGGCTTCACTCGGGGCCGGGCCAGCAGCACTCCGGCATCCGGCCGCCCGCGAGGGGGCCGATCCCGCTCAAGGTCGAGTTGAGACCAACCCGTGTCTCTCGCGGGATGGGCTAGCCTCCACGGGCTCCGCGTCATCATGACAGCGAGCAAAAACCGAGGTCAAGCTTGCCGGACAGACCCCATATTCCCAATTTGCGGTCCTCCTCCCTTGCCCGTGGGCTCGCCCTCGCCCTGACCGCCGGGGGGCTACTCGCACTGAGCACTCCGCCAGCGGCCGGGGGCCAAATCAAGCAGCGAACCGTCGAAGAGCCGGCCACGGCGGACCAGATCAAATCAAGTCGTCAACGCGAACTCGCCAAGACGCTCTCTCGGCGTCATCTCGGCACCCCCCTCACTGGCGGAGAAATTCGCGACCTCGAAATCATCCAGCGCCTCCTCGACAGCCAGTCCATCGAGCGGGAAGACGTCTTCGAACAGCAGGCCCTGGGCCTCGCCCTCGGCGATGTCATGGCCCAGAACCTGGACCTTCATTGGGTGGTGGTGGACGACGATTACGGCCGAAGCCGGGCCCTTCGCTGGAAGCAGGAGGAAGATCTCTTCTTCCCTGTCACGCTCTTCTCGAAACGAATCCAGCAGGGTCGACCCGTCGAAGTTCACGAACTCTACGACGTGGTCGCCGACCGGGTCGCCACCCTCAAGGCCCGTTCCCTCCCCCGCCGACGCGGGCGAGCCGTCATCCCCCCCCGACCCAAAAAACAAAGCGACTAATCCTCTGGCGATTATGCGCCACGCCCCGGTAGACGAGTTCTACGCCCCAGACCAGGGGAACCGAGCCCAGCACGCGCGCGGTTCGTGGATAACCGAGGGCTCCGAGAATAAAAAGCAGCGCCCGGCCACCCCGCAGCACTCTCCCCTCGCCATCGATCACATGGAGCGCATCTGCGCATTCCCGGCGAAGAGATTCGGTCATGGGCGGTGACGGAGCTTCCTGATAGGCGACGACCTCGAGCCGGTCGGCCACGTCGATCTCCTGGCACCGTTCCGCCGCCCGGCGACACAAAGCGCATTCGCCATCCCAGAGAACCAGAGGGCGCCGCGCTGCCGAGTCCCGCAAGAGCTCACTCATAGCAACCAGAGTAGCCGAGCCCGCCCCCGAGGCACAGGAACTCAGGCCTCGAGCGCGTCCTTTGCCTTGAGATCAGCGACCAGGGTCCGAGCCGCCAGGGCGTAGTGGAGCACAGACCAGGCAGCGAAGGTGACGACCACGGACAGCAACGCGTAGCGCAAGGACTCGATGCCGAACGAACCCTGCAGCAGATCGCTCAGGATGCCGACCACCTGGGGACCGAGGCCGAGGCCGATGAGGTTGATCACGAAGAGCAGAATCGCCGAAGCCGTCGCCCGCATCCGCGGCGGAACGATGCTCTGGGTCGTCGCGAAAGTCGGCCCAAGGTACATGCCACCGAGAAATGAGCCCGGAAAAGAGAGGATCAAAGCCATACGACCATCAGGCCACAAGTAGAGGAGGAATGCGAAGGGGATATAGATCGCCGTGGCGATCGCCGGCACCCACATATGCCAACGAAGATCCCGGACCGCGAGCCGATCGCTCAGGAAGCCCCCCAGATAGGTGCCCGCGACGCCGCCTGTGAAGCCGAGAGCGGCGAGCCAGGTCCCGAGCTCGCCACTCGGGATGCCGTGGGAGCGCATAAAGAACGCGGCGACAAAGGCGCTCGCGCCATAGCCGTAGAAGGCGTGTAGCGCGGCCCCGAAGGCCATGTGGCGGAAGGAGCGAAGGGAGAGCATAAAGCGCAGCACCTCCCGGGTATTCTCTCCTTCCCCGTTGCTGGCCACTCCGTCCCGAGCGCCCCGGGGCGGCTCGGGCAGGGTCAGCTTTACGATGATGGCTAGAAAACAACCCGGAAGCCCCACGACCATGAAAGCCACGCGCCAGTCGAAGAACTCGTTGAGCCAACCCCCCGCCCAGAATCCAATGGCACCCCCAATGGGAATTCCCAAGGAGTAGATCGAGAGCGCTGTCGCCCGGCGCTCGGGTGGAAAATAATCGGAGATCAATGAGTGGGCGGGCGGACTGCAGCCCGCCTCGCCAATGCCCACGCCCACCCGCGCCAGGGCAAGCTGGGCAAAGCTGCGGGCCAACCCGGTGGCCGCCGTCATGCTACTCCAGACCAAAATGGCCAGGGCGATGATCGTCGTGCGCTTCCCGCGGTCGGCCCAACGCGCGATGGGAATCCCCATAATGGTATACAAGAGCGCAAACGCGATCCCCGACAGGAATCCGAGGTAGGTATCCGAAACGTCGAAAGTTTCTTTGATGTCCTCGAGCAGGATCGAGAGGATCGAACGGTCGACGAAGTTAAAAACGTAAACGACGACCAGCAACCCCAGGGCGTATCGACTGGCTCCAACCGAGAGGGGCGCGGGTCCAACAGTGCGAGGAGCCGTTGTCTCGAGGGCGGGCATCGTAAAAGCCTACCACCTTCTCTCCTCGTCCCATTTTTTTCTTTACAGGGCGAGATCCAGGCGCAGGAAGACGGCTGGCGAGATCCAACGCGTTGGGCGAGCCTATACGCCCATCGACCACGACCGGCAGCGGCCACGAATCAGCGAACGGAATCATGAGCGGCAAAGAAGAAAGCGACAGCGGGCCAAGCACCCACGCCCAGCCGACCCGGGAAATCATCGTCGTCGGCGGAAGCGCGGCGGGGCTCTTCGCAGCACTCGCCCTTTCCCGCCAGGGCCACCGGGTCACCGTCCTCGAGGGCGAATCCCTGCCCGCTTGCGACTCCCCCATGGAGGCGTTCGACCTCTGGGAGCGGAGAGGCGCTCCCCAGACGCGTCATTCCCACGCCTTCCTCGCGCGCCTCCACAACGGCATCCGCGAGAGGGCCCCCAAACTCTATGAAGAACTAATCGCCGCCGGAGCCGCGCCCCTGCCCTTCAGCGATCTCGTCCGAGGCACTTTCAAAAACCCGGAACTCGTCCCCGAGGACGATGAGATCGTCTTGCTGGCGTGTCGCCGAATCACCTTGGACTGGACCCTGCGCCGCCATATCGAAGAGTCGACCTCGGCTCGTTACCGGGCGGGCATCAAGGTGACTGGCCTCGTCGCCCAGCTCGACGAGGCGTCCGGCCTGCCCCGAGTAGAAGGCGTCGAGATCCTGAACTCGGAGGGCGAGCAAGAGACCCTGCCGGCCGACCTGGTCGTTGACGCCTCTGGCCGAAATACCCAACTCGCCCAATGGCTCGAAGCCATCGGAGCCGCAGCCCTCGAAAAGGACTCCGAGGGCTGCGGAATCTTCTACTGCTCGCGCTTCTACCGGGTCATCGAAGGCGTCACCCCGCCCACCCTCGAGGGCCCCATCGGTGGCGACCTCGGCTACCTCAAATACGCAATCTTCATGGGGGATTCGCAGATCTTCTCGATCACCCTCGCCGCTTCCCCAGGCGACGATGCCCTGCGCAAGGTCCGCGACGCCGAAACCTTCCAGGCCGTCGCGCAGTCACTTCCCACGACGGGGCCGTGGGTGGCGCCCGAAGTTTCCGAACCCATCACCGACGTCTACACCTACGCCAATCTCAAGAACACGCTTCGGTACTTCGTACGAGACGAGAAGCCCCTGGCATTGGGGGTCTACCCCATCGGCGACGCCCTGATGCACCAGAACCCCATCTCGGGCCGGGGCTGTACGTCGGCCTGGATTTCCGCCTGGCTGCTCGCCGACGCCTACGCCCACCACCCCGACGACGCCCTCGCCTTCGCCCAGGAAATCGACGCGGGCATCGCCAGGGAACTCGTCCCCTGGTACGCAAACTCGCTCGAGCAGGATCGCGCCGCCAAGGAGCGCGACCAGGTCGACAACCGGGGCGACGACCCCTTCGCCTTCCAGCGCGACGACGGCACAATCGACCCCAAAGCCTACATGCGCTCGGTCCTCGTACACGGCCTGGTTCCCGCGCTGCGCGAGGATATCGTGGTTCTTCGAGCCTTCATGCGGGTCTTCAACATGCTCGACAGCCCCCAAGACCTGATGGCCGCCCCAGACCTTCTTACGCGAGTCCTGGCGATCTGGCAGGGCCGAGAGGAACGCGAACCACTCAGACTGGGCCCGACCCGGGCGGAAATGCTCGAAGAAATCACCCCGCCGCCAGTGTGATGGGCTGCTATTGATAGGGACTCCGATGACCCAGCCCCCCCCTCCCCTTCAAGAGTCACCCCGCACCGCCATCGTCACCGGCGCGTCGTCGGGACTCGGCGTGGCCATCGCCCGGGGACTGGGCGCCCTGGGCTGGCGGGTGGCCATCGGTGCCCGGCGAACGGATCGCCTCCAGGACACCGCTCGGGAAGTCGAAGAGGCGGGCGGGCGGGCATTCGCCCACGCCCTCGATGTCGCCGACCCGGAATCCGTCGACCGCTTCTTCACGGCCGTGGAAGCCGAATTCGGGCGGGTGGACGTGGTGGTGAACAATGCGGGGATGAGTCACCCGGGCTTGCTCAAGGACGCCGAACCCGCGGAGATCGGCGAAGAAATCGCCGTCAACCTCGCCGGCGCGGCGTACATGTGCCAGAGAGCTCTGGGGCCCCTCTATGCCGCCCGCTCACGCGGCGATTTTATTTTCATCAGTTCGGATGCCAAGCGCTCTCCCAGACCCTATCAGGCGATCTACACCGCTACCAAGGCGGGCCTCGAAGGCCTCGCCGCGGCGCTGGCCCTGGAATTCGAGGGCACCGGCCTGCGCTCTACGGTCATTCGGGTCGGCCCGGCGATGAGCGAATATGCCTCGAATTGGGGGGAGTCCGTCATCACCAAACTCGTAGAGCGCTGGCAGCATTTCGGTCTGCAGCGCCATCTGGCGATGATGCCCGGCGAAGCCATCGCCCGAGCTGTCGTCACCGCGGTCACGACACCCGAGGGCGTTCGCATCGATACGCTCGAGGTACAACCCGAGGCGCCCCGCGATCCCTGATCGTCTGCGCGCCGGAGCTGAAAAACAACGAAAGGGAATCATCATGGCCGAGAGCGACCGTTGGGAGCGCGGACTCGAAAAGTTCAAGGAGGTGTACTGCGGCGATGTCGCCCCCCTGCCCAAGGGCAGCAGCGATTTTTTCGACCTGATGATGGAGAACCTTTTTGGCGACGTCTGGACGCGCCCGGCCCTCAGCCAACGCGACCGTCGCATGCTCATGCTCGGCGCCATCGCGGCCCTCGGCGAGGGCATGACCTTCGGCATCCAGGCCCGGGCGGCGCTCAAGAACGATGAACTCTCGCCCGAACAACTTCGCGAAGTCCTGATCCACCTGACCCAATACGTCGGCTATCCCCGGGTCGCGCCCTTGATCGGCGTGGTCGAAAAACAGATCGCCGAAGTTGGCGCCGAAGTGAGCGCCGAGGTCGGCGCCAAAGAGGACTGAAACCGGGGGCGGACCGCCGGCCGCGGCGGCCCTCGCTCAGATCGACCCGGGCTTTCGGCGCCCCAGAAAACCCCGAAAGCTCCCGCCCACCACGCCCACAAGGCACACGTAGGGAAAGAGCCAACCCCAACGCGCATAGACCGTCGGGGAATCCTCAGTATTCCGCGGCAGGAGCACGTCGGCGACGAGGGTCTCCGGCGGGTAGAGGTGTGCGGTCTCCGCCTCGACCGGGCGCAGGGGCAGGTGGGATACGCGGCGGCCGTTGTAATCCACCACCGCACTCACTCCTGTGCTTGTGCTGCGAACCAGGGGAACTCTGTGCTCCACGCTCCGGAATTGGGAAAGGGCCAGGTGCTCCCAGGGTTCGGCGGTATCGCCGTACCAAGCGTCGATGGTCGCGTTGACAAAGAGTTCCACCCCGCCCGGCAGGCCCGCCACCCGGCGCACAAAGCCCGGGATGATGTCCTCGTAGCAGATCAATGGGCCCAGGGCGGTCACCTGCCCCGCTCCTTCCAGGACAAATCGCACGGGGCCACTCCCGGCTTCGAGGTGGGCGATCCCCGGAATGCGCTGGCTGAGCCAATCGGGATCCAGCAAGGGCACCGACTCACCCAGGGGCACGAGATTGACCTTGTCATAGCGGCCGACCACGACGCCGTCGGGGTCGAGGAGGTAGGCGCTGTTGTATCCGTAGCGCGCGTTGGGCGCGATGGAGCCGGCCCCCAGGAAAGTGGGCACTCGGTGCTGCGCCATCACCCTCCCCCGGCCCAGAGCACGATCACCCGGAAAGGGGCGCGCGACGCGGTAGGGGAAGGTTCCCGCCTCGGGCCAGACGATGAATTCGACCCCTCGACCAGCCAATTGGGCCGAGGAGGCGCGCAGACGATCGAGGCGCTCGGCCGCCGACATCCCCCCCACTGGAATATTGGGTTGGACGATCCCGACCCGAAGCGAGCGACCGCCCTCGGCCTCGGCGTCGAGAGCGGCCATACGAACGTTGCCGTAGCCGAACATCAAGGTAGGAATCAGCAGCACCGCGGCCAGATCCCCAATGCGAGTTCTCCGGCTCGTGTGCATCACGACCCCCGCCGCGGCGACCGCCCATACGATCACTAAGGCCTCGAGTAGAGGCACTCCCCCGAGTTCGGCGAGTTGCATGAAAGCCGGGGACTCGGCGAAGCCGATCAGCGGTGTGTAGGGAAAGAGATTGGGCCAGCTGAATTGCAGGCTCACGAACAGGGCTGCCGGCCAAGCGTAGGACGCCCAGCCCCGCCAGGGCCCGAGACGCAACCCGAGCGCCCAAAGCGCGTAGGGGACCGACATCCAGAGCGCGAAGAGCACGAGCCCGGCGATCCCCAAAGGCCAGGGCATCCCCGCAAAGCGCACCAGCAATTCGGCGATCCAGGAGAAGCCGACGAGCCCGATTCCCAAGCCGCCCGCCAGACCGAGCAGCAACGCCTCGCGCCGGGTGACCTGGGGGCGACGGGCGAGCAACAAAAGCGGCACAAAACCCAGCCAATGCCCGGGGAGCCAGCCAGCGGGGGGGGCGCCCAAAGCAATCAGCAGGGACGAAAAGGAGGCCAAGACTAAGCTCGGCCCGAACCCCAATCCAAGAATCCAAGCCCGCATCCCGGGAGCGTGGACGATCGCAGCCGTCGGCGCCAGCACCCCATATAGCTCTCCGACCCCGGTGGGAATCGTTGGGGCAGTTGGGGTCGTCGGGGTAGTTGGGGTCGTCGGGGCAGTTGGGGTAAACGAAGAATCAGTGCAACGTGCAGGCGACGAAGATTCGGGTCAGAACATCCTTCACCTTCAATTCCCCGATGTCGGCTCCGGCCTCGTAGAACTGGATTCGGAAATCCGGGGGTTCCTGGGCCGGAAATTCATCGGCGAAGGCCCCGGTGAGCCGATCGAGAACCTGAACGGCCTGCTCGCGATCCACGTCGGCGAGGTGCACCACCGCGCGTTCACGGGTCATCCGAAAGATCCCGTCCTCGACTCTCAAGGCGCTCTGGAGATAGTGGATGTACTCGGGAAAAGTCGTGTCGCCCTCGTTAGCCACGAGGCCAACGATGACCGAGGGAACCGAGTACTCGCTCGCGAGTTTGGAAACCCGGGATACCAAGGCACTGAGCTTGCGGGGATCGTCTGCCAATTCGTCGGTCATAAGAGTTTGAAACATACACCGAACACATCGGACGCGATCCTCCAAATCTTTAGCCAAACCCAAAAACTTTCGCCGGGGCAAAATGCCCCAACTTTTCACCCCTCCGTCCTCGGGCAGGCGCCCGGTGGGGTGCTAAACAGTCGGACCAGCGAACAGGAGGAGTTCTGTCCCCATGCGCCCGCACGAAATCTTTGCCTCGATGCCCCCCGAACAGACCACCGCCTTCTTCGGCACCCTGTCGGATGAGTGCCCCGCGGTCTTCCAGCAGGCCGTCCACGCCGCCTCGCTGGCCATGAAGAGCCGGCCCCGCTACCTGCTCAAACAACCCCTTGAAAAACAGGCACTTGCGGTTCGCCGAGCGCTCGCCCGAGTGGCCGCTGGACCCCTCGCCGAAGAGATTCTGGCCTCCTATTTTATCGAGTGCCGCAAGGAGGTCCTGGAGGCCTGGCTCGACCGCGTCGGACTCGAACACGAGAACGGTGTCCTCAAAGAGAACGCTCCGGAGCCGCCTGACCCGGCCCAGCTGGCCGAGCACGTCGCGGGCTACCTCGACGAGTCCGACGACCCGGACCGCCCGCTGCTCTTGAGGGCCTTCGGTGCCCAATCCTCCATCGACTGGCCCGAACTCGACGGACTGGCCAAGGCGCACCCGGCGAAGGCGTAGAGCCCGGCCGCGCGCAAGCGGCAGCCGGGCTCGCGGATCCTCGTCTTCGCGATCAGTCGCGCAGGGTGATGGCCGCGTTGCTGATGAGCACCTCGTCGCGTTCCTTCGACCGGGCCTCGATCACGAGCTTGTTTCCCTCGCGCCAATACGAGGTCTGGTACGTCTCACCCGGGAAGCCGACCCCCCGGAAGCGCGCCTGATATCGGCCCACTCGGTCGGTATCGCCGTCGAGGGCGTGATCCACCACCGCTTTGCAGACGATGCCAAAGGAGCAGAGGCCGTGGATGATGGGCTTGTCGAAGCCCGCCATCTTGGCGATATCGGGGTCAGCGTGCAGGGGGTTCTTGTCGCCCGAGAGGCGGTAAAGAAGAGCCTGCTGCGGGAGAGTCTGCGACTCGACGACCCCGTCGGGCTCGCGGTCGGGTCGCTCATTGCCCGCCTTGGGGCCCGGCTCGCCCCCAAAGCCACCCTCGCCCCGCAGAAAAAGGCCAAAGCGATTCGTGAAGAGGGGCTCGCCCGCCTCGTCCGAGGACTCGACCTCGAGCACGCAGAGCGCCGCCTTGCCCTTATCCCAGAGCTCCGCGACCCGACTTCGGTTGGTGACCGTGGCGGCCGTGGGCAGCGGCTTGTGGAGCGTGATGTCCTGTTCGCCGTGCAGAAGCATGGCAAAGTTGAAGGAGAGTCCTTCGACGGCGCCGATCCCGCCCATCGCCCCAAACACGGGGATCACGCCGAAGCTCGGAAGAACCCGCAGGTTTTTTTCGTAGGTATACGCGAGCTCTGCCTCGCTGGTGGGCGGAACGCCAGCCCCGATGCCGAGGTGGTAGAGAATGACGTCGTCCTGGGTCCATGAGTACTGGCCTTCGCCGAGTTCGGCGCCTAGGGCCTTGCTGGGATCAATGGGCATTTTCGTCTCCTAGAGAAAAGTGCAAAGCGATGTCCCTCCTCGAGAAACTCGAGGAAAGAGCTTTAATCGGACAGGGACTGCGCGATCAGCCGCATCTCGTCGGCGATGCTACCGGGAATGGTGTAGTCGCCGGGCTCGTGGATCTGGGCAAAATTCGCCTGGATATCCTCGGCCGTGGGCGTCCCCTTCTTGTCGGTCCAGCCCGGGGCCAGACCGATGAAGATGCGGGCGAAACGACCGCCACCCACGGAGTACACGCAGTGGGTTTGCTCGTTGGCTTCCGAGCAGAGGTAGACCACCAGGGGCGTCACCTTGTCGGCCTCCACGCGGTCGGCCATGGCGCCGAGCAATTCTTCGGTGAGCCGGGTCTTCGCGATCGGGGCGATCACGTTCGACTGGATATTATTCTTGGCGCCCTCCACGGCGAGCACGTTGGACAAGCCCACCAGGCCCATCTTGGCGGCGCCGTAATTGCTCTGGCCGAAATTACCGAAGACCCCGGCGGCTGAAGTCGTGTGGACGAAGCGGCCGTAATTGCGCTCCTTCATCGCCCGGAAGGCGGGCTGGGAAACGTAGAACGCGCCCTTGAGGTGCACGTCGATCACGATTTCGAGCTCTTCCGGGGAGAGCTTGACGAAGGACTTGTCCCGGAGGATACCCGCGTTGTTCACCACGATATCGACCTGGCCAAAGGTATCGAGAGCGGTCTGGATGATCGCCTCACCGCCTTCAGGGGTGGAAACCGAATCGTAGTTGGCCACGGCGGTCCCGCCGGCTTCCTCGATTTCCTTGACCACCTGATCGGCCATGCTGCTGCTGCCACCGCTTCCATCGGAGGCGCCTCCCAAGTCATTGACCACGACTTTGCCGCCACGGCGGGCAAACTCCAGCGCGTAGGTGCGGCCCAGGCCGCCGCCGGCGCCCGTGATCACTGCCACACGATCATCGAATCGAATTTCACTCACGGTTATGCACTCCTTTGATAAAAACGAAGGGCCCGCAGCGAGAAGCGCGGACCGAGCATCGGGCCCGAGGGACCGGGCCCGGGGGATCGAGGAACGATCCCGGGGCTTCGGACGCTAGCTCGCCTGGGGAAGGCGTCGACCCCGGGCGTGGCGGGAAATGGGCCCCGCTCCGGGCTCAGCGGCCCTGCCGAGCGCCTTCCCCCGAGCGCCTTCGCGGGTCTCGCCTGCCGAGGTCACAGAGGCCGAAAGAAGCCCTAATTTCGGGCGGTCCCGGCGAATCTCGACCCGGCCGAGAAACCACAGTGGGCCAGTGGGTCGTCGATTCTCGACATTGCCCTCAGCCGAACCCGGCGCTATTACCGAGGCGAAAGCAATCGCGGAGATAGCGCCCCCTGGCCCTCTAAAAGGAAAACCCCGCTTTGGCCCAAGAACAAGCACCCACCAAAGAGCCCGGGCATCGACGCTGGAGCGGCGAAGGCTTCGCCGAATCCCCCCTGGGCCGAATCACCCGGGACAGGGTCGAAGTCCTGCAGGTCAATATCGGTAAGCGATGCAACCTCGCTTGCCATCACTGCCACGTCGAATCCTCTCCCAAGCGCCGGGAAAAGCTCTCGCCCGAGGGCTGCGCCCGGATCCTGGAATTGTTGGCGCAAAACCCCGAGGTGCAGACCCTGGACCTCACCGGGGGCGCCCCGGAGCTCCACGAGGGATTCCGCGACCTGGTTGCCGGTGCCCGCGCCCTGGGCCGACGCGTCATCGACCGCTGCAATCTGACCGTTCTCTTCGAGGAGGGCCAGGAGGACACCGCTGAGTTCCTGGCGGATCAGGGCGTCGAGATCGTCGCCTCCCTCCCCTGCTATACCCCCGAAAACCTCGAGGCCCAGCGCGGGCGGGGCGTCTTCGCCGGGAGCATCGAGGCCCTCCGCCGACTGAACGCCTTGGGCTACGGAGCGGGCGACCGGGAGCGCGTCCTCGACCTCGTCTATAACCCCGGCGGCGCACACCTGCCTCCCCCCCAAGAGGAACTCGAGGCCGAGTACCGGGTGCGGCTCGCCGAGGATTTCGGTATCCGCTTCGACCGTCTCCTCACTCTGACCAATATGCCCATCAAGCGTTTTGCCCATGACCTCGCCCGACGCGGGCAGGTGGAGGCCTACATGGCCTTGCTTGTTGCCCATTTCAACCCCGCCACCCTGCCCGGCCTCATGTGCCGCAGCATGCTCAGCGTGGACCACCGGGGCCAGTTCTTCGACTGCGACTTCAACCAGGCCCTCGATCTGCCCGTGCATGGCCCCAAGCGGAATATCTGGGAAACGGATCGCCTGGCGGATCTCGCTCAGCAGCCGATTCGAACCGCTCCCCATTGTTTCGGCTGCACGGCGGGCACGGGTTCGAGCTGCTCCGGCGCCCTGGTCTAGGGGCAGGACTATCCAGACCCGGTAGACTGCCCTGACCGATGCCCCGTTCCCAAGACGAATCGCCACGCCTGCCCGAGCCCTCAGCGGCCAGCAGGATCGCCACCCTACGCAAACCCGCGCTCGGCCTCGCCGCGGTCGCGGCGCTCTTTGTCCTGGCTCGAAGCGCCGGGGACCCACTCCTCGAGGCCGTGGCCTGGGTCGAGGGATTGGGGCCCCTCGGGCCCGTCGTCTTCATCGTGCTCTACGTGTTCGCCACCGTATTCTTCATCCCCGGATCGATCCTGACCCTCGCCGGCGGAGCTCTCTTCGGCTTGGCGGGCGGGTTGGTCTACGTCTTCATCGCTGCTTTTACGGGCTCATCCCTCGCGTTCCTGATCGCGCGCTACGGCGCCCGAGCCTGGGTCGAGGAGCGACTCGGATCGAATCCCCAATTCGAAGCCCTCGACCGCGCCGTGGCCGAGGAGGGGCTCAAGATCACCTTCTTGCTGCGCCTGTCCCCGGTCTTCCCCTTCAATTTTTTGAACTATGGCCTAGGGCTAACTCGGGTCAGCCTGCGGGACTACATGATCGCCTCCCTGGGCATGCTTCCCGCCACTTTTCTGTACGTCTACTCGGGCCGGGTCATCGGCGACGTGGCTCTGCTGGCCGGGGGCGCCAGCCCCGAACGCGGTGCGGGCTACTACGCGCTTCTCGCCCTCGGCCTCGCGGCAACAGTCGCCGTGACCGCCGTCGTCACGCGCACCGCTCGCCGCGCCCTCGCCAACACCAACCCGGCCCCCGAATCCCAGAAAGAGGATCAATAGGCCATGCTTTCCCATAGCGACTCCGACCGCCGCCTGCTCGACCTCGTGCATCCCTCGGAATGGCACAACCCTTCGTCGAGGGGGCGCTACAACCTGGTGGTGGTCGGCGCTGGGACCGCGGGCCTAGTGACCGCAGCCGGAGCGGCAGGCCTTGGCGCCCGGGTGGCCCTGGTGGAGCGGGCCGAACTCGGAGGCGACTGCCTCAACGTGGGTTGCGTACCCTCGAAGAGTCTCTTGCGCAGTGCCCACGCCGCGGCCGAACTGCGCGAGGCCGAGGCCCTGGGCGTGCGCGGCAGTGGCGGCGGCTCGGTGGACTTCGCCGCCGCGATGGATCGAATGCGCGCCGTCAGGGCCCGCATCGCCCCCAACGATTCCGCCGCCCGCTTCAGCGAGGAATTGGGCGTCGATGTCTTCTTCGGCGAGGGTCGTTTCAGCGGCCGGCGCCAGCTCGAGGTCGCGGGCGAGACCCTCAAATTCAGCAAGGCAGTGATCGCCACCGGGGCCCGGGCCGCGGTGCCCCCCATCCCCGGACTCGAAGAAGCCGGCTACCTGACCAACGAAAATGTTTTCGATCTCGAGGTACTCCCGGCCAGGCTCCTCGTGCTCGGGGGCGGGCCCCTGGGCTGTGAACTCGCCCAATCCTTTGCCCGCATGGGGGCGAGGGTCACCCTGGTGGAACTCGCCGACCAATTCCTCCCGCGAGAGGATCCCGAGGCCGCCCAGCTGCTCTTCGAACAACTCGAGCGCGACGGCGTCGAGGTGCGGCTCTCGACCTCTCTGGGCCGGGTCGAGGGCACGCCGGGCGGAGAAAAGCGCGCGCTTCTCACGCGAGGGGGCTCGGAGGAGAGCGTGGCCTGTGACCAGATCCTGGTTGCGGTGGGGCGGGCCCCCAACGTCGACGGCATCGGGCTCGAGGCCGCGGGCGTCGTTCATGACCGGCTTCGGGGAGTCCACGTCAACGACACTTTTCGTACCACCAACCCGAATATCTATGCCGCAGGCGACGTCTGCATGGCGCACAAATTCACCCACGCCGCGGATTTCGCCGCTCGAGCAGTCATCCAAAACGCGCTCTTCGCCGTCGGTCCCTTCGGGCGCAAGAAGCACAGTGAGATGACGATTCCCTGGTGCACCTACACCGACCCCGAGATCGCTCAGGTCGGCCTGGGGGAAGCCGAAGCCGCCGAGCAGGGGGTCGAGATCGAGACCTTCACCCGCCCCTTCTCCGAGGTCGATCGTGCCATCGCGGACGGGCGCGACGCCGGCTTCGTCAAGATCCGGGTGGCCCGGGGAAGCGACCGCATCCTGGGCGCCACGGTGGCGGGCTACGGAGCCAGCGACCTGATCGGCGAAATCGCCGTCGCCCAGGCCGCCGGCCTGGGGCTGGGTGCCCTGGCCGCGGTCATTCATCCCTACCCGAGCCGGGCCGAAGCCATCCGGCAATTGGGCGACGCCTATAACCGAACCCGCCTGACCCCCGGCGTCAAGCGACTCTTCAAGCGTTATCTGGATTTCCGCCGCTAATCCCTGGAGATCGAGAAGGCCCTCGAGCGATTGAGCGGGGCGCCTCCCGCGCTACCCTGCTCCGCCATGCCCCTCCCCATTACCGTCGTCAGCGGCAGCCCGCGCTCGGGCACTTCGATGATGATGAGCGTGCTCGAAGCCGCTGGCCTGCCCCTACTCTGCGACGGCAAGCGCCCGTCCGACGCGTCGAACCCACGGGGCTATTTCGAACTCGAGGCGGTCAAGGGCACCCGGAAAGACCCACGCTGGCTGGAGCGCGCGGAGGGGCACGCGGTCAAGGTCGTCCACGCCCTGCTCGATGCGCTCCCCGAGCAGTACGCGTATCGAGTCCTCCTCATGCGCCGCCCTCTCAAATCGGTGGTCGCCTCCCAGAACCGGATGCTCGAGCGCCTGGGCCGACCCACAGGCGAAGCCGACGCCGAGCGTCTGTCGCAAATCCTGTCGGCCCAGCTCGACGAGGCCCGCCAACTCCTCGACGAGCGGGCCTGTTTCGAGTGGATCGAGGTCGACTACCCCGGGCTCATCGCCGACCCCCTTTCCCGGCTTCGGCCCCTCGGTGCTTTTCTCGACCTCCCCCTTGATTCGCCTTCCATAATCGAGTGCATTAGGCCCGAGCTCAACCACGCAACGAGCCCACCCGCCCCAAGGGGCGCTACCGGCGTTGGAGATATTTGATGACCCTGCCCAACCACCCAGACCGCCCTCGCTGCGCGGCCCTGATCCTGCCCGGGCTATTGCTGACCCTGCTGGTGCTCCCCGCCTGCAGCCCCGGGGACCCGGCCAGCATTCGCCTCGTCAGCCAGGCCGAGGTCTCCGAAAGCCTCGGCGATGCCGAGGCCCCGCTCCTGCTCGACGTTCGCACCCCGCGAGAGTTCCAGAGCAGCCATATCCCCGGCGCCGTCCACATCCCCGATACGGAAATTCTCGCACGCCTCGACGAGCTGCGGCAGGAGAGCGCGGACCGGGGCGTCGTCATCTACTGCGAGAGCGGGGGCCGAGCCCTCCGAACCGCAAGCACCCTGCTCGACCAGGGCTTTACGAATATCGGACACCTCGATGGGGACATGTTGGCCTGGCGTCAAGCCGACCTGCCCACCGAGCCCTGATCCCGAGAAGCGAGTCCCGGCCGACCCCAGCGGTGGCCACTCACCCCCTACACCCGCCCCGATTGAGGGGCTTTCAATTGCGGAGACAGCGAAGACCATGCCGAACCTTCTTCGATTCATCGGGCTGGCCCACAACACCAAACCCAGCGCCAGCGAGCAGGCCGACGAAGCCCTGCACCCCATCGTGGAGGCCCTGGAAGGCCTCGAGCCCAAGAGGGCCCGTTTCTTCGCCGCTTTCGCCTACGTCCTCGCGCGGGTCGCCGGGGCTGACTTGCGCGTGGAGGCCGAGGAAACCGAGTCCATGGTGGCCACCCTGGCCGAATTGACCGCGATCTCCGAGGACGAAGCGCGCCTCGCGGTACGGATCGCGAGTTCTCGCATGGACGACCTGGAGGCCACCCACAACTACCTCGTCACCCGGGAGTTCGGAAAACTCAGCGATACAGCCGAGAAAATCCAGCTAATCGAGTGCCTCTACGCCGTCGCCGCCGCCGACGGAACGATCACCGGAGACGAGAGCAATGAGGTCGCGGGTATCGCGGAAGAGATCGGGCTCTCTCGCCCCGATGCCGTCGCCTTGCGCTCGCGATTCCGCGACAAACTCGCCGAATTTCAAAAACTCGACGGCGAGCGAGGCTCGGCGAAGGACTAGCTTCGCACTAGGAGCAGGGTACGCGGGTCGAGGCCCACGTGGAGGTCGTGAAGGTCCTCGTTCTCGTGATCCTTGATCGCACGCAGGGTAATTTCGTCACCCTTGGCTTCAAGGGTCACGATCACGTTCAAGGCCTCTTCCACCCCGGAGACCGAGGCCAGTCCCTCGCTGCCGCCCGTGGTCTCCAAGGTCATCCAGGCCTCGGCTGCCAGGCCGGCCAACAGAGAACGAATCCCCTCGACGTCATCCTGGGTAATCTGCTCCGCGTCCAAACCGTCGATCACGATCAGGGTAGGCCTGGCACCCGCCTGGACCTCCACCTTGAGCGCATCGCTGAGCTTGCTCACGCTGAAGCCAGCCTTCCGGTACGAACGGATCCGGCGGTGGTCATCGATTTCGGCGTGGCTGGCGGTGGGGTCATCCAAGTGCGTACTCGCCGCCAGGGCCAAATAAACCGTGTCGTAATAATCGCGCACGTGGGAAACCGTCTGGTCCAGAGCCACGTGGAGCACCGTGCCTCCCCGCAACAATTCGTCGATCGACACCCCAACCAGGAAGGATGTTTTTCCGACGCCGGGGCCGGCGATGCAGGCACCGACGTTGCCCACGCCCAGGCCTCCGTGAAGGCCTTTCTCAAACAGCCTCATCGGGCTGCGCGCATTTACAAATTTTCTATACATCGGGCCAAACTCCTGGCACCCAACGCGACTATTCCTCGTCGTCGGGAATCTTCGAGTGGTACTTCTCCTTGAGTTCCTTCTGGATCTCAGACGGCGCGGGCGAGTACTTCGCGAATTCCATGCTGAACTCGGCCTTGCCCTGGGTCATGGAGCGGAGATCCGTGGCGTAACCGAACATCTCGCTGAGCGGCACCTCGGCTTCCACCCGCGTGAAACCATCCTCTTCGGTGGATCCGATTATGTGTCCACGACGTTGCATGATGGTTTTCAAGATAGCGCCCTGAAATTCGCCGGGGCCCTCGACCTCGAGTTTCATGATGGGCTCCAGAATCTGGGGCTTTGCCTCTCCGTAGAATTTCCGGAAAGCACCGCGAGCCGCGGCCTGGAAAGCCATTTCCGATGAATCGACGCTATGGGACTGACCGTCGTTGATCACCACCCGAAGGCCGAGCACCGGGAAGCCAATCAGCCGCCCCTTGTCCAGAGACTGCCTGAAACCCTTCTCAACAGCGGGGATATACTCCGTCGGAATCGAGCCGCCTCGAATCGCGCTGACAAACTGGAAGTCCTGGTCGCCATCGTCCCCATCGGGAATCGGCTCCACGTAGCCCGCAACTCGGCCAAACTGACCCGAACCGCCCGTCTGCTTCTTGTGGGTATAGGTGAAATCGACCTTACGCGAGATCGTCTCTCGAAAAGCCACCTGGGGCTGACCGGTTTCCACTTCGCAGTCGTATTCCCGCTTCATCCGCTCGACGTAAACATCGAGATGCAGTTCGCCCATCCCCGAGATGATCGTCTCGTTGCTCTCCGGATCAACGGCCGAACGGAAGGTGGGATCCTCGCGCACGAAGCGACCCAGAGCCTTGCCCATATTGTCGGAGCTCTTCTGGTCCTTGGGCTTGATGGAAAGCGAGATCACCGGGTCGGGCACATGCATGGAAGTCATGGCCATATCGATCTTGCCGTCGGTAAAGGTGTCGCCGGAAGCACAATCGATCCCGAAAAGGGCCACGATATCGCCTGCCGAGGAGGAATCGATTTCCTCCATCTCGTCGGCGTGCATCCGAATCAGTCGTCCGACCTTGACCTTCTTCTTGTTCCTTGAGTTGTAGATCGTGCTGCCCTTAGCAAGCGTGCCCTGATAGACACGCAGGTAGGTGAGCTGTCCGTATCGGGTATCCTCAAGCTTGAAGGCGAGGGCCACAAGGGGCTTCTCGGGGTCGCTATAGACTTCGATCTCGGCCTCATCATTCGAGAGATCGACACCCGTATTCTTGATATCCAGGGGAGAGGGCAGGTATGCCCTGACGGCATCGAGCAGGGGCTGAACGCCCTTGTTCTTGTAGGCCGAGCCGAGGAAAACCGGAGTCAAATCCATCGAGAGAGTGCCGATCCGCGTGGCTTCGTGGATCAACTCCTCGGTGACGTTCTCTTCGAGAATCGCCTCGGTGAGATCATCGGAGAACATGGAAACTGCATCGAGCATGGTCTCCCGCGCGATAGCGACGGCATCTTTCATGCCGTCCGGGATTTCTTCCTCCACGATCTCTTCACCGTTCTCGCCGAGGAACATCAGCGCCTTCAAACGGACCAGGTCGACCACACCCTCGAACTCTGACTCAAGGCCGATGGGAAGTTGGAACAGCACGGCATTATGGCCCAGCTTCTCTCGCAGCTGCCCCGTGACCTTGGCGGGATCTGCGCCCGAGCGATCCAGCTTGTTGATGAATGCGATCCGCGGAACCTTATATCGCTTCATCTGGCGATCCACGGTCATGGACTGGGACTGCACGCCCGCCACGCCGCAAAGAATCAGCACGGCTCCGTCGAGCACGCGGAGAGCCCTCTCCACCTCGATGGTGAAATCCACGTGACCCGGGGTGTCAATGATATTGATCTCGGAATCTCCCCAGAGGCAATGCGTCGCCGCCGAAGCGATGGTGATTCCGCGCTCGCGTTCGAGCTCCATGGAGTCCATGGTGGCCCCGACCTCATCCTTGCCGCGAACCTCATGGATCGCGTGGATGCGCCCGGTGTAGAAGAGCACGCGCTCGGTCAGGGTCGTCTTGCCCGAGTCGATGTGTGCGCTGATTCCGATATTTCTGACTTTTTCGATGTCGCTAGCCATGATTCGCCTCAATATAAGCACGGAGCGGAGGGCATACAGTGCCACTTCCGACGGGTGGTCGATCTCAATACCGCGCAGTTTCGGGGGGTTATTGGAAGATCGAGCGGGCGCACACTAGCCAGCCATCGCCCACTCTGCGACCCCCAAAAGTGCCGGATTGCGCTCGCAAGCCATACTGCCCCGAGGGGAAGCGCCGCTGGGGGCGCCCGACGCGTCGCCGAACCCTGGATTTACCCCGAGAAGAGGCCGCACCGAACAGCGCAGTGGAGCCCACCCCGGCGTCCGGAAGCGGCGGGGCGTGAGCGCCTAGCGGAGGACGTCTCCGGGCGAGAGCCCCGACTCCCCGGCGCTGAGCTTCTTGCCCCCAGGACCGCGAACCCGGCTGATTCGTAGAATGATTTCGCCCGCCCCGGCCACACCCATCGCCCCCTGGGAAGCGACATCGAGCACCGTTCCCGGCTCGGCTCCGTGGGCCGCCCGCTCGGCCACGCAGCCGAAGAGCCGATAGACCTCGCCGTCGTACTCGGCCCAGGCCGCGGGCTGGGGGTCGCAGCCCCGAATCAGCCGGTCGATCTCCTCGCCGGGCCGGCTCCAGTCGATCCGCGCGACCCCGTCGTCGACAAGCCCTTGAAAACTGGCCCCCGCGTTGCCCTGAGGGGTGAGGACCGCGCTTCCGTCGGCCACCGCTGCGACCGCCTCACTCATGGCTTCGATGCCCAGGGGGTAGAGTTCATCGAAATAGAGCGATGCACTCGTGGCCTCGGAGCCGATGCTCACCCCGCCCTTCTGGATCACGATGGGCCCGGTATCCACCCCCTCGTCGGGCCGAAAGACCGTCACCCCGCTCTCCTCGGCGCCCTCGATGATCTGCCAGGCCAGGGCGTTGCCCCCGCGAAACCGGGGAAGCAGCGAGGGGTGAAAGCAAAGCGAACCCAAGCGCGCGCCCTCGACGATCTCGGGGGGCAGGATGACCGTCGTAAAGGCGAGGACGTTCAGGTCAGCCTCGTGCGATCGGTACTCGCTCACCCGCTCGGGCATGGCAACGCCCTTGCGGCGGTAGGCCTTGTGGCGATAGAGCGACCAGCCCCGCTCTTCGCTCTCGGCGGCCAGAGGATCGACGCGGCCTCGCGCGGCCGGGGGCACATGAACCGCCACCAGTTCGTGCCCCGCTTCGGCCAATCGCAGGGCCACATCTCGCCCGAAGGGGGCCTGTCCAAAGAGTGCGATCCGGAGTCCCATGGCCGCGGAGACTAACACGGCGAGGCCCAGGGCACTCCCAGGCTAAACGCCCGAGGGGCCTAGATTGGAACTCGATTGCGGTCCCCAACCAAGCCCTTGGACCGTGCGCCCGGGGAAGACTCAACCCCCGGATTCAGGGAGCGTTCTGGCCTTCCCGAAGACGGAAGGTGATAAAACCGTGGGTGGGGTCATAGGGAGAGAGACCCACAGTGACGCGATCGCCCGGGATCACGCGAATTCGAAAGCGGCGCATCCGGCCGGAGAGCTGGGCAGTGACCGTCTGGCCCGACTCGAGGGTAATCTGATAGCGACCTCCGCCGAGGATCTTGTCGACGCTTCCCGTCGCCTGAATCAGGTCGTCTCGAGCCAAATGCCATTCTCCATGAGTTGCCGGGTGAGGATCGTACCAGTAAGGCCTCAGAAACCCGGCGGGCCAGAATTTCGGCAAGCAGGCCGGAGTGCGTTCTGGGCCGCGGGCACCCTAGCACGGGGGGGTGGGTCCGGCGAGAAAATGACCGCCGGAATGGGCAGCATCCCGGGCCCGGGATGCTAATTTCCGGCCCGCTGGAGAGGTGCCGGAGTCCGGTCGAACGGGCCTGATTCGAAATCAGGTGAAGGTGCAAGCCTTCCGTGGGTTCGAATCCCACCCTCTCCGCCATGGCCGCGCTGCTATCCGTCTCCAATCGATGCGCCGGATCCGTTTGACCCTGGGCCCTCACGGCTGTACTTTCGCCGCCTGTGTGCCGAGGGGTGACCGCAGGGTCCCGCTCGAGTTTGGGACCCTGTGAACCCGGTCAGATCCGGAAGGAAGCAGCCGTAGCAGGATATCGGCTGCGAGTGGGGGCGCCCTGCGGTCTCTCGTCGGCATACTCTGAATTCGCCCGGGGGCCGGTGCATCGGCGGCCCGGGTCCACCCCCTTAAAATTTCGACTCAACCCCATGGTCCCGGGGCTTTCGACCCGGAACCGAACTCAAGCAGAGAGTTTCCGTGAGCTATCAGGTCATCGCGCGAAAGTGGCGCCCCCAGACCTTCGACCAAGTGACGGGCCAGGAGCACGTGACCCGTGCGCTTCGCAATGCCGTTCTCGGCTCGCGGATCCCGCACGCCCTTGTCCTGGCCGGACCTCGGGGCGTGGGCAAGACAACCCTTGCCCGAATCCTCGCTCGCTCGCTCAATTGCGACGAGGGCCCCACCGATACCCCCTGCGGAACCTGCGCCTCCTGCGCCGACATCATCGCCGGCAACTCATCGGATGTTCAGGAGATCGATGCGGCCAGTCGAACCGGGGTCAACGATATTCGCGCCGTGATCGAAGCGATCCGTTACGCCCCCTCACCCGGAAAGCATCGCATCTTCGTCATCGACGAGGTTCATCAGCTTTCCAGCGCCGCCTTCAACGCCCTGCTCAAGACCCTCGAAGAGCCACCGCCCAGCAGCCTCTTCGTGCTCGCCACCACCAACCCTGAAAAGATGCCGGCCACCATCCTCTCGCGGTGCCAGCGCTATGACCTGCGCCTCTTTACGACCCAGGAGGTGGCCGGTCGTCTCGAGGAGATCTGTCGCGAAGAGGGCATCGAAATCTCGGCGAGCAGCCTGCGTGATCTGGCCCGGGAGGGCCAGGGCTCCATGCGCGATTCCCAAACCCTTCTCGATCAGGCCCTCGCGTATGGGGGGGACAAGGTCGAGGACAGCACCATCGCCAAGATGCTCGATCTCGTCGATCGACACGTGCTTGAGGAAATTCTTGCGGCCTGCATCGATTCCGATGCGGCCAAGGCCCTGACCGTGGCTCACAAGGCGCTCAAGGCAGGAGCCGATCCCAAGCGCATGAGCGACTCCCTGGCCGCGTACCTCCGCGATCTCGTCGTGCTCTCTGTGGCCCCCAACGCCGAAGGCCTCGTCGAGGGGGGCGAGGCCGAACTCAAGAGCCTCGGGGAACTCGCGCGTCGGGGGGGAACCGCACGGCTGCGGCGGATGTTCAAGGCCTTGATGGGCGAACAGGAAGATCTCGCCTGGGCTCCCCAACCCGGGGCAGTCCTTGAGATGGCCCTGGTTCGGCTGGCGACCCTGCCCAGCGGACAGGACGTCGCCGAGCTCCTGGAGCGACTGCACCGCCTGGAAAAAACACCCTCTCCCCCAGGCGGGTCGGGCCCTGGCCCGGCGACCCCCACCGGGGGATCGGCACCCGGCGGGCGAGGGAAAAAGAAATCCCCTTCCCAGACGACAGCACCCAAGGGAGCGCCCGCCCCCAGCGGCCAACCGGCCCCCAAAAAGGAAGCCGGCGCAAGCCCGAGCCCGCAGCATCAAGCGGCGGAACCGACCCGAGAACCTGGGGCGCTGGCCGCGGTCATGGATCGACTGCGGGTTTTCGCGGCCAAGGACAACCAACCCCTCGCGGCCTCCCTCGAGCAAGCCCGACTCACCAAGCACGCCGAGGACTCGCTTCAGATCGCCCCGGCCTCTTCCTTCCAGGCCAAGCGGTTGGCCGACCGCATCGACGAACTCGAGGATCTCGCAACCCGCTTCTTCCAGAAAACGACCCGGGTCGAAATCGATCACTTCGCGGAAACACCCACCGGTGGGGCTAAGACTTCGAAGAGCGGGGCTCGCCCCCGCCAGCAACAGGAACGCGAGAAAATCCAGACCGCGCTCAACGACCCGGTCCTGAACGATGCCATCAAAGTGCTCGGCGGGGAGATCGTCAAGATCGTCCCCCTGAGCGGGGAGCAATCGACGTGAGTACCCCGGACATGAACGAAATCCTCAAGCAGGCCCAACGCGTACAAGAACGCATGGCCGAACTCCAACAAGATCTGGTGCGAAGGCGCTACGAAGCCTCGAGCGGTGGCGGGATGGCGACCGCCGTCGTCAGCGGCCAACTCAGAGTGCTCGAGCTCCGCATCGAACCCTCCCTGGTCGCCGATGGCGATCTCCCGATGATTCAGGATCTCGCGGCCGCCGCGGTGAATGCCGCCCTGGAAAAAGCGCAGGCGGGGGTCCAGGAGGAGTTGCAGCAACTCCAAGGCAGCATAATGACGCCCGGCCCCGAGAGCCGAGGCTAGAACGATGGCCACTGGACACCGCTCCGCGGGAGGCTCATCCCCCGCCATGCAACGACTTGTGGCCGGCTTACGCCGGCTGCCCGGCGTCGGAGAAAAATCCGCGGCCCGCCTCGCCTATTTCCTACTCGGCGCCCCCGACGAACTCGTGGGCGAACTGTCCGATGCAATCGCCCGCATCAAGGCGGACACCGTGATCTGCAGTTCCTGCTTCAACCTCGGGGCGATCGACCCGTGTCCGATCTGCGCCAATCCCAACCGCGACGCCGGGGCCCTTTGTGTCGTCGAAGAGCCTGCGGACCTCTCCTCCATCGAGCAAAGCGGCCGCTTTAACGGGCACTACCACGTCCTGGGCGGAGCGCTCTCTCCCATCGAGGGCATCGGGCCCGAGAACCTGCGCATCGCTGAACTTGCTGGCCGGGTGCGGGCGGGGGGCATTCGCGAGGTCATTCTGGCGACCAACCCGAATGCCGAGGGGGATGCCACCGCACACTATATCGCCGAGCGTCTGAAGGGATCCGGGGCCGCCCTCACCCGCATCGCCTATGGGATGCCCCTCGGTGGCGACCTTGAATACACCGACCACGTGACCATCGGGCGTTCCCTCGAAAATCGCCGGAGCCTCGAGTAGGCGGCCACCGCCCGCCCCCCCCGGGGTGCAGCACGAATGGCGCAGCCCCCCGGAAAACGGCTCTAAAGCCTGAGGGAAATTCAGCCGATCCCCCCCAAGGCGAGTTCTCCAACCCTCACCCCCGATTCTCAGGTCCGAACCAGGCTCTGGCGATTCGGGCGCAGGTATATTCGAGTCAGTCAGCACGAAAAGACCCGCGACAGGAGCGCCTTCCCCGATGTTCGAGTCCCCGTTCGCCATGCGAGAAAAAGCATTCGCAGCGATCCAGGTCATCATCGACGAACTCGTCGTAGAAACCGGGGCCCGGGGGATACTGGTGATCGACCGGGTCGGTCAGCTGCTCTCGCGAACTGAAAAAATGGAGGAATTCGACACGACCAGCCTGGCCAGCCTGGCAGCGGGATGCGTCGCCGCCACCGGGGGCCTAGCTCGGCTGCTCGGTGAGAAGGATTTCCCCTCCCATTTTCATCAGGGAGAAAGCGGTAGCCTCTACATCAACCGGGTGGACGAAAGGGGCATCCTGATCGTATTTTTTGATCGCGACAGTTCCCTCGGGCTCGTGCGCTTGCGGGCCAGGAAGGGGAGCGCTGCTCTCGCCCACGTCTTCAAGGAATCCCAAAAGGAAAACGAGGCCAAAAGCTCCCCGGAGCACTCGGCCTTTGCCAACATCACGGACGAAGAAATCGACAACCTCTTCTCGGACTGAGACCCCTCACCCATGTCATTTATCAACTACGCGGCGCGCGAGATCAACTGCAAGATCGTCTACTACGGCCCAGGCCTGTGTGGCAAGACGACCAACTTGCAATACGTCTACGCAAAAACCAACCCCGATCTCAAGGGCAAGATGATCTCCCTCGCAACGGAAACCGAGCGCACGCTCTTTTTCGATTTCCTCCCCTTGGCCCTCGGAGAGATTCGGGGCTTCAAGACGCGTTTTCATCTCTATACGGTGCCGGGTCAGGTCTTCTACGACGCAAGTCGTAAACTCATTCTCAAGGGCGTCGATGGCGCGGTCTTCGTCGCCGATAGCCAACCGGCCCGAGAGGAAGCCAATATCGAGAGCCTCGAAAACCTTCAGACCAACCTTGTGGAGCATGGGCTCGAACTCTCCGACCTTCCGTGGGTCATGCAGTACAACAAGCGAGACATGCCCGACGCCATGCCCGTCGAAGAAATGAGAAAACTCCTCAACCCAACAGGCGTCCCCGATTTCGCGGCCTGCGCCACCAGCGGTGAGGGTGTTTTTGAAACCCTCAAGGGAGTCGCCAAGGGCGTCCTTTCGAACCTGCGCAAGATGGGCATCTAACCCGAACCCACTGCCGAGTTTCAGCTCGCCCGGGCCTCCCCTGGAGTGCTCGAAAAGCGTATGCTCGGTCGCGATGAGCATCGCAAAAGCCCAGGGTCGGAATCTCTACTACGAGTGCCACGAAGAAGCGTCCTCCAGCGGCGCGCGCCCCCTCCTGCTCATCATGGGGATGGCCGGCTCGTGTGCGGGTTGGCTCCCTCTGCAGGTTCCCGAATTCAGCAAAGGCAGGCGGGTCATCATCTTTGACCACCGCGGGATCGGGCAAAGCGAGGACACGGGAGAACCCTTCACCACCGCAGATCTCGCCCGAGATGCCCTGGCGCTCCTGGATTATCTGGAGATCCAAGAGGTCGACGTCCTTGGCGCCTTCATGGGCGGTATGACAGCCCAGGAACTCGCACTCCTGGCCCCCGAACGCATCGGCAGATTGGTCCTGGTGGGCACCTATGCCCGGGCCGACAAGAAGCGTCAGATGCTCCTGAAGCACTGGTCCCAGTTGATGGAGACCGGGCTCTCTCCCGAGACCTTCATCTTCAGCCGACTGCTCTGGGCGCTCCACGAGGACACCCTCGAGCAGGGCGACTTGATCCAAGCGATGACCGATTTTTATCGCAAGGAGGGTGCGCCCTACACCGCAGATCTCTTCGTGCGCCAGTGCCAAGCCTGCTCAGAACACGACAGCTTGGATCGGGTCAATGCCATCAGCCAGCCGACACTCGTGGTGGGCGGCGCCGAGGACATCCTGACCCCGGCCAAATTCTTGCGCGAACTCGCCGAAAGGATCCCGGACTCACGACTCGTTAGCATGAGCTACGGCGGTCATCTGGTCATGGTGGAGTCGGCCGAGCGCTTCAATCGTCTGGTCCTTCAATTTCTCGACGAAGAGCAGTGACCCCGCTTCCCGCCCATCCCCAGTACCGCTACCGCTAT
>JAPKBZ010000160.1 GCA_028823175.1 Myxococcota bacterium
TCAGCGATATTCGGATCGAGTCGCAAGCAGTCTCGCGACGGTTTCGGTCAAATCCTTCATCCGCAGCGGCTTCACCAGAAATTCTACATCTGGAAGTAGCTGGTCAAATTCCGAACTCAGCCTCTCGGAATAACCGGACATCAAAACGGTCTTCATCTGGGGAAACACCTTGATGAGTTCGGCCGCAACAGCGGGACCATCCTTGCGCGGCATAACAACATCGGAAACGAGCAGGTCGACTCGGACACCTGGCGCCATCGCGACGTTGACCGCCTCCTCGCCATCAGCCGCTTCGATCACCTCATAGCCCTGCTTCTGGAGTTGCATCGACATGGTCTTGCGAATGCTCGACTCGTCATCCACCAGAAGGATCGTTGCACGCTCTCCCCCAGTTGCCCCCAGCACTGCCAAACTGCTTCGGGTCTCGCCTCCGACAGCCTTCGGGAAATAGACCGAAACCTTTGAACCATTCCCGACCGAGCTTTGAATTTCGATGTGCCCTCCACATTGTCGCGCGATCCCGTATGCGGTGGCTAGGCCAAGTCCAGTCCCCTTGCCCGTCGGCTTGGTCGTAAAAAAGGGCTCAAACACCCGACCCAGAACGTCGGCGCTCATCCCTTCACCGGTGTCTATGACATCCAACTTTGCGTAGAGCCCCGGCTCTAGATGATCCGGCCGCCATACATCGTCAGCTTTAATCTCGACATGGTGGAGTGAGACGGAAAGTGTGCCGGGCTGATCCATCGCGTCGCAGGCATTGAGGGCGAGATTCATCACAATACGCTCTATCTGGATCGTATCAGCGGTCACTGGCCATGTAGCCTCTTCTAGATCCATCACCAGCTCGACGTGCGGCGGCACAATGGTACTCAGTGTGGTTTCGAAATCTCGAAGCAACTGGCTGAGACCCACATCCTCAAGCTTTAGATCCTGGCGACGGCTAAAGGCGAGCAGCTGCTGGATGATCATCGCGGCGCGGTCCACAGCCTTGACGATTTCCGTCGCTTCCTCGTGGGTGGAGGATTTCGAGTCCGTTTCGGTCGCGATACTTTCGCCGTATCCACCGATAATCGTCAGGAGATTATTGAAATCGTGCGCAATCCCACCGGCGAGCCGGCCCACCCCTTCCAGACGCTGCGAGCGCTGCAACTCTTCCTCTCGGCGCCGCAAGGTCGCCTCCGCGAGACGTTGCTGACGGAGATCGCGGAGGTAGGCAGTAAACTGAGGCGGTCCCTGAAGCCCGATACGCTGCACGAGTAATTCAACCGGAATTTCTCGGCCGTCGGCACACTTGCCTACAACCTCAACCACCGTATCCAGGATCCGCGATTCGCTAGTTCGTAGATATCGAGCGAACCCCTGCTTATGAGTTGCAACCATTCCCTTCGGAATAAACAGTTCAGCGATATCGCACCCCAGAGCCTCGGAGCGGGTGAACCCGAACATTCGCTCAGCCGCGGGGTTGAATTCTGTCACGCAACCCTGGGAATCACAGCTCACAATACCGCTGAGAGACGCGTCGAGAATCGCGCTCTTTCTCGTTTCGCTGTCCTCGAGGTCGACGGCCTTCCGCATCAGATCTGTGCGCAAGACCTCCAGATCCAGGGTCGCACGGCGCGCTGAGCGGACCGTCACAACCCCCACGAGCGTCCCAAAACTCGCCGCCAGAACCAAATTGATGAAGCTCGAAAAATCGGCTCCCTCTAGGGGAGCCGCAGGAAGGTTTCCCGTGAGTTCGAGCGCATAGAAAGCCGTATAGCAGGTGACAGCCACCAAGCCCGAGAAGACTGCCAAGCGTAGACCCAGAAAGAGAGGGGCCATCACCGGAAGCACCACGAACCAGACCAGGTACGGCGACTGCAGCCCTCCCTGGTAATAGGCCTGCACAAAGGCCGGGCCTATGGACGCCAACACCAACAACCCCGCACCCAACTCAATCGAGCGAGTGCGGCGAATGATGAACGGCGTGAGGCTGAATACGGCCAGCGAAGTCAAGAAGACGATGGTCTGCACGCGGCCGATATCGAGGTTTAAGTAGGCATTCACAAACCCGATCAAGAGAACGATTGCCGCCGCCACACAGATGGCGATCAGTAGATTCTCTCGGCGCACCTCCAGCACACGGGGACCGGTTTGCCCCGCTACACCCGGATCCCGACTCTCTGATCGATGTTTTACCATGGCTCCATCTGCGATTCTCTGGGGGCGGCTGGGACAAGCGGCACCCGCTGCCTTCCCCCATTCTATCTTAAGCTTTTCTCGCCGCACCCTTCTGATTGAACCAACCGCTGCAAATGCGTATCCTCTCTGAGCACGGTTTCGCCGCGGGCCGTGGACGTCAGTTCGCCTAGGCATGATAAAACCCCGTACGCAACGGTCCACCGAAGATTCATTCATCGCGCGTAGCAGCTTTAGGAGCTTATTCATTCCGGTATCAACCCGGCATCTACCAAGTAGGAACGGGTTGGAGCATTCGCAGGGGGGACCATCGTAATGCCCGTCAAAGACATCCAAACTTCAGCCCAGGCCGAACTTCAGACCCAACGCTACCCGGGGATGAAGAACCTTTTCGGGCAAGCTTCCAGCCAGAGTACTGCGCCGAGGGATCGCGAAAATCGAGCGTATCCCCGATGAAAGTATGGCTCATCCCCACCGCCATCGCGGTCTGTCTCCAGCTCTGGCTCAATCTCTACGTGTTGGCCCACCCGCCCGTACGGCCCATACGGGCTGTACTCCACGCCATGCTCTTCGCCGCACTGCTCTTCACGGTTGGCGACCTCCTGGCAAGCTTTGTTTTCATCGACGAAACCGAACGCTGGGCCGGACTGGTCCTTCTGTACACCGGGTTGATCTTCGTAAGCCCGACCTGGTGGCTCTTGGCCTTGCGCTACTGCGAAGCCCAACAACTGGGTCTGGACTTCACGCGGAAGAACTGGGTCTACATTCCGTTCCTACTCGCTGGCCTTCTGTGGATCGGCCTCGTCACCAATCCGCTGCACGACCAATTCATTACGCCGCGGCTTACAGGAGCCAGTGAATTCCACTGGATGTTTTGGTGGAACGCCGTACAAAGTTACGCATTATTGATGGGCGTAGCGGGCCTATATGGAACGCTGATCCTCCGGCAACGTCGTGGTGCGACTCGAAACCAGCTCATCATTCTTCTCTCTGCCACCCTCGCCACCGCGATCGCAAGCGCGATATACGTTTTCTTCCCCGGCAAGATCCCCTTCGATCCCACATCCATCGGGGTCTGCATTTCGAGCATCCTCTTTATCTATGGCATTCGTGGATCCCGGCTCTTTTCATTAAGTCCAGTAGACCTGACTACGGTGATCCAAAGCCACCCCGCCGGAGTTCTCGTTATCAATTCCACTGGCCAGCTTCTCTACGCCAACCAAGCGGCAGACACTCTTCTCGGTTCCAAACTACTGCCTGTCGAAGACGACCCTTTCCTGAGCTTGTCTCGGATCCTCAGCCTGCCTGAATCCCGAGACCAAGCGATCGAACCGCAACAGCTGCAGAAGGAACTCTGCAAGGTCGATCAACCCGCCCACGGACACTTGTTCCGATTCGGAGACGACCGCGAGGGCTGGCTGAAAATCGAAGTTGTTCCACTCCCTGGACGGAGGCAGAGCATTCGCGCCTGGAGCCTTTTGCTCGCCGACCAGACCGCCTCCAAAATCGCTGCAGACGCGATTCAGGCCAGCGAAATTGCCATCCTCCGGTCTCGCAATCTAGAAAGCCTTGGCGTCATGGCGGGCGGCATCGCCCACGACTTCAACAACCTTCTCCAGGGCATACTTGGCAACACCGACTTGGCACTCGAGGAGGTGGCCGCACAGTCAACACTCCGCGAACACCTCATAGACATCGAAGAAGCTTCCCTTCGAGCGGGCAAGCTCGTCGCACAACTTCTCTTATTCACAGGCGCCGCAATCACCGAAAAGCGAGATCTCGACTTCGCAGAGACCCTTGCTCAAATCGCAGAATTCGCCGCCTCTTCAATCCCGAATCGGATCACTTTCGAGATCTCTCAGCCCACTGACCTCCCGATGATTCGTGTAGACCCCGATCAAATCAAACAGGCAGTCGTCAACTTAGTCGTGAACGCATCTGAAGCCATCGGCGACGAAACGGGGACCATCCGACTGGCGGTCAGTGCCGAACAAGTCACATCAGAAAACGTCGACTCGCTCAATCTTGTTACCCCCATCCCGCCAGGTCTCTATATGAAAATTGAGATCACCGATGACGGAGACGGCATGCCCAGGGATGTACGCGCCCGCATATTCGAGCCTTTCTATTCCACCAAATTTCCGGGCCGCGGCCTTGGTTTGTCCGCACTGCTCGGAATCGTACGGACGCATTCGGGCGGACTCTCCGTGCAGACCAAAGCCACTGAGGGAACGTGTGCTTCGGTTTATCTGCCAGCACTGGAGGACGCCGCTCAACAGCCTGCCCTTTCCGCGCCACCGATCCCCGCGACCAGCGATCTTCGGGTGCTCGTCGTCGATGACGAACACGCGGTGCGCTCGGTCTGTACGCGCGCCCTACGCATAGCCGGAGCCTACGTCGTCGAGGCGGAGACGGGTGAGGCCGCTGTCGACTACGCCTCAGAACACGATTTCGATGTCGCGATTGTCGACCTGACCATGCCTGGCATCGGCGGGCTGGAAACCGCCCGTCAACTCCGGTCCCTCCACCCCGATCTACGCATCATCTTGTCCAGCGGCCACAGGGATACCGACATTCAGGCTAAAATTGACTCGGATCTGATTTGTGAGTTTCTTCACAAACCTTACCGGCCCTCGGAACTCTTGAGTCTGCTGAATCAACTTTTCGACACGAAGCTGGATCTCAATCCTGGCCCCGTGTAGGTACCAACCGGCGGCGCGCGCTTCCCGGCGTGGC
>JAPKBZ010000016.1 GCA_028823175.1 Myxococcota bacterium
CCGGGCGACGACCCGGGCGACCAGAGCCAAGCCAGGACTTGCCTCAGCGCTTGTCTTAGCCCTTGTCCTAGCCCTAGCCCTTGGGAAAGACCGCGAGGCTGCCGTGGACGGCGACCGAGGCGAATACGCCCTCGGCCGTGTAGGGGTCGCTCTGGGCGACGGCCTCGGCACTGGCGAAGTCGTCGGCTTCGAAAACGATCACGCTGCCGCAGGGTTCCTCGTCCCTGTCCCGCAGGGGGCCAGCGAAGACGATGCGTCCCGCGGCATCGAGTTTTTCGATGTGGCCGATGTGCCGTTCGCGTACGGTTTTTCGGAGCTCGCTGCCCTGGGGGCCATCCTTGCCGATGTAGATGAAAAGGCTCATGAGGTGTGTCTCTCCTCTGGCGGCCTCGAGGCTTCGAGGGCTAGGCGGAAGGGTGAAGGCGCTCGCGGGTCTGGAGATTCGCATCCCTTGGGCGGGATCACAAATCGAAAAGCGAAGGGGCACCCCCCGACGTGCGGAGGGTGCCCCGACAAGAGAGCGGGCGAAGCCTCGGAAGGGCTTGCCCTGTCGCCTCGCCTAGGAAGGCGGACCGTATGCGGTTTCCGAGTGCTCGGAGAGATCGAGACCTTGATGTTCGCTCTCGGCGCTGACGCGGAGGTCGCCCATGACGATCTTCAGGAACTTGAGAATGATGAACGAGAGGCCCATGGCATAGACCGCCGTGAAGGCAACGCTGATGACCTGCTTCCAGATTTGCGCTCCCCAGCTGACGCCATCTTGAACCCCCCAGGTGGCGATGAAGAGGCCGGTCGCGATGGCTCCCCAGGCGCCGCCGATTCCGTGGACGCCGAAGACGTCGAGGGAATCGTCATAGCCGAGCTTGGGCTTGATCAGGGTGACGGTCGCGTAGCAGAAGACCGAAGCGCCGATTCCGATTCCGATGGCGCCGCCCGGCCCGACGAATGCGCAGGCGGGTGTGATGGCGACGAGACCCGCGACAGCACCCGTCGCGGCGCCGAGCTGGGTGGGCTTGCCCCGGTGAACCCATTCGATGAGGACCCAGAAAATCACGGCGGTGGCCGCTGCGGTCTGGGTGGTGAGGAAGGCGAGGGCCGCCGTGCCGTCGGCCGCCAGGGCGCTGCCCGCGTTGAAACCAAACCAGCCCACCCAGAGCAGGGACGCACCGATCATTGTGTAGGGCAGGCTATTGGGCGGCATCGATTCCTTGCCGTAGCCAAGGCGAGGGCCGAGTACGAGGCAGGCGACTAGGGCCGAGAAACCGCTGGACATGTGGACCACCAGCCCACCGGCGAAATCGAGCGCGCCGAGCTGGCTGCCGATCCAGCCGCCGCCCCAGACCATGTGGGCGAGGGGGATATAGACGAGGAAAAGCCAGATGGTGATGAAGGCGAGGTAGGCGCTGAAGCGCATTCGCTCGGCAAACGCGCCGAGCATCAGGGCCGGCGTGATGATGGCGAACATGCCCTGGAATATTACGAAGGCATAGGTCGGGATGGTTCCCTCGACCGAGTCGGGTCCCATGCCCGATAGCATCACCATGCTGAGATCACCGATGAAGCGGTTGCCTTCGCCGAAGGCCAAGCTGTAGCCGCAGGCGACCCAGAGCACGCCGACGAGGCCAGCGGCCATCATGCACTGCATGAGAACTGAGAGAATATTCTTGACCCGGACCAGGCCACCGTAGAAGAGGGCGAGCCCGGGAAGGGTCATGAGCAGGACGAGGGCGGAAGATATCATGACCCATGCTGTGTCCCCTCCGTCGATCACGCCCTCGGCGAGGGCGGCCTTGGGCAATGCCGTCAAGGCAAGGGCCAAGGTGGCGGCGAAGGGGGTGGACCGGAGTCGGCGGCGCAGTCCAGTATTCATCGATACTTTCCTCCTGGGGTTCTGCATGCGCGAGGGCATGCACGAGGGCATTCCGTGTGTGGGCGAGGTAGCTCTCGTTCGATGTGGCGGCTGAAGCATACACGTATGCGAGCCGTTCCTGAAAGGGCGACCCGCCCGGAGAAAGCAGAACCCCGCCGTGGGTGTGCGCATTCACGCACAGGTGAGGGTCGAAGTGTGCGAAAAGCGGCTCAGAATATCGTGTAGCCGCCGTCGATTCGAAGGCTGTCCCCGGTGTGATAGCGAGAGGCATCGGAGGCGAGATAGACCGCGACGCCCGCGAGATCTGCCGGCTCGCCCCAGCGTCGGGCGGGGATGCGACGAACGACGGTTTCGCTGAAGCGAGCATTCTCGACAGCAGGTGCTGTCGCATCCGTGACGATCCAACCGGGCTGCACGGAGTTGACCTGAACGTCGTAGCGGGCGAGTCGCGCCGCGTAGGCACGCACGAGTGCTTCGACGCCTCCCTTGCTTGCCGCGTAGTGCGGTTGCATCGGGGTGCCGAAGATGGCCGAGATAGAAGAGATGGCTACGAGCTTCCCGCCGCCTTCCCGTTCCGACATGTGCTTTCCCCAACTCTTGAAGCAGAGAAAGACGCCATCGAGGTTGGTGGCGAGGATGCGACGAAAATCCTTGAGTTCGAGTTTTAATGGGTCAGCAGCATCACCGAAGCCGGCGTTCGCAAAGCCCGCATCGATTTGGCCGAAGCGTTCGAGGGTTTTCGCGGTCGCCTGGTCGACGTCTTCGGGGGAGGATACGTCGCAGCGAAGGGTTTGAACTTGGCCGCCCGCCTCGGCGAGGGACTCGGCAGCTTGAGCGTTTGAGACCTCATCCCGGGCCCAGAGGGAGACGCTTGCGCCGGCCTGGGCGAGCCCTCGGGCCAGACCCAAGCCAATGCCACGGTTGCCTCCGGTGATCACGGCCACCTTGCCGGAGAGATCGAAGAGGTTCTTGGCCTGGGTTGTCATGGCAATGTCTCCCTGGTGGTGTTGTGGGTGGTTCAAAAAGAGGAAATCAATCCTATCACCCCTGAAGGAAGTCGCATCAAGTGAAGGCGTCGGCGCGCCGCGGCGAGGTGGGCTGCCCCTAGGTAAGCGCGCTCGGGCCAACTGCCGCGAAGGATCCGAATTTTCAGCCCTCAGGTGCGTGCTCTCTCTTTTTGAATATGCCATACGGCCCCGCTGCTCAGCTGTGGTCAGGCGACAAGAGCTTCGGAGACATCATTCAATGGCGAGTGCGGGGAAAAGGAAGATTGGCTTGCGGAAATCGAAATCGTCGTCTTGTGCACGCGTCAAATCCCCCGTCAAATTTCCGATCAAAGCCCCCATCAAAGCCCCCAAGGTTCGGGCGTGTTATCCTCATCGTCTCTTCATGCCGGCCAGGAAAACCCTCAAAGAGACCGATCTCTACCCGCCGCTTCATGACTACCTCGTCGCCCAGGGTTATGCCGTGAGGAGTGAGGTCAATGATTGCGACGTGACCGCGACGAAGGGCGAAGACCTGATCGTCATCGAGATCAAGCGCTCGCTCAACCTGACTCTTCTCTCCCAAGCGGCCCAGCGGCAACGGATCACGGATTCGGTTTATGTCGCTGTCCCCATGCCGGATGAGGGAATCTACTCGAAGAAATGGCGAAGCCACACACACCTGGTCAAAAGGCTGGAACTCGGACTAATCCTGATTACGCTGGGAAGCCAACGCACTTCGGTCCAGGTCGCCTTTCACCCGGTCCCCTTTCAGAGGAGAAAAGACCGAGCCAATCGACGCGCGCTCTTGGAGGAAATCGCGGGGCGCACAGGGGACTATAATACGGGCGGCAGCGTGCAGCGGAAACTGGTCACGGCCTACCGGGAGCAGGCGATCCACGTTGCTTGTGCCTTAGACCGACTGGGTCCGAGCACTCCAAAAATCCTGCGTGGGTTGGGGACGAGCAAGAAGACGACCTCCATCCTCTATGGCAATGTGTACGGCTGGTTCGAGCGCGTGGATCGCGGTCTTTATCGTCTCGGGACCCAGGGAAAGAATGCTCTGGAGGATTATCCGGATCTGGTCGAGCACTACGAAGGACTGCTCGGCGCGGAGAGGCCAGACGCGTGATCGAAATGAGGTCGCGGCCCGTCAGCTGCTTCCTCTTTGGGATGATTTGCCCAGGGGCTATCGGCGAGGAGATGCGCCCACCCGTCCACCCGCCCGCAGGCTCCTGTCCGATCAGTCTTCGAGGGTTTCGCTGAACATCCGGCGGCTTGTTTCGACGTGCGTGTCGTCGTGGCTGAACTCCCGGGCGAAGGCTTCGGCACGCTCGCACCATTTTCGGTGCTCGGTTTCGTCCATCGCCATGCAGCGCTCGATCACTTCGCGAAAGCGTTCTGGCTGGTCGAGGGGTATATCCCAGCCGATCCCCTTATTCGCGAGATCGCGCCAGGGTGTCTGGTCGCTTAGGAGGACCGGGCAACCATGGCTGAGGGACTCAAAGATCGCCTGTCCAAAATTTTCCCCGTGTGTCGGCAGGAAGAGCAGGTCGTGATCACATACGACTTGTGAGATTTCCTCTGGCCTGGCAATGCCGGCATAATTCACTCGGCAGTTGGCGGGCAATCGCGCGATCAGATTCTCACAACGCTCCCAATACGCCAGATCCTCCTGCGGCCCGAAAATGTTGAGCGTGAAATCTCCATCCAGATCTTGGAGGGTCTCGATGACTTCCAGTGCGCCCAGCAAGTTCTTGTTGACCGCGATACGACCGAGGAAAAAAGCGCGTAGTTCGCGCGGCTGTTTGCTCCGCCGGACGGCTTGGTCGGCGCTCCCGGGGGGCGGGGCGAGATTGCTGGCGACGAAAACCCGGGCCCCGGCGCCGAATACGTGCCTGATTTGGTCTTCTTCGTAAGGGCTCGAGGCTTGCCAGAAGATGCCGCGATAAAGGCCAAGGCGCTTGGCCACTTGGATATAGATCCGCTTCTTGGGCGACTTGACGGCCAGAGCGCCGGGAGCCAATTCGCCGCGAGGGGCGAGCAGGACGGGCTTTTTGGGAATGAGGCCGAGGCGACGGAGCACGATTGGCGCAATCGAGAAACGCGGATCGAAGAAACTATTGATATAGAGGAGCGCGTGGGAAGTTTTTCGGATTACGGCGCGGATGCCCAAGGGGGTACGTTCCGAAGGAGGCAGGTAGTAGACGTGCCCGTTGCCGACGGGTTCCCAATTTTCGACGTTAATCCCGGGAAAGGCTTCGGTATCGCCCGCGTCCCGATCGGTCGTGACGATTCTAAAGTCGAAGCTTCGTCCGAGATGAGCGACGGCGTTGGCAAGGGTACGGATGGGGCCGCCATACTTGAATCCTGGGAGGTAATGCTTGGTTAGAACCAGAATTGTAGGACGCGCCACGGAGTGCCCCCTCCCGTGATAGTTGGGCTGCGAATCAGCGAAAGACTAGCACTCCGAAACAGAAAAATGCCGATTCGGCATGCACCAGAGCGCCGACTACACGGCTAGGTATTTGTTCTTTCGGCGCGCTCCAGTTCCAGGAGCCGCTCGAGTTCCAAGACCAGGGCACTCGATATGCGGACGGAGTCTACGGAGTCTCCGATCTCATTATTCCTGATTTTTTTGGCGATGGACTGGTACATGAGCTTGTAGGGGAGAGTCTTATTGATCTTGGTTCGTCTCAGGATTCGAAAGCGGTTCTCGGAAAGATAGTGCGCGTTGTTGGTGATCTTGACGGTGACCGCTCCGGCACGCAGCTCGACGTAATCCTGCAAACCGATGCGCTGGCTGCCCACATCTGTCAGCACCATGGTGAAATAGGCGCCGTTTTCGAGGGTTACCGAGCAGTTGATCGTGCCGTCAGGCGATTCTGCCACCTTGGCCGAGGCGACTTCGTTGTAGTCGTTGAGGAAGAGGAAATGATCGATCCAATGACAGCCATTCGAAATCAGCCGACTCTTCGAGTTGGGCCAGCGGTACCAGTGCTTGTCGGGAAGGGGGACTTCGTAGACGATGCAGTTGTAATTGATCGGGTCTCCGGGCTCTAGGCCCAGATCCTCGAGGGCAAGGTCATTCAGCGGTGAGTAGCGCTTGTGGAAACAGGCGAAGAGTCCGCCCTCGGTCCCTTCCATCGCCCTGAGCAGATCCGATAGCTGCTCTTCCTCCACTGCAATCGGTTTTTCGGTCACCGCATAGGCGCCCCTGTCGAGGGCTGTAGAAGCAAGTGGCGCGTGGGTATGGTGGTATCCGGCGATGAAGTAGACATCGTAGTCTTCTGTTTCGCGGGGAACCGGCGAGGAGTCCCAGCAGGGCACATTCCCCCAGTCCTTGGGCACCTGGATAGGGTCGATTTCATGGACGGACTCGATGTCCAAAAAATGACTGACATTCGGCAGGATATTGGTCTTGGCATAGTGGCCATATCCGAACAGGATGGCTTTTTTGCGCTTTCCTCGGGGAGCTACGAACGTACCCAGGGTCGAGTGGATTTCCCGAATGGGAGTGGGGGAGCCGATCGCGAGCCGCTCGGATTGGCTCCAATCCATCTCTTTCGCAAAGCTGTGCAGTCCGGAAGCGATCAGAGTGGCATCCCCCTCGCTAAGCCTCGCGCCCGAATACTCGCTCCAAGTGGTGACGGCTGTCCACCACGAGGCAACGGGTGCGGGAGTTTCCGGCTTCGAGAGGTAGAGCAAGTTTCCCTCTTCCAGTTGACCGATGTCCTCGTCCCGCAGACGATCAATCAAGGCTTCAGGGAGCACGATTCGTTCGACGCAGGCAGGGGACCCTGGGGCGAAGAATAAGACCAGTTCGTCGAGTTCGTATTGCCCCCCCCAACCCGACTCGGTCACTTTGCCGATCCCAAAAGAGTGAAATCGATGATTTCGGTTTCGCTCTTGCAGTCTCGAGGCCACCTTGCGCCAGGTTTCTGCGGCGCCCACTTCCCGGATATAGTTCCAGATCAGCTTGGTGCTGCGGGGAAGAACGAAGTAGATGCCCTCCAGAATCTCAAGGTTGGCGAAGGCCATGACCTGAATGCGATAGCTCTTAGCTGGCTTATGGAAGTCAAGGGACGAATCGTCCCAGCTTCCATCGAGCAAGCACCTCATCGTGGTGACTCTCCCAGCCTCATGGAGCTTCGACTTTCCCGTGGCAGGGCGACGGCATGCCAGCCGCTCCAGCCAAGGGTTGTGCCGAGGACTTTTGGTTTCGAGGTTTCGCTATCGACCATAGCTCGATATCGATTCATGCGGTGCGGGAAGCTACCGCTCGAACTCACGCAGCCCAGATCCGACATCCCCGGCCGACACTTCCCCTCGGGGCCGAGGCGGGCAACGGCCGACGGCGAGAGTGCGGGCGGACTCGAACCCGCGCCGCTCGGGCTTTGCGGATCGGCCGAGCGGTTCGACTTTCGCGTGGGGTGCTAGGATGATCGCTGCTTATGGAGAGTCCCGGAAAGACCGATCAGAGGGGTGTGCCCGGCCAACTCGGATGCGGTTCGCCGAAGCCCGAGCCAGTCTGTCGCGCCTTTTTTGATGTACCCGGATCAATCCGATGAATACGCTTTACGACATGCTGCCCGTCGTGGGTCAGAATGCGGCCTGTACCCTCGCCGGGGTCTATAGGGCCTATACCCGGCATCCCAGAATTTTCCATCGCCGCCTTGCCGAACTCAAACGCACCCGGGATCTGCCTCTGGATGAGCTGTATCAGCTGCAATGGGAGCAGTTGCAGAAAATGGTGAGCCGGGCCCAAACTTATGTACCCCACTATCGTGACCTGCCTGAGTGCTCGAGCGCCTCGGACCCCAGCGTCGCGATTCGCGAGACCCTCGATCGGATGCCCCTCCTGACCAAGGAGGTCTACAGGGAGAACGCACAGAGTTTTATCTCAGCGGATATACCCAAGCGTTCGATCTTGCGGGGCAGGACGAGTGGCACGACTGGAACGGCTCTTCCCCTCTACGCATCCGCTCGTACGGTGGCCGAAGAATACGCGACGGTATGGCGGCTGCGTGATGCCCATGGCGTCGACCTTCAGGATAGTCACTTGACCTTTAACGGGCAGCTGATTGTTCCCGTCAAGCAGACCAAGCCTCCGTATTGGCGCAATAATATGTACCAGCGCCAGATCCTTTTCTCCATTTACCACATGACTACGCGCAATCTCGGAGACTATGTCGGCGCGATTCACGATTTGGAATTTTCTTATGTAGATGGCTATCCCTCCGCACTCTACCAGGCGGCGAGAGCCATGCTTGAACAGGGCCGACCCCTCGAAAAAGGCAGGATGAAGGCGATCTTCACCTCCTCGGAGTCGTTGCTCGCCTACCAGCGGGAAACCATCGAGGAGGCCTTTGGTGCTTCCGTTTGGGATCGATACGGCACCGCCGAGTTCGCGGTTTCAATGACGGCCTGTTCGGAAAAGAACCTTCACGTCGATATGGAATTCGGCATCGTCGAGGTCGATGTTCTCGAGGAGACCGACGAATACGTCAGAGGGCCATTGGTCGTGACTGGGTTCGCCAACGACGTGACCCCATTCATTCGCTATCGAATCGGCGATTATGGCACTCGCCTCAAGGGAGAGTGTCCGTGTGGGCGCGCTGGCGATGTCTTCTCGGATGTCGATGGCCGAAGCGACGATTTCGTAATAACCCCGGACGGGCGCAAAATCGGGCGCCTGGATCATATCTTCAAGGATCAGACTACGGTGGTCGAAGCCCAGATACGCCAGACCACTCGCGAGTCGATCAATATCATCTTTGTGCCCGATCGCAGATTCGGGCCAAAAGAAGAGAAGGGCCTGCTGCAGGAAGTCCGATCGCGGCTGGGTGACGAAATCGAGATTCGGCTGCTCCCCGTCGAATCGATACCCCGCGAGGCCAACGGCAAATTTCGGGCGGTCAAGTCCGTAGCGACCTAGGACTAAAATCGGCCGACTCTGAGTTTCAGTGCCGGATCGGGACCACCTTGGCTAGCGAGAGATCTCCGAGGCGTACGTCCGGCGCTCCGAGGCGGGCATCGTCCGCGGTGTGGTCGTCGGGCTGCTCCTGGGATTCCCGCTCGGCTGCTACCCGAGCATCGTAGTGGGCGAGCTCGCGTAGACGAGTCGATTCCTCCCAACCCAAGACCTCTCCCATCAGGTTTGCGACGGGTCGCGCGGCGGCAAGACCGCGGTCCGGGGTTTCGATGGAGATTCGGGTACGCCGGGTGAGCACATCCTCGAGGTGAAGGGCGCCCTCGTGGGAGGCCGCGTAGAAGGCTTCGACGGCTAGATAGTTGGGCGCCCCCTCGAGGGGCCGGGCCAGTTCGGGGCGCTCGCTCATCAGGGTGATCAGTTCCTCGATGCGGGCGCCGTAGCGTCCGAGCAGGTGCTCGACCTGACTCGTGTGGAGCCCTATCTCCTCGGCGAGTGCCCGACGTCTATTCCAGAAGGCCTGGAAACCCGGTGCGCCCACCAGGGGTGTGCGATCGGTGCAGCTCTCGGGAACTCGCTGTTCGAGCCCTCGCGCCACCTGGTCGATGGCGTCCTTGGCCATCACTCGATAAGTCGTGTATTTGCCCCCGGCCACAGTAATCAGGCCGGAAACGGATTGGGAGACCGCGTGCTTTCGCGAAAGCTCGCTGGTCTCGTCGGTTTCCCCGCGAAGGAGCGGTCGTAGCCCGGCGTAGACCCCTTCGATGTCCTCGAAACGAAGCTGCTGCCCCAATGCGGAGTTGGCCTGCTCCAGCAGGTATTCGAGATCGCGTCGGCTCGCGGCCGGGTGGGCGAGATCGAGATTCCAGTCGGTGTCCGTGGTGCCGATGATCCAGTGGCTCTTCCACGGAATGACGAAGAGAACGCTCTTTTTGGTGCGCAGGATCAGACCGCTGTCGCCGTGAATGCGGTCCCGGGGAACCACCAGGTGAATGCCCTTGGAGGCCCGAACATGGATCCGCCCACGACCCGCCATATTCTGGACTTCGTCGGTCCAGACGCCGGTGGCGTTCAGAGTACTGTGGCCCCGCACCGTGACTTCGCGGCCGCTCTCGAGGCAACGGACGCGAACCCCAGTGACGCGATTGCCCGTCAGGATGAACTCTTCGGCCCGGGCGCTGGTGGCCAGGGCGGCGCCGTGGAGCGCCGCCGTGCGCGCCAGGGCCAGGGTATGCCGGGCATCGTCTACCTGGGCGTCGTAATACTGAATCGCGCCCTTGAGCGCGCTCTTCTTCAGACCGGGGAAGACGCGCAGGGCGCCTTTCCGGGTCAAGTGCTTGTGCCAGGGGAGGTCGCGCTTAAATCCCGAGAGCAGGTCGTAGATCAGGACCCCGGTCCCGATATAGAGACGCTCCCAGAAATAGTGGGAGAGGGGATAGAGAAAGGGGATGGGCTGGACGAGATGCGGGCACAGGCGCCCGAGCATGAGGGATTGTTCGCGCTTGGCTTCGAGGACCAGATCGAAATCGAATTGTTCGAGGTAGCGGAGCCCGCCGTGGATGAGCTTGCTCGATCGGCTCGAGGTGCCGGCCGCCCAATCGCGTTGCTCGATCAGGGCGACGGAGAGCCCCCGGGTTGCCGCGTCGAGAGCGGCACCTGCTCCCACCACGCCGCCACCCACGATGACGACGTCGAAGACTTCGTCTTGCATGCGATCGAGGGAGTACTGGCGGGCTTCGGGTCCGAGTTGCGTGGCGTCCATGGGGTTTTCTCGCTTCGTGGGCTTCGCGTTGGGTTTTCCGGCGTTGGCTGGACAGGACTCCCCAGCATAGCGAGCCCGGGTGGAATCTTCTGGCCACTGGCTCTTGAACGAAGGCCTGAGATCCGCTCTCCTCTGGGCTTCGCGGCCCGCCCGATCCCCGCGCGGTCCCAGGAGATTGATCGGTGTTCCAGGAGCAAAGTTGAGTCATCCGGGCACCCCAACTGCGACCTGGCGGGTGCTGAACCTGTCCCTGGAGCTCGATGAGCCCGAATCCGTTCTCCGTGCCCGGGCGGCGGCACGAGCGGGGGTATCCGCCGACGAAATCAGGGGCCTGCGATTGGGCCATATGGCCCTGGATGCTCGGCGCCGGGGCGCGCGAGGACGAGTCCGCTTCGTGGTCCATGTCGACCTTCAGCTGGATGCCGGGCTGGAGAGCCGGGGCAATGCGGCCTTTGCGAAAGCACTCCGCTCGGGCCGGGTGATCCCTCGCATGCCGCCCGCGCAGTTGGCGGTGAATGCGCCGCATATTTCTCTTCGGGAGGGCTCGGGCTCGGGGCCCAGGGTGGCGGTCGTTGGATCGGGACCGGCGGGCCTCTTTGCGGCGCTGGCTCTCGCGCGCAGCGGGGTCTTGGTCGACTTGATCGATCGCGGGCCGGTTCTGACCGAGCGAAGCCGCGCAGTGGCTCAGTTCCTGGGGACACGCAACCTCGACCCCGAGGCGAATCTACTCTACGGGGAGGGCGGTGCGGGGACCTACTCCGATGGAAAAATCTATACGCGGGTCGACCATGCCCTCGAGGCTCCGATCCTCGACGAGTGGATTGCTTGCGGAGCGCCGGAGGAGATCGCCTACGACGCGCGCGCTCATATCGGTACCGACCGGCTCCACCGCATCCTGCCCCGGATCCGCGAGGGAATGGAGGCCTTGGGCGTGCGCTTTCATTGGCGCACCCGTCTCGAAGGTCTGGTGGTGGACGGGCTGGCGGGTAGTCAGCGAGTTAGCGCTCTACGTACCTCGGCGGGGGAATTGCCTTGCGCCGCAGTTTTTCTCGCTCTGGGGCATAGCGCCCGAGATAGCCTGGAGACGCTCGCGGCCCAGGGCTTGATGCTGGCGCCCAAGCCCTTTCAACTCGGTGTTCGGATCGAGCACCCCCAAGGCTTGATTGACACCGCTCGTTTCGGCGAGGCGGCCCTGGCCCGACGCCTGGGCGCCGCCTATTACAGCCTGACGAGCCGCGCGGGTGCGGGCGCCGCCGCCGCTCATAGCTTTTGCATGTGCCCGGGAGGGCAGATCGTGGCGAGTGTGAATGAGGCTGGGTTGCTCTGTACCAATGGGATGAGTAATTCCCGCCACTCCTCCCCCTACGCGAATGCCGCCCTGGTGACGACCCTGGGCAGTTCTGAGACCGGCCCCGGCGTTTTTGCTGGCATCGACTATCGAGAGCGCCTGGAACGAAAATTCTTCGTCGAGGGGGGAGGGGACTGGACCGCGCCCGCCCAGCGGGCCTGCGATTTTCTGGCGGGCCAGGATTCGGAGGAATTGGTTTCGTGCAGCTACAAGATGGGGATTCGGCCCGGCAGGATCGATGCACTCCTGCCCGAAGCGGTTCGGAGCGCGCTTGGCCGGGCCCTGGAATATTTCGATCGTCAGATTCCGGGTTACGCGGGTCCCGAGGCTCTGCTCGTGGGCATCGAGTCACGCAGTTCCGGGGCGATCCGCATGCCCCGGGATGAGGCGACCCGGCGGGCCACCGGCTTTACGAACCTCTACCCGGTGGGCGAGGGAGCGGGCTATGCGGGAGGGATCATGAGCGCGGCCATCGACGGCGCTCGTTCGGCTCACGCGTTGCTGGGGCAGGGGACTGGGGGCTAGGCGCTAGAGGGAGACCAGCGCGGTCCCGAGAACCCGTGTTTCGCCCTCTTCGTTGCAGAGGGTCAGGTCGAGTTCGACGGTTCCCTTCTCATCGTCCATGTCCGTGACTACACCCCGGCAGGTGGGCCTGCTATCGACGACCACCGGGGCCCGGAAAATGGTGTCGATCTTCAGAACGCTGGCGTCGGGCGCCCAGCGATGGATCAGGCTGACCAGGATTCCCTGGCTCATGATGCCGGGAACGATGGCCCCGGGCAGCCCCGCTGCTCGGGCTTTCTCGTGGTCGGTAAAGCGCCAATAGGTCATGCCCGTAGTCTCCCCGAAGCGGCGCACCATGGGCATGCTCACATCGGGCGTCAGCTCGGGGAGCTCGTCCCCAAAACTCACGTCGCCATAGCTGAGAACCACTTTTCGATCGCTCATTCGTGCTCCTCGCTAAAGCTTTCGGATCATCTTCCAGTCGACGATGGAGACCCTCTCGTCGTTCTGGTTGAAAAATTCCATGCGGTGGACAATGAACATCATCCCCCCCGAGCGCCCCGTTTTCTCGAAGATGTCGTGGATATGGGAGCGGGCGGTGAGGGTGTCCCCTGGGCGGATCGGTGCCTTCCACTCGACAGCTTTCCCGCCATCGAAGCTGGCCTCGCGATCGCTGGGAAAGCCCTCGGGGAGGGCGCGGTCTCCGTGGAAACGCGCGGCAAAGCTCGGGGCGGCCTGGAAATCGGGATGTTGGGGATCCGTATAGCGGGGCAGTGTCTCGCCGCAGGCGAGGGAGAATTCGGCCAGGGGCTCCGCTTCGATTTCGAAGCGAACTTCGTCGAAGGTCCAACCCGTCCATTTTTTCTTCAGTTCGGCGATATCCACTCTTCGCTCTCCCATGCGACGGCTTCGCAGCGGCCAGCCTCGAGTTCCGTGATCAGGTCGCCCATAGTGCTGACGGCGGTCGCGAAGCGCGTAGCGCAGCGGCCTATATGGCTGACGATATGCGAATCGCTGCCGCCGGTGCTGTGGTAGTTATTTTCTCGGGCCAGCGCCAGGGCGGTGGCGTTTTCCTCGCCCCGACTCCCCCCGTTCAGGGTTTCGACGATGCGCACGCCCTCCACGAGCCCGCGGGTTTCGATGTGGGCGCACATGCCCACCCGGGTTCGCCCGGGGTGGCAGGGGATGGCCAAGGCGCCGCAGCGCTGGGCCTGGGCGAGAACCTCCTCGAGGGGCAGGTCGACTCGGCTGAAGTCGAGCGCCGCGCACAGGTCCTCGTTGACCCCAAAGACCAGGACATGGCCGTAATCGGTTTCAACTTCGCTGGCCTTGAGAATCAGCAGACCAAATTCGTCTTCGAGTGATCGGTAATCCGACTCATCGTCGTAGAGTCGGTGCTCGGTGAGAACGAAACCATCGAGGGATAGCGCCTTACGGCGGATCCATTGGCAGTAATTCTCGACCTTCGCCCGGCCGTCGTCGGATACGATGGAGTGGCTGTGGAGATCCAGAATCATGCGGGAACGAAGCGGGGAATCCCCAAGTCCTTGTCGGTTATGACGAAATCGGCGCGTACGGCCATGTCGATGAAAACGCTTTCGGGGGCGCAGCCTACGATATGCGTCATCAAACGGGGCCCCTCTTCGAGGTCCACGTAGGCGAGCACGTAGGGGCAGGCGTCGCGAAAAGCCGGCATGCCGTTCTGGTGGGTGATCGTAAACGTGTGGACTTTTGCCCGGCCGCTGGCGACGAAATGGTCGAGGCTGCTCGACAGGCAGCTGGCACAGAGGCCACGCGGGCGATGCTGGACGATGCCGCAGTCCTGGCAGCGCTGGAGAACGAGTTCGCCTCGGCCGCAGCCTTCCCAAAACGCCAGCGTCTGCCAATTCGTCGAGGGGGTCCTGTATTCAATTTCCTTGGGGCTCATTTATTCTCCAGACAGGCTAATCCCGGGAAAGCAGCAGAGTGGCTCCGCTGTGCAGGCTTCCGAGCGTTCCGCCGGTTCCGTGGACCAGGGCAACTTCGGCTCCTTCGACCTGGCGCGGTCCTAGGCCACCCCGCAATTGGCGCACCGCCTCGATGACAAGGAAAATTCCCCGCATGCCGGGATGATTGGAGGAGAGTCCGCCCCCATCCGGGTTCACGGGAAGCGCGCCTCCCAGCCCGATTCGTCCTCCCCCGACGAACGCCCCCCCTTCTCCGGGTTTGCAGAATCCGAGATTCTCCAAGGTGACGAGCAGAGTGATGGTGAATGAATCGTAGATCGTGCAGAGGTCGACCTCGTCGTGGCTCATGCCCGCCATGGCGAAGGCTTGTTCGCCGGATTGTTTCGCCGCGATGGTCAGCAGGTCCGGGGCGCCGATCTCCTGGTGGCAGACGGCCTCGCCGCAGCCCTGCAATACGACAGGTGTTTTGGCGAGGTCTCGGGCGCGCTCGAGGCTCGTGACGATGAGTGCGCCGCCGCCATCGCTGATGATGCAGCAGTCGAGGAGGTGCAGGGGCGTCGAAATGATCCGGCTCTCGAGGACATCGTCCACGGTGATGAGCTTCTGCATCTTTGCTTCGGGGTTCAGTGAGGCGTGCCGACGCATGGTGACGGCGATTTCGGCGAGTTGCTCCGGGCGTGTTCCGTAGAGGTGAGCATGGCGCTGCGCCACCATCGCGTAGCTGCCCACGGTGGTCATTCCGTAGGGGGCGATGAAAGCTGCTTCCGGATCGCCGCCCCCGCCGCCGAGGCCCGTTCCGATGGCCATGGCATTGGAGGCTGCGGTGCTTCCGTAGAGAACCAGGGCCACTTCGCAGAGTCCGGCATGGATGGCCGCCGCCGCGTGGCTGACGTGAGCCACGAAGGAAGAGCCGCCGATATTCGTGCCGTCGAGGTAGCGGGGCTTGATATTGAGATACTCGGCGAGATTGGCCACGCCCATGATGCCCATGGACATACTCGCGGCGAAGAGGCCATCGACGTCCGAGAGTTCGAGGCCGGCATCCTCCAGCGCACCCCGGGCGCACTCCGCCATGATCAGCGACTCGCTCTTGTCCGGGGCCCAGCGGGTTGGGTGCTCGTAGGCCCCGGCGATGGCTACGTTTCCGGAGAGACTCATGCGGCCTCCCGGGAGATGAATTCGGCGACACGAGCGCCGAGTCTTTCGGGCGTTTCGACGAGCAGGGCGTGGCCCGCCGAAGGAAGAGTCTCGAGCTGGGCGTTGGGCAGGATCTCGGCCAGGGCTTCGGCACGTTCCTTTACCCAGTCGATCTCGGCCTCGCCGTGGACGATGAATGTCGAGGTCTGGAGGTCTCCGAGTCGCTCGCCAGGCTGCCAGTCCCGACACGCCTCGAGATCTCCCAGGGTAGCCCTCGGGTCGGTCTTGAGTCCCTCCATGAAGGCGCGCTTCAGGGTATCGGGCGGGGTTTCCGGAGCGAAGAGCGAGGGATCGAAGGGCCTGCGCTCTTTGCCCTCGGTGACCCGGCGAGCCTGTTCGAGGGCTGCGTCGGGCAATAGAAAACGGTCACCTGCGGCGCAGATCACCAGGCCGGCAAAGCGCCCGGGAGCCTTGAGCGCACATTCGAGGGCGACGGCGGCCCCCATGTCGTGGCCGAGTAGAAAGGCATTTTCGAGGCCGAGTTCCGCCACCAGGGAGAGGGTGAAATCGGCCATACGGCCGATATCTCCGAGGCTATCGAGCTCGCCCGATCTTCCGTGGCCCGGCTGATCGAAGGCGACCAGGCTGTGCTCGTGGCCCAGGCTGCCGAAGAGCCCGGAGAAGAGGTTGCCGTTGCCGCCGGCTCCGTGAAGGCAGAGCACCGACTGGCCCTGCACCCTGCGCGGCGGAGAGCCGGGGAGGGTGCAGGGGCCGGTGTGGTGTACGAAGGTCGCGACGTCGTTGATCTGGAGATATTTGTTCGGCACGAGTCGCGGCGAGCGCCGCCCCCCCTTCCTTTAGTTGGAGGGCGGACCCGTGGGAATGTCCTTGAAGGCGATCCCCTTGTCTGCCCGCGCTTCCGGGGGCAGACCGAGAACCCGCTCGGAGATGATATTGCGCAGGATTTCGTCGGTGCCTCCCGCGATCCGCAGACCGGGAATCGAGAGGTAGCGATCCTGCCACTCGGCCGCTTGGGGCAATTGGCTCGGGTCGTTCAGCGCTCCTGCCGGTCCCTGGAGATCCATGGCGAAGGCCGCCATTTCCTGGGTGAGGCGGCCGCCCACGAGCTTGCCCAGGCTGGATTCGGGGCCTGGGGTTTTGCCCTGGGAGATGGCCGAGAGAGTGCGGTAGCCCGTGAGCTTCAACCCCTTCGTGCGGGTGTAGAAGGTCGCGATCTTCTCGCGCACGGAGGACTGCTCGAGGGCCGACTGGCCGTCGACCTCGATGCCTCGGGCGAGTTCGATCAGTTCATGAACGCTGCTCCCGCCTCCGCCCCCGATGGATGCTCGCTCGTTCATGAGGGTGGTGATGGCCACGGCCCAGCCGTTGCCGATCTCGGAAAGCCGCTGGGCATCCGGAATCCGGACATCGGTGAAGAAAACCTCATTGAAGCCCTGACCGCCGTTGATCTGGGTGATGGGGCGAACCTCGATCCCCGGCGAGTGCATGTCGACGACGAAATAGGTGAGCCCAGAGTGCTTGGCGACCGTTGCATCCGAGCGAACGACCAGAATTCCCCAATCGCAGAATTGGGCTCCCGTCGTCCAGATCTTCTGGCCGTTGATCACCCAGTCATCACCGTCACGGACCGCGGTGCTGCGCAAGCCCGCGAGATCCGACCCGGCGGAAGGTTCGCTGAAGAGCTGACACCAGACCTTCTGTCCCATTCGCATCTCGGGGAGCCAGCGTTCGCGCTGGGCGTCGGTGCCATGGGTCATGATCGTGGGGCCACACATGCCCAGGCCGATGCCGTAGATATTCGGGGGCGTCTTGTAGCGAGCTTCCTCCTGGTTCCAGATCACATTCTGGATCGAGGTGGCGCCTTGTCCTCCGTATTCCTTGGGCCAGGTCAGGCAGGCCCAGCCGTCATCGGCCTTTTTCTGCTGCCATTTTTTAGCCGACTGGATCGAGGCGGGGTCGTCTCGTTCGTCGAGAGGGCCGGCGGAAAAATCACCGGGCTTCATGGTCTCGGCGTTGGCGTCGAGCCAGGTTCGCGCCTTGGCGCGGAAAGCAGCTTCTTCGGGGGTGTCGTTGAAATCCATATTCGCCTCTTTTGCTTGGGGATCAGAGAGATTGAATGAGCGTGGGTTGTGGTTCAGCTGGGCTCGCCGGCCTCGATACGATCGACCAGCTTGTCTTTCCACTGAGCCGAGCTGCCGAGGACCGCGCCGAGCAACTTCGCTCGCCTGTAAAAGAGGTGGCAGTCGTATTCCCAGGTATATCCCACGCCACCGTGCATCTGGACCATCTCCACCGAAACCTGCTCGAGCGCATCGCCTGCCTGGATGCGGGCGATGCAGGCCGCCACGTTGAGTTCGTCCTCTTCGTTGGAGAGCGCCCAGGCGCCGTAGTAGGCGTTGCTTCGGGCGAGCTCGATTTCGCACCACATGTCCGCCAGCCGATGCTTGATGGCCTGGAAGGACGCAACCGGGCGACCAAACGCGTAGCGGCCCGTCGTGAACTCCTTGGTGATATCGAAGCAGGCTTGGGCAGAGCCGAGCTGTTCGAAGGCCATCAGTGCGGCCGCTCGATCTAGGAGATGGCTTGCCAGAGAAGCTCCCTGGCCGGCTTCGCCGAGCAGATCCGCCGGGGCGCCATCGAACTCGATGCGGGCCATCGAGCGACTCGGGTCGAACGATGTCACGGATTCGCGCTGGACTCCTTCGCCTTCGAGATCCACGAGGTAGAGCGAGAGGCCGCCGTCGCCCTGGGCTGCGACCACGGCGAAATTGGCGACATCGCCGTCAGCGACGGGGAATTTCGTGCCGCTCAGCTTTCCATCGCTCACCTTGGCCTGAACGTTTTCGATATCGTTCTGCCCTGTCTTTTCGGTGAGAGCGAAGGTGCCGATGGTGGTTCCTGCGGCGAGTGCAGGCAGATACTTCTTCTTCTGCGCCTCGCTTCCGGCCTGAAGAATCGCCTCGGTGGCGAAGTAGACACTGGAAGAAAAGGGAATCGGCGCCAGGGCACGACCGATCTCTTCGGCGATCATGGCGAGTTCGAGGTGACCGAAGCCGGCGCCACCATATTCCTCGGGGATCACGGCCCCCTGCCAGCCCATCTCCGCCGCCCCTTTCCAGAGGTCATCGGCGTAGGGCTTGTCGGTTTCGAGCACTTCTCGACAAACCGAGAGGGGGGAGTGTTCGGCCAGATAATCGCGAGCAGTCTGCTGCAAGAATTTCTGGTCGTCAGAAAAATCAAAATTCATGGGGGTCTCCGAAGGTTCGTGGGCCCTATAGAATCAGCCAATTGACAGGGATGTCAATCGCTCAAAATCGGGTTTCTGGGGGCGTCCGGGTCGTCGCTGAAGAGCCCGATTTCGCTGATGGCAACCCGGCCTGCCAGGCAGGTGTCGATATCGAGCCCCTTTCTGCGGGGGCGGGCGTGATAGTCGCCGGAGTAGCGGAAGGATTCTCCCCGGCGTTCGTAGGCGACGGCCTGGGGACTCGGGTCGGGCGGGCAGAAGACCGTTTCGAGCTCGGCCATGGGCCGGATAGGGTGCGGGAGGTTCACGTTCCAGAACGCCCCGGCCGCGGGAGGGCGTTCGAGCAGGGCGCGCAGAACCGGCCGGGCATGCCGGCGCGCCTCGGCCCAGTCGATGGTCCGGTGCCGGCCGACGTAGTGGGAGATCGCGATGGCCGGAAAACCAAGAATCGCCGCTTCCCGGGCGGCGGCGGCGGTGCCCGAGACGTAGGTGTCGACGCCCAGATTGGCGCCGTGGTTGATGCCCGCGACCAGCCAGCAGGAGCGATCCACCAGGGAGTGCTTCCACTCCGGGGCCAGGGAGGTGCTGGGGGAAAGGGCGAGCCGGGCGCAATCTGCGGGAGTACCCGAGACCGCGATGCGGCCTGCCGCCATCTGCTGGGTACGCAGTTCGCCGGCATCACTCAGGGCATGCCCGACGCCGCTGCGGGGTCCGTCCGGCGCCACCACGAGACAGTCCGCCCACTCGCTCAAGATCTCGGTCAATACCTGGATGCCGGGTGCTTCGATGCCGTCGTCGTTGCTAACGATTACTCGGATCGGCTGCTTGCTCATATTCGGAGTCTAGCCGCATGTGATGGGCTGGAAAGCGGAGTCGGGGCGGCAACTCGGTCGACTCCTGGAAGCGAGATCAAGAGGTTGGAGGGAGGCGAAGGAATATTGACTCGTCGTGTTGATTTGACTCCGGCAAACGCGAGGGCTGGCCGATCAGTCTTCCATCACCCGTTAGGTGAGTGTTTTTTGCAAACCCCACCGCTTCATTTGTTGGATGTGCTGGTGTCTGCTGCAACGGATTGGAGCTTGTCTTGAGAACGTCGCTCGAGCAGTCGATGGCCATCCAGGTCTGGGTCGCGGAGGGAATGGACCGGGCCGCTTCGGCGATTCGCGAGATCCATGCATTCGATACCGACCTGGCCATCGAACAGACGCGCTGCGATAGCCTCTCCGAGATGAGCTCGGTTGCCTCGGAGGGCAGCGATGAATTCTGGCGAGCCTGCGTGCTGAAGCCCCTGACCGGGGAATTCCGAGGCGTCGTGTTGTTTTCCATGGATTCGGAAGACGCCCTGGCCTGGGTCGTCTCCGACGGCGCAAAGCGGGATATCGTCGAGAGCTTTCTCCAGCTCGGAGAACGGGTTGTTGACGGTCTCGTGGAAGCCGCGATCAGCCTGGTGGATTTTCAGATGGGAACAGGCGGCTCTCGCTATCGTGAGGACTCGATCACCGGCTGCCTTCTTAGCACCCACGCCCCCCCGGATACCGTGGCCATTGGCAACTCGGTTAAAATCCGTTCGGGTGGACGCGAGCTGACCGGATATTTGCACATTTTGATGGAGCCCAAATCCATGAACCAGCTGCTGCGCGGTTTGAGCGTGTCCTTTCACTGATCTCGTGCATGAGGGTCGAAGTGCTGAAAACCTGTTCGCGGGTTCAGATGAGTCATCGGTAACGCTAGGATCTCCGCATGGCTATCTATCTGATTCGTCACGGTGAGACCGCGGGCAATCGGGACAGGATCGTGCAAGTCCCCCAGACCCCTCTCAGTACGGAAGGACTCGAGCAGGCGGAACGCCTGGCCGACAGGCTTGTGGACCATCCGGTTCGACGCATCCTGGCCAGCGACCTGGCCCGGGCGCACATGACGGCGGGCGCGATTTCGAGGAAGCTGGGTCTCGAGGTCGAGTCTGATGCGCTTTTGCAGGAGAGAAATTTTGGTGACCTGCGCGGGACACCCTACGACGAACTCGAAGAGGATCTTTTCGGCCCTAAATTCTCTCCGCCCGGAGGCGAGACCTGGGAAGAGTTTCACCGCCGAGTGGACAGCGCCTGGGAACGAGTTTGTGCTCTGGCCTCGGGGCTCGAGGGTCACCTTGCGGTGGTGACCCATGGGTTGGTGCTTCATTCCCTGGCGGAACGTCACCTGAGTCTTCCTTCAGAGACCGACACAGGGACAGAAAGAGGGGCGGGCGCTCCGAGTTCAGCACCCAGAGCCATTGGCAATACGGCTTTGAGCATCGCGGAAGAATGCCCCGGCGAGAACGGATCGAGTTGGCGAGTCGTTCTGGACAGTTGCACCGCGCACCTGGCGCCGGGAACGCCCGATGGCCGCCGAGGGATCACTGGGATCTGACGATGGTCTGAGTTGGAGCGTGTTGGTCGCTCAGGCCGAGGGCGGCAAGTCTCGGCGAGTAAAGAGCATGAAGGTCACTTCGTCCTCGACGTCGCTGTCTTCCCACTCCTCGTCCACCGATGTGAACTCGTGAGTTTCCGAGTGGAAGTAGAATGCATTGAGGTCGAGAACGCGAGCCATGGCGACCAGGGTGGGCTGGGACCAGACGGTCCAGTCTCTGTACTCGAAGAGTCGCCGGCGCCCGGTCTTGTCGCTAGCGCCCAGGTGGAAATGCATCAGGTTGGTGAAGGGGTTGGGTTCGCCGTCCGGATCTTCGATGAGTTCGACTTCGAGACCCGCATCTTCCATCTCGGTGCGGCTGACATCGTCGGTTCCGCCCATTTCCGTAACCGGGGCGAGTTGCGGAGTCTCGAGCATCAAATAGTCCACGCGTTGGGTAGCCACCTCCAACAAGCGGAAGATCTCCTTCGCGCCAAAGAGGTGATGGCTCTGTTTACCCACGTAGGCGAGACTCTCACCGGTGGTGATGCTCTTGACCTGATCCCAGACGGACTCGTCAAGAATGTTGGCGATCAGGTAGTGCTTTTCGGTCATCTCGAGCCACCGTTGGGCGAGGACCCGCTCCTGTGCCTCAGCGTCGAGGTCGATCATGACGTAGCGAAAATCAGGCCGGTGAAAATGGCTGTGGTAGGCGAACTCGGCGGTTCCCGCCATGGGTTCGACGATTGTGCGAACTCCGGGGCATAGCTCGGTGTTGACGAAATCCTCTACGGTGAAATCGAAGGTGCCAAGAACCGCGGTGTAGGCCGCGTAGGCATCGAGCTTGGAGAGGCCACCGTCGAGATAGGGGCCGATATAGTCGTAGTCCTCTCGGAACGGAGAGTCGTAGGATTTCATCCACCCCTGCTCGGAAAAGTCGTGGAAGCCTTTCCTGGCCACGCTTCGCCAATAAGCGAGCCGGGTCTCTTCATCGTCGAAGTCGACATTATTCGCCCTGAAGCCTCGCAGCACGCAGCCGTGAAGGCGATCCAGGATGCTCTCGCGCTGGTCCCTTCCCATTTTGTCCAGGCGACATTTCCCCTGGAGTTTGATCCAGTCGGGCTTTGCCAGCCGTCCGCTCGAGATGCGCTCGAGTAGCTTCTCCAGGACCTCAAGGGAATTCGCGACCTTTGTGGTCGTTTCGATGTGCATGCTTTCCTCGGGCGTCTTCTCGATTTGTTGGCATCGACAGGGTGGCGAGACCGATGAAGGGAGAGGCGCCGGCCAACCATATCGCATGCTGGAGTTGAGTGCGTCTTGTACGATGGGATGATCGATACACGGTGAGGTCCCGTTAACCAAGAGGGGAGATATGACGATGGCTGATCTGAGGGTAGGAATTCTTCTTTATCCCGATGCGGAGGAACTCGATTGGGCCGGGCCTTTCGAGGTGTTCAGCATGGCGGCCATGGATAAGAGCCTCGATGTCGTCACCATCGCCCAGACAACAGAGCCCGTTCGCTGTGCCAAGGGCCTCCGGGTGTTGCCCGATTATGATTTTGAAGGCGCACCGGCGCTGGATGTCATCGTTGTGCCCGGCGGTGCGGGCAGCCGTGTAGAGATGGACAATCCGGTTCTACTGGGATGGCTCGAGGCTGCTGCAGCGCCTTGCCAGTGGGTGACGAGCGTTTGTACCGGGTCGATCCTTCTTTGCCGAGCGGGCCTCGCGACGGGATGCGAGGTGACGACCCATTGGGGGTACCTCGAAACCCTCCAGAAGTTGGCGCCCGAGGTCAGGGTTCGCAGTGATCAGCGCTACATCCAGGATGGCCGCATCGTGACTTCGGCAGGGGTTTCGGCTGGGATTGATATGGCTCTCTGGCTCGTGGGCGAACTCTATGGGGCCGAGCACGCCCGGCTCACGCGCCGCTGGATGCAATATGACCCCGAGCCGCCCTACTGAGCACCTCGTAACCAGCTCGATTTTCCGAGCGTGGCGGTGGGCCGACTGAGCCGGCTACATCCAGGGGGGGACGGGTAGCTCCTTGCTGCGTAGGAATTCGGGGTTGAACATCTTGGATTGGTAGCGGGTCCCGCTATCGCAGAGCAGGGTAACGATGGTCTTCCCGGGGCCGAGTTCGCGGGCAAGGCGGATGGCACCGGCCACGTTGATTCCGGCGGAGCCCCCAACGCAGAGCCCCTGGTGTTGAAGCAGGTCGTAGGCGACGGGGAGCCATTCGGTGTCGGGGATTTTGTAGGGGATATCGACGGGTGTGCCTTCGATATTACCCGTGATTCTTCCCTGGCCGATCCCCTCGGTAATGGATTTTCCCTCGCTGCCCTTGGCTTCGCCGTTCTTGAAAAAGTTGTAGATGGCCGCGCCCTCGGGATCGGCAAGGCCGATGACAATATCCTTATTGCGTTCTTTGAGCGCGGTACTCACGCCCCAGAGCGAGCCGCCGGTGCCGACCGCACAGATGAATGCGTCGAGCTGGCCATCGGTCTGCTCCCAGATCTCGGGCCCGGTGGTTTCGTAATGCCCCTGGCGATTGGCGGTATTGTCGAATTGGTTGGCCCAAATGGCCCCGTTCTCTTCTTTCTCGGCGTACTCTTCGGCCAGGCGGCGGGAGACGTGAACATAGTTTTCGGGGTTTTTATAGGGGACAGCGGGGACTTCTATCAGCTCCGCCCCGCAGAGCCGGATCATGTCCTTCTTCTCCTGACTCTGGGTATCGGGGATCACGATGACGGTTCGATAGCCCAGGGCGTTACCGACCAAGGCGAGCCCGATCCCCGTATTGCCGGCGGTTCCTTCCACCACCACTCCCCCGGGCCGCAGGTTCCCTTTTTTTTCGGCATCGCGAACGATGGCGAGGGCTGCTCGGTCCTTCACCGATCCGCCCGGGTTCAGAAACTCGGCCTTGCCCAGAATCTCGCAACCCGTCTCTTCAGAGATCTTGTTTAGGCGAATCAGCGGCGTGTGGCCGATCGTGTCGGCGAAGCCGTTGCGGATATCCATCGGGTTGATCCTCCGGGCAAGACTCCCGGGACCCGCCCGGAGATGATCAGTGATGAGCTTTTCAGCTCCGGCGCAGCCGAGTCGCGGTGGCGCGCTCGTCGCCGGTGGGCTGGTACCAGACGCTCATGTCGGCCTGGGCAGTTTTCCATTCTTCAGCGGCTTCGGCGCTCTTCATGTCGAAGCTGTCGAAGCCGACGCGGTCCATGAAGTGGAGCTGCTCGATGAGTACGTCCCCCACGGCGCGAAGCTCGCCCTCGAAGCGATGCCGTTCCCGGAGCAGTCTCGCGTAGCTGTAGGCGCGTCCATCGGTAAAGGCGGGGAACTCCAGGGCGACAAGGGCGATGTGTTCTAGGTCGAGGGCGATGGCCGCAGGAGATTCGTCTGCCGCCAGTTGGACACCGACCTCTGAGCCCCAGGCCACAAGCGCATCGCGTTCGGCCTGCCAGCGAGAGAGATCGACGAGGATCGGCCCTTCGCCGGGCAATTCGTCGCTCCCAACGACTCGGGTATAGGGGTCTTCGGTAATTTTTCCGTCTCTAAGCAGGGGCACTGTAAACCTTCTCCTTGAAGGGGTCGGGCCCGACGCGGCGATAGGTCTCGATGAACTTCTCTCCCGCTTCGCGCAGCTCGATATAGGTGTTGATCACACACTCCACCGCATCGACGATGCCATCCTCGTCGAATCCCCGTCCCAGGATCTTGCCAAGGGACGCGTCTTCTTCGGCCGATCCGCCCAGCATGAGCTGATAGAGTTCACTGTTCTTTTTGTCGACGCCGACGATCCCAATATTGCCGATATGGTGATGGCCGCAGGCATTGATGCAGCCCGACATATTCAGGTAGATCTCGCCGATATCCTTCTGTTTCTGCTGGTCCGCGAAGCGCTCCGAGAGCTTTTCGGCCAGGGGGATCGAGCGGGCGTTGGCCAGGGCGCAGTAGTCGAGGCCCGGGCAGCAGATGGTGTCGCTGATCAGGCCGTGGTTCGGCGTGGCCAGGCCGAGAGTCACCAGTTTCTGCCAGAGCGGCAAAAGGTCTTTCTTGCGAACGTCGGTGAGCACCAGGTTCTGGTTGTGGGTGACCCGCATCTCCCCAAAATTGTAGGTATCCGCGAGGTCGGCAAAACCGTCCATCTGGGCCGCTGATATGTCGCCGGGGGGCTTGCCCACTGGAGAGCAGGAGACGTTGACGATGGTGTAGCCCGGTTTTTTGTGGCCGGCGGTTTGTTGTTCGACCCAGGTTGCGAAGGCGGGATCGCCCGCCAGGTCGGAGTCGTCATCGTCCAGCTTTTCATGGGCTGGCGGCGCGAAAAAACCGCGAATCCGTGCCGTCTCCGAATCGGCCAATTCGAGGGCAGTCTCGCGAATCTCGGCCCACTCCTTTTCGACCTTCTCGCCGAAGACATCGGCCCCCATCTCATGGACAAGGATCTTGATTCTTGCCTTGTACTTGTTGTCTCGTCGCCCCAGCTGGTTGTAGACCCTGAGGATCGCCTCGCAGTAGGAAAGAACGTGCTGGGTCGGGAGGAAATCGCGGATCGACTTGCCGATGAAGGGGGTTCGGCCAAGCCCACCGCCCACGAAGACCTCGAAGCCTGCTTCTCCCGCTTCGTTTTTGTGGAGCCGCAGCCCGATATCGTGGGCCTTGATGACGGCACGATCGCGGTCTGAGCCGCTGACCGCGATCTTGAATTTGCGGGGCAGGAAGCTGAATTCGGGGTGGAGGCTCGACCACTGGCGGAGGATTTCGCAATAGACGCGCGGATCCTCGATTTCGTCGGCGGCGGATCCTGCGTACTCGTCGGCCGTAATATTCCGAATGCAGTTGCCGCTGCTCTGGATGCCGTGCATCTCGACGGAAGCGAGCTCGAGGAGGATGGCGGGCATATCCGAGAGCTTGATCCAGTTGAATTGCATGTTCTGGCGAGTCGTCAGGTGGCCGTAGCCCTTGTCAAATACCCGGGCGATATGGGCGAGCTTACGCATCTGGGTGGAATTGAGACATCCGTAGGGGACGTTGATTCGCAACATGTAGGCGTGCAGTTGCAAGTACAGGCCATTCATCAACCGCAGGGGGCGGAACTGCTCCTCGGTGATCTTGCCGGCAAGCCGGTCCTCGACCTGGCGGCCGAATTGAACCGCTCGCTCCTGAACGAAATCTGCGTCGAATTCATCATATTGATACACGTCAGTTCTCCGCCTGTTTGCCGAGGTCGCTTCGAACACTCGGTCCTCGCGATCGCATCGCTTCCCGCATCTTGACGGGCACCCAAACTCCCTCGCGGAGTTCCACCTCGATGAGTTCCGGGCCCACAACGAATTGTTCGGCCTCGGCCGCGGCTCCCCGAGCCAGAAGGGCCTCGGCCTGGGCGGCATCCTGAGCGGGCTGGCAGTTCTCCAGGCCCTCGAGCCATTCCGGCTCGCGGCCCAAAAAAACGACGATCCCATCTGTGAGCCGATTGGCGATTACGACCTGATGCATGGTTCTTCTGTCTCCATCGGAGATCGGCTTCTCCCGAGTCGACTGCGGAGCCGGACGAGATCGGCTCCGATTTCCTGGCCTGGGCCGAGGGCAGTCGGAGGGAACCGGATTAATTCCCGACTCTAGCGGTAGGTATTCCGACCGCGTTTTCCGGGTCGCACAGAGTAGGTAGGGGTCGCTCTCTTGGCAACGGCCTGCCGGCGCTTCGGCTTGAGGGCGCTCAGCGCTTCGCTCCGGGCTCGTAGCCCAGGTTGGAGGCGAGCCACCGTTCCGCTTCAACAAGGGGCATGTCGCAGCGCTTCGCATAGTCGACGAGTTGGTCGCGCCCGAGTCTTCCGACCGAGAAATAGCGTGCCTCGGGGTGAGCAAAGTAGAGCCCGCTGACGCTCGCCCCGGGTTGCATCATGAAGCTCTCCGTGAGCGAAAGCCCGACGGGCTCGGCGTCGAGCAATTCGAAGAGGGTTTTCTTCGGGGTGTGGTCGGGACAGGCCGGGTAGCCGAAGGCCGGCCGGATGCCACGGTATTTTTCGTCGATCAACTGGTCGTTGGAGAAACTGCCCTGGGTCTCGTAGCCCCATTCGGTGCGGACCCGCTGGTGAAGCCATTCGGCGCCCGCTTCGGCCAGGCGGTCGGCGAGGGCCTTGACGAGAATCGACGTGTAGTCATCGTGCTTCTTCTCGTACTGGGTGGCCAGAGCGTCGGCGCCAAGCCCGGCGGTGATCGCAAAGGCGCCCACATGGTCGGCCAGCCCGCTACTCCTGGGGGCGACGAAATCGGCGAGAGAGCGGCTCGGGACCCCAGCTCGGGAAGGGGCTTGTTGTCGCAGCATGGGGAAGCGTGCGGCCTCCGCTTGGCGGAGTTCGTCCTGGTAGAGGACGATGTCCTCCCCCTCTGAGTTCGCCGGCCACAGACCGTAGACCGCTCGGGCCTCGATCTCTTCGCGATCGATCATCTCGCCCAGAAGTTTGACGCCGTCATCGTAGAGTGAGCGCGCTTGGCTACCGACCTTGGGGTCGTCGAAGATCGCCGGGAAACGCCCCTTGAGCTCCCAGGCAGAGAAGAAGAAGGTCCAATCGATGAATTGCGAGAGTTCCCGCAGGTCGATCGGGGCGAGTACGCGTCGGCCAATGGAGCTGGGTTGGCTGATGTCTTCTTCTTTCCAGTCGATTGGCGTCGAGTTGGCCACGGCCTGGCCGAGGCTGAGCAGGGGCTTTTTCATGCGGCCGGCGTGCAGGGCACGGAGCTTTTCCTGTTCGATACGATTCCTATTATCGAGTTCCTTTTTACGGTCGGCATCAAGAAGTTCGGAGACGGTGTTCACGGCGCGGGAAGCGTCCTTAACGTGAACCACGCTCTCGCTGTAGACAGGGGCGATCTTGACCGCCGTGTGTTGTCGACTCGTCGTGGCGCCCCCGATGAGCAGCGGGAGCTTCATGCCACGGCGTTCCATCTCGGAGGCAACCGAGGTCATTTCCTCGAGGGAAGGGGTGATTAATCCCGAGAGCCCGATGATGTCGGCCCCGACCTCGATGGCGGTGTCCAGGATCTTTTTTGCCGGCACCATGACACCGAGGTCGATGATCTCATAGCTATTGCAGCCGAGAACTACGCCCACAATGTTCTTGCCGATATCGTGAACGTCGCCCTTGACTGTCGCCATGACAATCTTGCCGTGGCTGGTGCCCTCTTCCCGCTCTGCTTCAAGGAAGGGTTCCAGATGGGCAACGGCTTGTTTCATGACTCGGGCACTCTTGACGACCTGGGGAAGGAACATTTTCCCCGCTCCGAAGAGATCGCCTACGATTTTCATCCCGTCCATCAGGGGCCCTTCGATCACATCGATCGGCCGGCCGAGTTCCTGGCGTGCGGTTTCGGTGTCCTCGACGATGAAATCCGTGATGCCTTGAACTAGGGAATGAGAGAGGCGAGATCGCGTGTCGGTCTCGCGCCACGAGAGGTCGGCAACTTTCTTTTTGCCCCCTCCGGTGACGCCTTCGGCGAAGGTAACCATGCGCTCGGTGGCGTCGGGGCGGCGATTAAAGAGGATGTCCTCGACGTGCTCGAGAAGGTCCGGGGGGATGTCTTTGTAGACCTCGAGCTGGCCCGCGTTCACGATTCCCATGGTCATTCCGGCACGAATCGCGTGGTAGAGGAAGGACGAGTGGATGGCTTCGCGAACGCGATCATTCCCCCGGAAGGCGAAAGAGATATTGGAAACCCCACCGGAGACGTGGGCACCGGGGCAGCGCTCGCGGATGATCGTCGTTGCCTTGATAAAAGACTTGGCGTAGTCGGCATGCTCTTCCATGCCCGTCGCGACGGCGAGGATATTGGGATCGAAGATGATGTCCTGGGCGGGGAAACCCGCTTTTTCCACAAGCAGTCTGTAGGCCCTTTCGCAAATTTCGACCTTGCGCTGGCTGGTGTCGGCCTGTCCCTCTTCGTCGAAGGCCATCACGACGACGCCGGCTCCGTAGCGGCGGACAAGCCGGGCCTTGGCGAGAAAATCCTCTTCGCCTTCCTTGAGGGAAATCGAGTTTACGATGCTCTTGCCCTGGACACACTTGAGGCCTGCCTCGATGACCCGCCAGTCGGAGCTGTCGATCATGATGGGAATTCGGGTGATCTCGGGCTCGGAGGCGATCAGGTTGAGGAAATGGGTCATGCAGGCTGGGGAGTCGAGAAGTCCCTCATCCATGTTGACGTCGAGAATGTTGGCCCCAGAGCGGACTTGGTCGAGGGCGACGGTGAGGGCCGACTCGTAATCCTCCGACTTGATGAGCCTTCGGAAGAGCGCCGAGCCGCTGACATTGGTGCGTTCGCCGACGATCTGAAAATTCGATTCGGGTCCGAAGGTCAGGGTTTCGAGCCCGCTAAAATGGGTCAGGGCATCACCGGCCTCGGGATAGGGCCGGCCTTCGACCGAGCGAACTCCCTCGGCGATGCAGCGAATATGCTCTGGCGTCGTACCACAGCAACCGCCGACGATATTGACCAGGCCGCTGGTTGCAAATTCGGTGAGGAGCTCACCCGTGGTTTCCGGGCTTTCGTCGTATTCGCCAAAAGCGTTGGGTAGCCCCGCGTTGGGGTAGGCGGAGACCCGGCAGGGAACTATGCGCGCGAGGTCCGCCACGTAGGGGCGCATATCGGTGGCGCCGAGGGAGCAGTTGACGCCCACAGAGATGGGGTTCGCATGGGCCACCGAGTGCCAGAACGCATCGATGGTCTGGCCCGAGAGGACCCGGCCACTCGCGTCGGTGATGGCGACGGAAATCATCAGGGGGAGTTTCTGGCCCCGTTCTTCAAAAACCTCGTCGATCGCGACCAGAGCCGCCTTGGCATTGAGGGTGTCGAATATCGTCTCTACTAGGAGAAGATCGACGCCCCCGTCGATCAAGGCTTCCACGGCTTCGCGGTAGACCACCCTCAAGGCGTCGAAGGTGATATTTCGTGCCGCCGGGTCGCTGACGTCGGGCGAAAGGGAAAGGGTTCGGGGGGTGGGCCCGAGCGCCCCGGCCACCCAACGCGGCCGGTCGGGGGTGCGTTCGGTAAAGGCATCCGCAGCGCGTCGGGCAAGGCGAGCGGATTCGATATTGAGTTCTCGGCAGAGGGTTTCGAGGCCGTAATCCGCCTGGGCGATGGCGTTGGCTCCGAAGGTGTTGGTTTCGATGATGTCTGCGCCGGCCTCGAGAAAGGCGTGATGGATGGATTCGATGATCTCCGGGCGGGTCAGGGAGAGCAATTCGTTGTTGCCGGCCAGGTCGGAGGCATGGTCGCCGAAGCGGTCTCCCCGAAAATCCGATTCGGTGAGGCCTTGATTTTGGATCATGGTTCCCATGGCGCCGTCGAGGACGAGAATGCGCTCTTCGAGGAGTGATTGGATGTCGTGGGCAGGCATGGGGTCTCGGGTCGGCCTCCGGGGGGTTTGAAAGGAGCGTAAGCGCTTGATCCTGTTTCGAAAGTCGGTCGAGCATACGATATAAATCAGCTTATCTCAATATAAAGGTGCAAAGCTAATCTCGGCCGGGACAGCGTCCACCGAGCCTTCCCCGTGGGAAAATTGATCCCGGGCGCCGGATGCCTGTTGCCATTCGCGTCTTGGTGCCCATAAATGCAGCTCCCCAACGCCTCATCGGCGTTCTATCCAGGAGCAGGCACGATGGCGACCGAGACCCACGAATTCCAAGCCGAGGTCAAGAAACTACTCGACTTGATGATCCATTCCCTTTATTCGAACAAGGATGTCTTCCTTCGTGAGTTGATTTCCAATGCTTCGGACGCCCTGGATCGCCTGCGCTTCGAGGGGCTCACCCAGGCCGAGCTCCTCCCCGACGAGGAGCTTGCGATTCGGCTCTTCGCCGACTCCGAAGCCCGGACCTTGATCCTTGAGGATAATGGGATCGGGATGAGCCGGGCGGACCTGGTCGAAAACCTCGGGACCATCGCGCGTTCGGGGACCCTTGAGTTCCTCCGCGACGCCGCTGCCTCGGGCGAGACCTCCCCCGATCTGATCGGGCAATTTGGTGTCGGATTCTACTCGAGCTTCATGGTGGCCGATCAGGTGTCGGTGTTGAGTCGGCGCGCTGGAGAGGAGACCGCCACGCTGTGGTCAACCGACGGCAGCGGAGAATACTCGCTCGAAGAGGCCAAGCGAGACTCCGCGGGTACCACCATCACGCTCCACCTCAAGCCCGCGGATGGCGAGGACGGGATCTCGGACTACTCCGAGGAATGGACCCTTCGCCAGATTGTCACCCGCTACTCGGATTTCGTCTCCTACCCGATTCGCCTGACGACCATGAAGCAAGAGGAGGGCGATGATCTCGCGAAGGCAGTCGAGATCGAGGAGCCGCTGAACTCCATGAAGGCGATCTGGACGCGTCCGGCTTCGGAGGTCAGTGACGAAGAGTACAAGGAGTTCTACAGCCACATCACCCACGACCACGAGGAACCTCTGCTGCACCTTGCGACGGCCCTCGAAGGCACCTTCGAGGCCCGGGCTCTCCTCTATCTGCCCTCTAGGGCGCCGATGGATCTCTACCACCGGGAGATGGCCCATCGCGGAATCCAGCTCTACGTCCGGCGGGTTTTCATCATGGACGAGTGCCGTGACTTGATGCCCGAGTACCTTCGTTTCGTGAAGGGCGTGGTGGATGCCGAGGATCTTTCGCTCAATGTCTCACGGGAAATGCTCCAGCAAGACCGTCAGATCCAGGCGATTCGCAAGCACCTGGTCAAGAAGGTGCTCGAATCGCTCAAGGCCCTGAAAGAAGAGGATGAGGAGAAGTACCTGGGTTTCTGGGCGCAATTCGGCCCTGTCCTCAAGGAGGGACTCTTGCCCTTCGACGAGAAGAAGGAGCGTATTCTCGAACTGGTCTACGCGGCGACGACCGGCGACCAGGCTCAGTTGACCTCGCTGTCCGATTACGTCGACCGCATGGGGGAGGATCAGGAGGCGATCTATTACATGACGGGTTCGTCTCGGGAGGTCTTGGCGGGCTCTCCCCACTTGGAGGCTTTTGCCGAGAAGGGTCTGGAAGTCCTGCTCTTTACCGACCCCGTCGACGAGGTGTGGCTCGAGCAGATGCCGCCGGACTACAGGGAAAAGAAATTCCAGTCGGTGGGTCGGGGCGAAATCGATCTGGGCTCGAAGGACGAAAAGGACGGCGAGGAGAGCAACCAGGAGGCCGAGGCCTACAAGGACTTGATCCAGTGCATGGGCAACGCCCTGCAGGAGGAGGTGAAGGAGGTTCGCCTTTCCAACCGGCTCAAACAATCGCCCTCGTGCCTGGTGGTCGATGAGGGTGATCTCTCCCCCCAACTCGAGGCCATGTTGCGCCAGGCGGGCCAGGATGTTCCCGATCGCAAACCGATCCTCGAAGTCAATCCAGACCACGCGATCCTGAAGCGTTTGCAAGCGATCTTCGAGAAGGATGGGACCGACGCGAGGCTCTCCGAGTTCTCCGAACTTCTCTTCGGCCAAGCCGTGCTGGCGGGCGGGGGCCAACTCACGGACCCCGGCACCTTCACCCGCAAGCTCTCGGGCCTGATGGAAAAAGCCCTGTAGAGCCAAGCATCTATCCGAGTCGGGAGGCTCAGGCGGGGCGCGGACGCGCCTCGTTGAGCCCCTCGATCAGGCTTCTGAATTCCTTGGCCGTCGTATATCGGCCACCCGCGACGAAGCGGGTGACCCCGATTTCGGCCAGGGCCGCCAGGAGGTCCGCGTTGCCTTGGCCGGCGCCGGGCGCGAGGCCGCCGAGCACGGCCACCTCGGGGCAGGGGTGGCCGGCCCCGTCGCAGAGCTCGACCAGGCGCGCGATTTCCGGCCCCAGGCTCTTGGGGTCTGTACTCATGGGCATCCAACCCGCCCCGTGCCGGGCCGCTCGCTCCAGGGCGTGCGGCGCCGAGCCGCCGATGAAGAGCGGCGGGGCAGGGGGCCTGGGTTCGAAGAGGAAGGGCTGGCCGTTTTCTTCCACGACGTTGGTTTCGCCTCGAAAACAGCGGTTCATGAGCTCGAGAAAACGGTCGGTTTCCGCGCCTCGCTGCCCGCGATCAAGGCCCAGGGCTCGAAACTCCGAGCCCATCCAGCCCACCCCGACGCCCAGCAGCACTCGCCCCCCGGAGAGTTCCTGGATCGTGGCAACGCTCTTCGCCGTGGGCAGCGGGCGCCGGTAGGGTGCGACCAGGACGCCCGTTCCCAGGCCAATTTGGTGCGTCGCTCCGGCGAGCCAGGCAAGGGTGGCCAGGGGGTCGAGATAGCGCCCCCCGGAACCCTCGGCGTCATCCGGCGGAATCGCGATATGGTCCTGCACCCAGAGGTCGTCGATTCCCGATTGATCGGCAGCTTGCGCGCATTCGAGCAGGGTTCCCGCTTGGGAAGCTTCCCCCATCACCCTCAGCGCGAGTCCGAGTTTCATGTTTGAGTCGCCTTTTCGTTGCCCTCGGGTTGTTGGCCCTGGATCAGAGCTGAGGGCCAAGCCTACAACGACCATGAACCCTCACGCGAGGGCAGGGGATTGCTAAGCTCTTAGAAAGGGTACGGGGCCGCGAGGAAATGCGACCTCGGTGCGAGGCGCCGACAGGAGGAGCAGGGCACGTGACCAAAGTCAGTCGAGAATCCGGTCACGTGGAAGCGCGGGGCGTGGCTCTGGCATTCGGAAGGCGCCAGATTTTCCGAGGGCTCGATTGCCGCTTCGCCGAGGGACGCATCAGCGTTTTGATGGGCGGTAGCGGCACCGGCAAGAGCACTCTGTTGCGAATGATCGGCGGGTTGCAGGTTCCGGATGAGGGGAGCCTGCAGGTGGCGGGGCAAGAGCTCGTGGGTCTCGACGAAGCCCAACTCAAGGCGGTACGAGGGCGCCTGGGCATGCTCTTCCAGAATGGCGCGCTACTCGATTCCATGAGCGTTTTCGAGAACGTGGCGCTCCCCCTTCGCGAACACACCCACCTGTCCGAGACGGAAATCGCCGAGCGCGTCCACGGCCGGCTGTCGGCGGTCGGCCTCTCGGATATCGACGAATTGCTCCCCGGTGAGCTCTCGGGCGGCATGCTTCGCAGGGCCGCTCTGGCCCGGGCGATCGTGATGGAGCCCGAGATCCTGCTCTGTGACGAGCCTTTTTCGGGCCTGGATCCGCCGAATGTTTCGCGGATCGAGGCGTTGCTTACTCACCTCAATCGTGACCGCGGGCTGACCGTGATCATTACATCGCACCACATGGCCACCAGCCTGCGGATGGCCCACCGGATTCTGCTCTTGCGCAATTTGGGTTGCGTCGACGGTTCGCCCGCCCAGCTGGCTTCCAGCCGCGACTCGGCGATTCGGGAATTCCTGGGCCAGGATGGTGCCGAGTACCTGGCGCATCACGGCCACGAATTGGAAGGGGCCGAGGGATGAGGCGCGGCCTGAGCAATCTCGGAGCCGCGACGCTTCGTCAGATCGAAGAGCTAGGCAGAATGATTCGTTTCGGTGGAAGAATTGTCATGGCCGCTGGCCGTCCGCCCTTTCGCTGGCGTTCTTTCATGGCAGCGGTCTACGATTCGGGCTTGCTCTCGGTGGCGCTTATCTGCGCCGCGGGGCTGACCGTGGGCTTCGTCCTGGGCCTCCAGCTCTATAATACCCTCGTTCGTTTCGGGGCGGAGGATTCCCTGGGCACCGCCGTAGGCCTCTCCTTGATTCGCGAACTGGGGCCTGTATTGACGGGTCTTCTGGTCACCGGACGTGCCGGCTCGGCGATTACAGCGGAGATTGGGGCGATGCGGACCGGGCAGCAATTGGACGGCCTTCGGATGATGGCGATCGATCCGATCCATTTCGTCGTGATGCCCCGGGCCATGGCGGTCTTTTTCGTCTTGCCGCTCCTTTCTGCCCTCTTCGTTGCACTCGGCATCTTCGGCGCCTACCTGATGGGAGTGGAAGTTCTCGGTCTCGATGGGGGAACCTACTTGGCGAGCCTAGAGGCCGCGGTGGAGTTCGATACCGATGTCCTGCAGAGTCTCGTGAAGTCCGTTGTCTTCGGCGTTCTCCTCGCTTTGATCGCGACTTGGCGGGGCTACTCGTGTGAACCCCATTCGGCGGGGGTAAGCCGGGCGACGACTTCGACTGTAGTGACAGCTTCAATCGCCATCCTTTTGGCCGACTATCTGCTTACGGCGCTCTGGAGCCTTTGAGCGCGGAGGAATACCATGCAATCCAATTCGAATCGTGATCTCGCGGTGGGCGTCTTTGTCTTGCTTGGGCTCGGCGTGATCGCCTACCTGTCGCTGCAGGTAGGCGGGCTCTCGCTGCGCGAGCCCGGTGGCCTCGTTCTGTTCGCCACTTTCGATGATATCGGCGGGCTTTCGCCGCGATCCTCGGTGCGGATAGGCGGGGTCAAGGTCGGCCGGGTAGAGTCCATCGATCTCGACGACGATTTGCGCGCTCGGGTGCGCTTGAATCTCGCCCGAGATCTGGAGCTCTCCGTCGATACGGCAGCAGCGATTCGCACCTCCGGCCTTCTGGGCGACCAATTCGTCGCGTTGGAGCCGGGAGCCGAGGATGAACTCCTGGTGACAGGCGAAGATTTCGCCTTCACGGAAAGCGCTATCAACCTGGATAAGTTAATCGGGAGCGTCGTTCACGGAGAGGGCCTGGGCGGGGGAGATTGATGGCAGGAACGGGGCAAGCGGGGCCGGGACTATCGTGGGTGCAGGGTGACTGAACGCGTGACCACAAGACCAGGGAAGATGGCCGCCCGCGGGTTGAGAGCGACCGGTGCAGTCGGGGCTTGGTTGCTGGGCTGGGGGCTTTTGCTCGTCCTCGTCACGCCCTCCCTGGCGGCAGAAAATCAGTCGTCGCCTGGGGATTCGTCGAGTGCCGGATCCCCCGTGGCAGCGGTCGAAGCAGCGGCTTCGGTGCCCTCCTCGGCTTCGGTGCCCTTCTCTGCTTCGGTGCCCTCCTCTGCTTCGGTGCCCTCCTCGGGAGAGAAGAGCCCCGACCCCTGGCAGAAGATGAACCGCGCGATCTTCAATTTTAACGAGGTTACGGATGTCTATGTGTTGGCCCCCACCGCCCGGGGCTGGGCCTTCATTACCCCTCATTTTTTCCACGTGGCCATCCGGAACTTCAATGACTTGATCTTGATGCCCACGATCCTGTTCAACGACGTGCTCCAACTCGAGGGGGAGCATGCGATGCAGGACCTGGGCAGGCTCATGTTCAACGCGAGCTTTGGTCTCCTAGGCCTGATCGACGTTGCGACCTATATGGGAATCCCGCAGAACGACGCCGATTTTGGACAGACCCTGGGTTATTGGGGTGTCCCGTCGGGTCCCTACCTGGTTCTGCCGCTCTTCGGTCCCTCGACGGTACGCGGGGGTGTTGGCCGTCTCGGTGATGGCGCGGGGACTTTCTATTTCAGCTATCTGCCGATCTGGGCCACCTTCCTGGTACGTGGGGTGGACATCATCAGCTGGCGTTCGGAACACCTGGAGGATGTCGATCTCTCCAGGCGAGAGTCCCTCGATTATTATGTTTTCATGCGGGATGCGTATCTGCAATTGCGGCGGATCAAGGTCGACGAAGCGCGCGGGGTTTCGAGCGAGGCGACAGGGGAGGATGATGACCTCTACTTCTACGATGAATTCGATGATGATGAGCCCGAGGAGGATGACCTTGAGACGGAAGGACAGGGGAGCGAGTCGCGAGGCGAGCCCTCTCCGGCCTCCTCCGAGAGTGCGGGCAAGCATGGGAGCTGAGCCGTTGGCCTCTCGGGTTCATGGCGGCGATCTCCGCCGCTCTCTCCAGCGGGGAATCTTTGTTTCCCTGGTGGTCTGTTGGATGGCCCCGGCTGGCCTGGCTCAAGTCGCGGACGATTTGACGGCGCGTCCTCTGGAAGTCGTGGAGACGACCGTTGGCGAGGTCATTGAAATCCTCGGAACCCCCGGCCTGACCAATGCCGAACGGCGAGCGCGTATCGAGAAAATTGCTTTCGGGGTTTTCGACTTCACCACCCTCAGCAAGCTCGTACTGGCACGCAATTGGAAGAGGTTGGATAAGACCCAGCGCCAGGAGTTCATTGTCGAGTTCAAGAAATATCTCTCGCGCAATTACGGAAGTCGGCTGGGGCGCTATGAGAAGGCCGATGTCGAGGTTCTCGGCGCGCGAGTCGAGCCACGCAAGGACGTGACCGTATTTACTCAGGTTGCTGGAAGCGAGTTCAATGGCATCGAGATGAATTATCGAATGCGCCTGGGTAAAAGCGATTGGAAGGTGATCGATATCGTGATCGAGGGCGTGAGCATGTTGGCAAATTTCCGCGCCCAATTTTCCGAGGTGATCGGCCGGGAAGGTCCGGAGGGCCTGCTCGAAGCGATCCGTAAGCGAAATTCAGAGCCCGTAAATTCAGAGCCCGTAGAAGAAAGCTGACCCAGTTCGCCCGGGCCCGTCCCGGTGGAAGCGAGGGAAGAGTTGACTGCGGAAGTTCTTTCCATCATCGCGCCGGTCTATCTATGCGCAGGGGTGGGGTTTCTCTGGGTTCGCCTGGGACGTTCTTTCGATACCGCGCTCTTCACGGATCTCATCATGGGCATCGGCGCCCCGTGTCTGGTCTTCTCGAGCCTCGTTAGCTACGAGATCGAATTCGCCAAAGCGGCACAGATGGTTCTCGCCACAGCGGTCGCGGTATTTATGATGGCGGGGTTGGCCGCCGCCTTTCTGACCTGGGCGAAGCTGCCCCTGAATACATTCCTGGCCCCCATGGCCTTCGGAAATACCGGGAATATGGGGATCCCCCTCTGCTATTTCGCTTTCGGTGAAGCGGGGCTCGCCCTGGCCGTCTGCGTCTTCGCTGCGACGTCGATGCTCCATTTTACCTTCGGCCAGGTCATCTGGAGTGGCCGTACTGCCTGGACTGATGTTCTTCGAACCCCCCTTGTCTGGTCGTGTGTCCTCGCCCTGGCGGTGATGGTCGGGGGCTGGGATTTGCCTGCTTGGCTGACGCGAACGACCTCCCTGCTCGGCAGCTTCACCGTTCCGCTGATGCAGTTGACCCTTGGAGTTTCCCTGGCGCAGCTCGGAGTGACGCGCTTCTGGCGAAGCCTTGGGCTCGCCTTTCTGAAACTCGGCATAGGGCTGGCGGTGGGTTCTTTCGTGGCCAATTTATTTGGTTTCGAGGGTGTAGAGGCCGGGGTTCTGGTTCTGGGCTGCGCGATGCCGGTGGCGGTGTTCAACTACATGTTTGCCGTTCGCTACAAGCGATCGCCTGAAGAGGTGGCGAGCGTTGTCGTTGTTTCCACCCTGCTCGCGGCGAGTGTGCTCCCCTTCCTGCTTTCCTTTTTTCTACCTACGGTGCCCTAGGCGCTCTCCGGGGCCGCAGCGGGGTCTCAAGCGTGGTAGACCTTTGGGGCATGGGGGCGAAGGAAAAAACCGGGAGATTCCTGGGTGTACTCGGGTGGGTGCTTTTGGCAACCGGGGTGGCAATCCGTGTCAACAACGCCCTGCGTTTTCGGGCCGAGTTGGGCTTCGATGCCGCCGGCAACCTCGAATACCTCCAGCACTTGCAGACTTCTTGGGCCCTGCCGTCGCCCGAGGCCATGTGGTCTGCCTCGCACCCCCCCCTCTTTTATTACGCCGTGGCTCCGATCTGGCGCGGGCTGAGCGCGATCGGGTTGGACGACCGGCTTCTTCCCTTGTTGGCGCTGACACTCAGTGGCGTGGGGTTGTTGACAGTGGTCGCGGTGGTCGCGCTGGCAAGGCGGATATCTCCCGAGGATGATCTGAGAACCTGGTTGGCGGGCGGGTTGATTCTCTTTCTGCCTGTTCATCTCTATATGAGCCCGATGATAGGCGAAGAAATTCTACTCTCGCTCCTCGTTTCCCTGATCCTGGTTTGGACTGCTTGGCGTATGCCGGAGCCTCCTCAGCTGAGGGATGGCGTGGGCATAGGGCTGCTCTGCGGGCTGGCCCTGCTCACGAAATTATCGGGTCTCCTGGTGGTAGGGGCGGTCGCGATGACCTGGTTGCTTGCGGCCTATCGTCGGGGAGCCCTGGGGAGCGCGGTGCTCCCCATCGCTTCGATGATTTGCCTGACCTTGACGGTTGGGGGGTGGTTCTACCTCCATAATTGGTTCAGCTACGGATATTTCTATCCACAGGATCTGGCGATTCACCAGACGATGTTCGAATTGCCCCCCGGAGAACGCGGACTTCTCGACTATCTACGCATCCCCCTGGCGACCTGGACGGATCCCCAAGTTCTGAACCCGGATCTGCTTCGATCGGTCTGGGGGTCGACCTACGCCACGGTCTATTTTGATGGGCATCGGCATTTCCTGCCGAATTCCGTGGGGGCGAGTCGCCTCGGAAGTGCTCTACTGGTCCTGGCACTGCTCCCCGTCGCGGCGTTCGTCGTCGGCCTTTGGCGGGGATTCCGTCGCGCTCTCAGCAACCCCGGCGGGCGCGATAGCCTGTGGCTCGCGATGGTGGCGATCACCTTGGCGGGCTACGCCGCCTTCACCTGGTCCAACCCCTGGTTCGTCACCTTGAAGGGCAGCTACCTCCTGGTGCTCTGTGTCCCCTTCGCCGTCTATGCGAGCGAGGTCTTGGCGGATTGGCTTCGAAGACCCGGAATGACGGGAAAGGCGCTCGCCGCTTCTCTCCTGGCTGGAGTGGTCCTCGTGAGCGCCGGCTTCAGTCTGGGCCTCGTCTTCGAAAAACAGGATCGCGGAGTTCGCAAGCACAAGCAGACCACGGAACAAGTTCGTCCCCCGATTTCTCCGTGAGCAGGCGCGCTGGGACGAGCTTGGGTCGGAGCCGGGCATTCCGCTGACGGGGGGCCAGTGGAGGTGTGTGGCGGCCTGGGATCGGGGGGTCAGGGCAACTGGGGGATGGGCGATCTGGATTCGAGGGTACGGACGGAGAAGATTCGGTCCGGGATCTCGTGGTCGGCGCTCATCTTCGTGAGCAGCACCTCTGTCCGGGTTCCGCGTACATGATTCTCCACGTTTATCCGGGTTGGAAGGACGTGTCCTCCAAGAACAACCATGTCTTCTCGAGGTGCATCGATGATTCGGAAGGCCTCGTTGGACCCGCGCTTGTAGTATTGGATATTCAATAAGGCGGCGTCTTTCTGTGCCACGGCGAAGATCACCTGCTCGTAATTTTCTCTGCGGCTGGGCCGAGCCTTGATTCGGTAGATGGCCTCGCCCCTGAATATTTCTTCTTTCATTGAATCGATTTCGAAGTCGTCAGCCCGTTGCTGTTCGATGTCCTCGTAGGTGACGTCGGAGCCAAAGAAGGCGTCGCTTCGTTGGGCTGTGGTAATCCGTCGCACCTTGTCTAGGGAAGGAAAAAAGATAAAGGCGTCTCCGCCGCGATCGCTTCGCTCCATCATCAAAACCGTCATGTCGCGTAGATACGCGGGCGACACCAGACGGCCGATGGAGTAGACGCGGCCGTTCACGACCTTGCTTGCCGCCACTAGGGTTCGCTCCCGCTGCTGCCCCCGCCGCCCATACATGACGAGCTTGATTCGTGAGACAAGATCGACCGAGTAGCGGTTGCTGAACGCGGCGGTCAGGATCTCTCGAGGTGAGGCCTCAGCGAGTGCCGATGGACGCCCCGTCGCCCCCCCGGCGAGAAGCATGGGTGGGGAATGAAGCAAGCAGAAGCAGGCTCCCGCGGCGATGAGTCCTCGCTGCCATTGCATCCCTCGTTGCCCTCCGGTCGCGCGCTTTGGCCGGTCGCTTCGGACGCGGCGCCGCAGCCGATTGCGCGTGTTTCGTTTGGTCGATCTCGCGGAGCCCTATCTGGTTGAATTTACGAGATAATCGCTTGGAGAACCCCGTCAGGAGGTGACTTTTCTCCCGCCGGTGCCGCGGCCGGAGCCGGCTTTCGGCGCGGCTGGGCGCTGAATGGCTGGTATTGGGGGGAATCATCATCGATCCAGAGTCGAGAAGTTCGGGGGGGGGGGCCGGTACCCCGCCGGGGGAGCGGCCTGCTAGACTCGCGCCGCATCGGATCCGCCCCTGTGGGTTGGCATCATCGTGAGGGTTTCCTTGAAAGATCTGTTCTCCATTGAAGGTAAGGTCGCGCTCGTTACGGGCGGAAGCAGTGGTATCGGTGCCATGATCGCTCGGGGCTACGTGGAAGCCGGAGCGAAGGTTTATATCGCATCGCGAAAAAAGGATGTCTGCGAGCAGGTGGCTGCCGAGCTTTCGGAAAAGGGTACCTGCATTGCGCTCTCCGCCAATCTCCAGGAAGAGTCCGAGTGTATCCGTCTTGCCGACGAGATCGCCGATCGCGAGGGCAAGCTCGATATCCTGGTCAATAATGCGGGTGCCAACTGGGGCGAACCCATTGAGAGCTTTCCCGATGCGGCCTGGGATCGGGTGCTCGGATTGAATGTCAAGGCGGTCTTCAACCTGACCCGTGCCTTGATCCCCAGCCTCACCAAGGCCGGCTCGCCCGAAGATCCGGCCCGGGTGATCAATATCGGTTCAATCGATGGCTTGAAGCCCCCGGTCCTCGATACGTTTTCGTACTCGGCCAGCAAGGCCGCCGTGCATCATATGAGCCGGGTGTTGGCCGCCAAGCTGGCGCCCAGCCACATTACCGTCAACGCCGTCGCGCCGGGTCCCTTTCAGAGCAAGATGATGAAAGCCACCCTCGAAAAATTCGGCGACGGTATCGCGAATTCCAATCCGCTTGGGCGAATAGGGGAGCCGGAGGATATGGCGGGGATCGCTATCTATCTTGCTTCCAGAGCGGGTGCCTACGTGACCGGAGCCGTCATCCCTGTCGACGGTGGCGTCTCTACAACGACTTGAGGTTACTATGGCTGATGAACCGCTGATTGCGGTCTTTGTTGATTTCGAGAATCTCGCCCTAGGCGTGCGTGATATGAAGGGGGGCAGGTTCAAGATCGACCTGATCCTCAAGCGCCTGCTTGAGAAGGGGCGAATCGTCGTGAAGCGTGCCTATTGCGATTGGAGCAATTACCGCGAGGACGTACGCGATTTTCATGGGCACGGGATCGAATTGATCGATATCCCGAGGAGCAAGGCCAGCGGGAAGAACAGTGCTGATATTCACATGGTGGTGGATGCCTTGGACCTCTGTTACTCAAAGACGCATATCGACTTTTTTGCTTTGTTGACGGGTGACTCGGATTTCTCCCCCCTGGTTTCGAAGCTGAAGGAAAACGACAAGCGTGTGCTGGGCTGTGGCGTCAAACAGTCGACTTCGAATCTCCTGATATCGGGTTGCGACGAATTCATCTATTACGATGACCTTATTCGCGCCCACCAAAAGGGTGGTTCGGGGCGCGAACGCAAGACGAGCAAGCCCGAGGGCGAAGCGAAGCCCCGTGCGAATTCGGGCTCAGGCGCCTCCGCCAAGGTGGCTGCACGGCCCGAAAAACCCGAGCGGCGCGGCGGTGCTGAAAAGGGCGGAGCGGTTGACCGCAAACCCGAAGCCGTCGATCAGTTGATGGAGATCATTGAATCCTTGTCCCAAGACTACGACCAGATCTGGGGATCAATGATCAAGCAGACAATTCGTAGGGTCTACCCGAGCTTCAACGAGGCTTATTTGGGCTATCGCAACTTTGCCGAACTCCTCGAGCATGCCGAGGACGAGGGGTGTGTCGAGCTCGACTACGACGAGCGGCGCGGAAATTATAAAGTGCGCCTGATCGGTTAGTCGTCCAATTCGGGTGCTCTAGGGCCGCCGCCGGCCTTGGCGTCGTTTGAGCACCAGAAGGGCCACTGCGCCGGCGCCGAGAACGGCGATGGCAGCGGGCTCGGGGACGCTGATCGGGGCTCCGATGACCGTGAGCGGAGGCGCGTAGAGGCTCGTCGTCAGTTGTACGCCCATGGGTTGCCCCGGCACGCTCAAATCGTAGGTGCCATCCTCCCGGGTTTCGTAGATGGGCGTTGAGATGACGTCACCATCGGTTGCCAGTGTATTGGCGACATAGACCCCGGGTGAAGTTTCGGTCACCGCCATTAGCGTGGCGGTTCGGCTTACCACCTGTCCGATATACGCGGGTGAGTGGATCGGGTTCTCGAGAAATACGTTGGAGCCGGTGATTCCGCCCGGTACCGAAGCCGGGTCGACGGTCGAAGCGGTTATCTTCAGACCACTGGACTCAGGGATCAGGATTTGTAGCGCGTTGATGTCGTCGAGCGCGATGGAGGGGTAGAAGTGGCGAACTATTTCTCCGTCTCCGGGTAGGACCTCGATGATGCTGACGTCGTAGAGTTCGAGAACGCCACAGCCTCCAGCGCAGGCAAAATCGAAATCCATTAGCCAGGTTACGAGCGGATCACTCTCGAGATCCCACCCTCCAGGTGTGAGGGCGGCCGCGGCGAGGTCGGCTGTGGAATCACCGATTAGGAAATGGAGGAAATGGTAGAGCGGGTTGTGGGTCTCCCCTGTCTCCAGGCCGTTGCAATCGGGTGTTTCGGCGATGGGGCAGGCGCTGCCCAGGGAAACCGTGCAGTCCGCGAGCTGTGTAGATTCGTCATCGTCAAAACCGTCCATGATGGCAGGAGTGGGGCCCGGTACTTGCCCAGAACAAGCGGCGACTCCGTCCTGAAGGATATGGCGAAGGCCGTAGAGATGGCCGGCCTGGTGGGCGATATCTTCGGCAAGGTCCAGCACGGCGAGTTCGAAGTTGGGGGCGGCTTCCGGGGGTAGGGATACGATCACCGCCGCTTGGCCTCCCACACAGCCGCTCGTGAAGCGATTGAGCTTCGACCATGTGAAACCCTTGAGTGGGCCGAAGTCGGGGTTGCTGGCCAGCAGGGCATCACCATCGATGAGATAGATTAGGGATGGGCTCCCTTCAGCGGCCGTTCCCGGGACAGGGTCGGTATCTCCGAGCACACCCAACTCAAGAGCCCGGAGGGTCGCGGGCAACTCGGCGGGGCGAGCCTTGTTGAAAAGTTCGTCAACGATACCGCTCAGGGTCTCCATCAAGCTCTGGAGTTCCGTTGGGTTGCTCCCCGAGTACCCGGGAAGGCTCAGGGCGGGGTCTTCGTCGAGGAGGTAGATGTCTCCGATGCCTGGATCGTTTCGGTGAACGAGGCCAAAGGGGGTTGGGTGGCCCCAGACGAGTTTGAGTTGGGGGTTTACGCTGGGGCAGAGGCTGATGTTATTCGGGGCAATATCGTTGCCATCCGGTATCCCATCGCCATCGCTGTCCGAGTTCGACGGGTCGGTCCCGGTATCATTCGAGTCGATATAGATCCCCGTATTGGTTTCGGCGCTGTCCGGGAGCCCGTCGTTGTCGTCATCGGTATCGCAGACGTCGCCTTCGGCGTCGCCGTCGTAGTTTGCTTGATCGGTATTGGCGACCATGGGGCAGTTGTCGCTGGTATTGGGGATGGTGTCCCCATCCCAATCGGAATTTTCGTCGGGTGAGTTTGACGATGCACAGCCTGGGTCCGCCGGGAAGTCGATCAGGCCGTCGAGATCATTGTCCAGGCCGTCATCGCAGACGAGAAGAGGGCTCTGTTCCGAGGCGTCGCTTGCGTTATCGCAGCCCGGGTCTGCGGCTGAATCGATTTGACCATCGAGGTCGTCATCGAGCCCATTGCTGCACGCGGGCACTCCGATAATCGCGAGAATCTCGTCTCTGTAGGCAGAGACGTTGGCGGCGGCGCTCGCGTTACCGTAGAGAGAAGTATTATTCGGCTGTCCAACGGTCGTGAGGGCGACGAAGAGCGTCCCCGCGAGGTACCACGTTCCCCCTGATTTCCAGTAGAGGCCGCCTCCCGAGTCGCCCACAGCGACTGCCCCTTCGTGGGTCACGGCCGAGGGCCCTGGGGGGTCGAAGGTCAGGGTGAGGCTTTCGGTATTGAGGATGAGGGCGTTGGCCAAAGTGACGCGGTTCTTCCCCCAGCGCTTCACTCGGGGCTGGGTCCAATTCCAGCCGTCGTTTCCGCCCCAGTTGAGCGCGGTGCCCCGGCTGAGTCCCCGCCCGATCATCACCACCTCGCTCCCGGGCGGGGGAGCGCCCGTGGCGATTGCGGTGACCGGTAGGCCCGGGTCGCCAGCCATTCGCAACAGCGCGAGGTCGGGCGGGCTGGCGCCCGTCCCGGCGAGTCGCTGCCAGGAGCCGGGGACGGGTTCGAAGCTAAGTCCTCCGAACTCCAGGGTTCCTTGGCCCACGTGGTTCGCCGTCAGAACCCATCCGTTTCCGAGGTAGACCCCGGACAGTCCGTTGACCGATCCGACGCTAGCGAACCCGGGGTCATCGGAGGGCGCGGTCGTATTTCCGCTTCCGTCGCCCGACGCGATGATGACTCCCTGGGCCTCGAGGACGGGAAAAACCAGCATCAGCAGGAGCCCAAGTGCTCGGGCTATGTGCGTGGTGTGCTGGATGCGTCCGCGGTCGAGTGCATCCCCTTTGGGTTGGCGAGATCTGAGCATATTCCTCTCGTGTGTTTTCCGGGGCGGGATCTTGGCACCGAGTTGTCCCCATGACTCGGGCGACCCTGCTCCTGCCTATCGGCGCTTTAGTTGCTTCTCCCGAGAATGATTCGACTGATTCCGACAAGATCTCGGACACTTAGTTGGGTCTTCTGCAGTAGGTGCGCAGGATAGAGGCAGGGAGCCTGCTCACTGGCGCTCCAATCGTGCGCGTCGAGGGCTTTTAGGGCCCTGCCGGCGGACTCGGAAATCGGCGTTGTGGGTTCGGGGCGTGCTCCTTCGAGTTCTTCGCGTAGAGTTACCAGGCAGGGATCGCTGGTTCCCTCCTCGGCCTCTTGGCCGAGGCTGTCCAAGTGATCCAGGGTGACTTCAAGGTAGCGCTGAAACTCACCTGTCACGGACATATCCGGCCCTCGCGATTTCCGGCAGAGGCGCCGGGGTCGGCGCTATGGAACTTTTTCATTATCGAGGAAACTGAGACTTTGAGGTAGCGAAAAATTTCCCGTCGCGCGGGCAAGGGATCAAATAGTAAAGGGTTCGGCGACTTCAGCACTTCTGTTGCTCCTTTTTGTAGGCGCCTTGCGCTCGGCGGCACGACTCCGATGGCTGGGGTAAGACTAGGGGAATGAAATTCGGAATCTCCGCAGCCTTCAGTGACGTATCCCATCTTGGAGCCATGGCCCAGGCCGCCGAGGCCGCCGGTTTTGAGCGGGTGACGGTCTCGGACCATGTGATCCAGCCTGAAAAGCTCGCGACTCCCTATCCCTACACCGAGGATGGTATGCCCCGCTGGCCGCCCTTTACCGATTGGCCCGATCCCTGGGTCGTGATCGGAGCGATGTCCGCCCTGACCCGTCGTATCCGCTTCTTTACCAGTGTCTTTGTGCTTGGGATGCGGAATCCGTTCTTGGTGGCAAAGACCGTCGGTACGGCAGCGGTGATGTCGGGGGATCGCGTCGAGCTCGGGATTGGGGCGGGCTGGATGCGCGAAGAGTTCGAATTATTGGGCCAGGCATTCGACGGGCGGGGGCAGCGTATCGACGAGATGATGGATGTCTTGCGCTTGATCTGGGGAGGTGGCTTCGTGGAGCACCATGGAGAGCATTACGATTTTTCTCCCCTGGAGATGAGCCCTGTTCCCCGACAGCCAATTCCGATCTACGTGGGAGGCTTCTCCGCTCCCGCGCTGCGTCGGGCGGCGACTCGAGGTGACGGCTGGATCTCTGATTTACACAGCACCGCCGAATTGGCTGAGTTGATTCCCAGGGTTCTGTCCATTCGTTCCCAGGGCGAGCGGGCTGAGGAGCCCTTTGAAATTCTCGTCACCTGCAACGACGCCTACGACCTTGATGGCTATAAGCGAGTGGCGGACCTGGGGGCGACCCATCTAACCACCATGCCCTGGCTCTTCTACGGAGCCAGCGCGGAAAATCTCCAGCAGAAAATCGACGGGATCGCGCGTTTCGGGGACGAGATTATCGGCCCGATGGCGAATCACGCTGCTTGAAGCTTGGGAGCCTTCCGAGTCGAGGCCCTCTTAGGCGGCGTGGGTGCCGAAATCAATGGGCAGAGCGACCCCGCTGATGGAGCGCGCGGCGGGTGAAGAGAGATAGGCGATGGCTTCGGCGACCTCGTCGGGGGTGGTCACCTTGGGAACCAGACTCAACCGGTTGATCAAATCGGGGTCGAAGCCCTCGGGTGGCGCGAAGCCCGCGATTAGGGGCGTATCGACGGCACCGGGGCACACGCAATTCACGCGTAGACCCTGCTGGGCATATTCCACGGCCATTACTCGCGTCAGCCCGACGACCCCCGCCTTCGAGGCGCAGTAGGCCGCCCCATAGGCCTGGCCTTTGAGTCCGGCGAGGGATGAAACGTTGACGATGGAGCCTTTCTCTTCGAGCAGGTGCGGAATGGCGGCCCGGCTCATGAAGAAGGTCCCACTCAGGTTGACCCCAAGCACACGGTTCCAGTCTTCATCGCTCAACTGGTGAGTCTGTTCGAGCTTGAGAATTCCGGCCACGTTCGCGAGGATCTGCAATCCGCCGAAATTTTGGATGCATTCTTCAACCGCAGCACTCGCCGAGGCGGAATCGGCGACGTTGAGCTCGATTGCGATGGCCGTGCCGCCGTCCTGGCGGATCTCTGAAACCGTCTCAGCCAGCTTTTCCTTGCTGATATCCGCGCAGGCGACTCGGGCGCCCTCACGGGCGAAAGCCTTTGCGCTTGCTTTTCCAATGCCTGAAGCCGCACCGGTGACGAGTGCGATCCTGTCTTGGAATCGGTGTTCCATAGTTTTCTCCTCATTCTCGGTCTCGAGGAATCCAGCGAAGCCCGGCAGCTTGAGCCGAGCTCCGAGAGTGGCGAGGTCAGGGCTTAAGGAGTTCGGGGTTGCGCGCTTCGACCATTCGCCGAATGCCGTCTCGCCAGGCGACTTCGGTTTTTCCCACTCGTTCGTGCATCTGGGCTGGATCCAGCTGGATGCCCTTGAGCGTTTTTTGGGTGGGCGCCAGCTTGGCGTCAAGACCCGTTAGTTGGCCCAGGTAGGCGCACCATTCCTCGATGCTGGTGGGCTCGCTTCCGCCCCAGTTGAGGGTTGTTGCGGGAGTACTCGCGGCGCCCAGCAAGGCCGGAATCATTCGGATGTAGTCGTCTTCATGGATCAAGTTGTAGAAGCTTGGCCCGTCGGAGTGGACCGGGATGGAAACGCCGGCCTTCATCATCATCAGGTGGTACCAGGGCCAGCCACCATTATTTCCGTAGGGTACGCTGAACCGGGCGATGATCGTAGGGAGGTCGAAGAGCCGGGCCGAGGTTCGGACGACGGATTCCGCAGCGATTTTAGAAATGCTGTAGGTGGGCATCATGACTCGGTGATTGTCGCCCAGGGGGTCGGTCTCCTTGAGGGCCTCGCTGCCCTCGTCGTGATAGACCCCGGCTGTTGAACAATGAAGGAAGGCCCGCGCCGCCCGGCAATGAGCCATGAGGAGGCCCACTCCCTCGGCATTGGCCCGCAGGTCGTACTCAAAATCGCCGCTCTTGACCACGGCGAAGTGGAGGACGTAGTCGAAGTTCTGGGGGATCCCGTCAAATTCCCCCGAAGCCAGATCCACAGCGAGGGTTGAGGCGCCGAGAGCCTCGACTTTCTCCCGGCTCCCTTCGCCTGTGAAGCGAGCAAGGCCGTGGACCTCGTTGTTCTGAGAGAGTCTTTCGATCACCGGGAGCGCGACCTGGCTGGTGGCTCCCGTAACGAGTATTCGCTGGCCTGAGAGTTCGGCCACAGTCGCGTTCATTATTTTCCTCGGGTTTCGCTGGGCTATTGGCCGGGATTCTGCATTTTTACTTTTTCCCGGCTGGCGAAGCTGCCACCCGCCTGAATCCATGCCTTGATGGTGGGACCCGCATCCTTGGTTGGGTTGTATATATCCTCTTCACTGGAGAAGCGGCCGTTCCCTGCATAGACCAAGCGGGTCCAGGTGGGAAACGAAAAGGGAGCGCCCTCCGGGTCCTTGGGGTGAGGCAGACGGTTTTGGCACTGAAAGACTATGGCCGATTTCTCATCGTCGAAGGCGATCCAATCCTGGGGAAAGGTCATTTCCGGAAAGGGGGCCATCACATCGCATATCCATTCTGCGATGGCTTTGCGACCACGAAACTCGCCGTAGGCATGCTCGATATAGTGTGCATCCTCGGTGAAGGATTCGGCCCAGATATTCCAGTCCCCGCTTTGTTGGGATTCGAGCCGTCGCTCGTTGTATTTTTCGAATGCCTCGACGAGTTCCTCGCGTGAAAAACCTTGCACGAGTTCACCTCCTTTGGGTTGGGAGATTGATGGCTCCGGAGTCAGTGGCTTCAGCCTAGTTCAGGCGCTGGTTCTCGGCTCGGCCTGAGAATCAAAGAGCGGTACCGACCAACCGGCCGAGCATCCAGGTGAGTCCCGCTGCGGTTGCGCCGAAGAGCAGTTGGCGAATTGCCCCCCATAAAGCACTGCGGTGGGTAATGGTGGTCACCGCTCCTCCTATCACCATCAATGCGAATGCTGATACAAGAATGGATTCGATCAGCGCAGACGGAAAGATGAGCCATGGGACCAGGGGGACCAGCGCTCCGAGAACGAAGGCGAAAAAAGAGGCGGTGGCCGCTTTCTCGGGCGATCCCATCTGGTGGGGGACGATGCCCAATTCGAGGAGAGCATGGAAACCCACTGCGGGCTCGATGTTCTGATGAAGTTTTTGGGCGATGTCCTGAGCATGATCGGGTTCGATGCCGCTTTGAATCAGCAACTGGCTAAGGTGGGCCTGTTCTTCCTCGGGAAAATCGCGAATGTGCTCGCGCTCGAGCTCGATTTGCCTCTCCATGCTCTCGCGCTGAGTTTTCATCGAGATGTATTCGCCCGCGGCCATCGAGAATGCTCCCGCGAGCAGGCCGACCGAGCCGGCCATGACCACGGCGCTGGCGCTCCCACCGGTCCCACCAGCGACGCCCATTACCAGGGCAAGATTTGAAACCAGCCCGTCGGAGATCCCGAAGACCCCCGCGCGTATCGTCCCACTTCCGGTGTTGTCGAGGTGCTCGCTTTCGACGTGGGAGTGGCCCATGGGTTGGCTCTTGATTGTCATAGAGGGAATATAGCCGCCTCTCGTGCTTCAGGTGTCAGAGCCAGGGCTTCTTCGAACGAGAAGGGCGGGCAACAGGCTGGTATCGGCCAGGAAGCACAGAATCATAATGCCCGAAGTGAGGAGCCCGAGGTTTCGGGTGATGGAGAACTCGGAGAAGCCCAGGACGAGGAAGGCTCCCGCAATCATCGCTGTGGTGCTCGCGATGGCGGGCAGCACCTCTTTGAAGGTTTCGTCGAGGGCCCGGCGGGCAGAGGCCCCCGACTCGGTTCGCGTATGGAAACCGTTGACGACATGAATCGTATCATCGACGGCGACTCCAAGGGCGAGGCAGCCAATCAGCGCGGTACCCGCGTCGAGGGGAATTCGGAACAAGCCCAGAGCGCCAAATATCAGCCACAACGGGATCGCGTTGGGAATCAGAGCGAGAAGGGCGAGGCGAGGCGAGCGGAAAATGAGGAGAAGCACGGCGGAAATGGCGAGCAGGGCCACGACCAGACCTCGAAGTTGCCCGTAGGCAATTTCGTCCTCCGCCCGGGCGAATTCGTACATGATGCCCGTGGTCGCGAGTCGGTGATCTTCGGGCCCGTGGCGGGCCCACCAGGTTTCGGCCGAATCTCGGATTCCGGTCAGGTGGGCGGAGCCATTATTGTCTGCCCGGATCATGATATTCGTCGCCGATCGATCGAAGAGCAGCAGATCGTCCAATTGCTCAAGGGATTCGAGAAGCAGCAGATACTGTTCGGCCAGGGCTATAGAGCCGGGTAGAGGCTGAGAGGGATCCCCCTGAAAGCCTCCGTGGATTTGCCGAAGCGGATCGGCGACCGATAGGGCCTTGCCCACTTCGGGGAGGGATTCGAGGTGGCGGGTGAGTCCGTCGACAGCCGAGAGCGTTTGAGGCTCGAGGACACTTTGGCCAACGGGTGCTGTCACGATGATATTCATCGGGCTGATGCCCGAGAGGTTCTGACGGATCTCCTCGTAGGCATCCCGGACGGGATTTCCGGTGGGAAGCCAACGGGTCGCATCGGTTTCGACGTCGACCCGGGCGATGCCGGGCATCGCCAGGAGGAGGATCCCGGCCCAGAGGGCCAGAACCGCACCGGGCCGGCGTCCAATCGGGCCGAGCAGGGCGGGAGCCAGCCGGGTCTGGACCCATAAAAACCCCCTCGGCTGGCCGCGTAGACCCGGGCTGAGCGCCAGGCCCGCTGGAAGCAGGGTCAGGCAAAGAGCGGTGACGATCAGGACGCCCAGGGCTCCAAAGCCCCCGGTCATGCGAACCGCTTCGATGCGGACGAAGGTAATCGCCAGCAGGCCAAGCGCTGTGGTGAGTCCAGAGAGGGCGACGGGCAGGCTCACCCGGGCGAGGGCATCGGCCAGGGGCGCCGAGGCCGCGGGGTTGTCATCGTCTCCCGCAGCCCCGGCTGCGACTAGGAAATGCATCGAGTAGGCGCAGCCCAGGGCCAGAATGATCGAGGGAAGGACCATCGTGGTGATGCCGAGGGGCGCGCCGAGATAACCCATGGCGGCGAGGAGGAAGAGCGATCCAAGGGTGCCCGGCATTAATCCGAGAACGATCGCGACGGCCGAGCGAAAGAGGACAAAGAGAAAGAGGGCGATCAGAAGCCCCGTAATGGGAGCGAAGTAGACGATCTCTGTGCGCGTGCGGTCGTTGGCCGCGACGCGAAAGACGGGCACCCCGGACAAAATGCCGCCTACGGGGTCGACCAGCTCGTGGACTTCCGCGAGTAATTCGGCGTGACGACTCTCGGCCCCGCGTTCCAAGACGAGGTTGATGGCGAGGATACGACCATCGCCGGCCACCAGGCTGCGGGGGGCAATGCGATCGGTGGCCAGGCGTTCGCGGACCCGGTGGGATCGCTCCTCTGGGTTCTCGATCGAGTCCTCGAGGGCGGGCTCGAGTTCAAGGTCGCCCTGGGTGTTGACGAAAACAACGGGGACTGTTCCGATGCTGTCGACCCGCCGGATCCCCTCGAGATCCTCGAAGCGCTCGCCGAGCCTGCTCACTTCGTTCAACAACTCCGGGTCGAACGGCTGCTCGGCCTCGAGGGCGACGACGATGATTTCGTCGCCTCCGAAATCCTCCTGACTCTGCTGATAGACCTGCCACGCGGGGTGATGGCGATCGAGCACACTGTCTGTCGAGGTGTCGACCTCGAGTTGCAGCAGGCCGGGGAGGGCAAGCAGTGTGAGCAGAGCCCAGACCGCGATGGTCGCCCCAGGTCGCCGGAGACCGAGGGCCGTCAGGGCCAGCGGGATGCGTGAGCGCCGCGCCGTGTTTTTTGCCAATTGAGTCCCGCTCCTTCGACCGATTCAGCGCGCGTTCGCCGGATCCCGCCCCGCTCGGGCCGGAGGGATGGGCGAACTCCCCCGAGGTGGCGCGGGCGGGAGAATAGAACACGCCAGGCCTGGGTCGGAGTTGCCCGGCCAACTGCCTATTCCCCCCTGGCGAGGGTAGGCCATGACTTGGCCGAGAGGCGGCCCCGGCACGGTTCTAAGGGTGGAAATGCCCGCATCCTATGGCATATTCTTGGGGCTTCGTATTACCCCCCAAGCTTTACGTTGCCAGGCGGTCAGGGCCGCCGGCTTGGAAGGGTCCATGTTAAGCAGGTCGACGCCCATCCATGAGGGTGCCCTTCGCCGTCTGCACCCCGACACCCTCGAGGACGCCGCCCGGATTCGGGCGCTCTTCGTTCGCGCTCGTGACGAGGGTACGGATTTTCATCGCGGGCTCAACAGCCGAGCAGACCTCGAAGTGGCCGTGCTCGAAGAAGTCCTGGACGACGAGCTCGTCTTCCGGACTAAGAATTTCGATCGCGCGTCCATTGGGGAACAGGTTTTCCTGAATTTTACCAGTGCCGGGCGCCCCTATTTTTTCGCCACGCGCCCCTTGTCGAACCTCCACGAGGGAAGGCTTCGGGTAAAGCTTCCGGCGGCGATCTTCTACGGTGAGCGTAGAGATCGGGCTCGCCGTCCCCCCGACGGAGGGGCCGGCGATCCGAGCCGGGTAGAGGTCGAGGATGGCCAGGGCGGCTATCACAAGGCCTGGGTCGAGGACGTTTCGCCTTCGGGCCTCGGCCTGCTGATCGAGACCGATGCAATTCCTGAGCAGCCGGTCAAGGTGCGCTTCCTGGACGGGCAGAATTCTGGGGCCGAGCTCCAGCTTGAATTGCGAAATCACCAGCCCGCCGAAGGCCGACAGGGCTGGACCCGCTACGGCCTCTCTCGCCATCTGCCAGCCCCGGTGAACCCGGTCGAGGTCGAGGAGTTCGACGAGTTGGCCTTGGAGGTCGCCCCCGATCCCGCATACCCTGGAGTCGAAGATCCGAGAGTCGTGCGCATCAGGAACGGTTCGGGCGAAGAGATCGTGGGGCTCGTGGATGCCTGGGGCGACTCGGGCGCTCGAACCGCAGTCGTGATGCCCAATGGGTGGGGGCAGACCAAGGAGGTCCTGCTGCCGCTGGCGCGGACCCTGGTCACCACCTTTCGGGGGAACGAGGAGGACGTGGTCGTCCTCCGCTATGACGGCACCCAGCGCCGGGGAGAATCCCACAAGGGGCCCGAGCCCCAAGCGCCCGGGCTGGAAAGCCGCGATTTCGTTTTCTCCCAGGGCGTTCGCGATCTCGAGGCTGTGGTGGCCTATATGCGGGATTCAGAGGAATGGGGAGTTTCCAGACTGATTGTGGTGAGCTTCAGCGCTGCGGCCATCGAGGTTCGAAAAACCGTTGCTCGGGACGGGGGCCGGACCATCGACGGCTGGGTGAGTGTGGTGGGCTCGCCGGATCTCCAGAGCATGTCCCGATCGATTTCAGGAGGCATCGACTTCATTGCTGGCCATGAACTCGGCCTCGAGTTCGGGCTCCAGGAATTGCTCGGCGTCACACTGGATGTCGACAAGGTGGTGAAGGATGCCAAGTCGCACGGCATGGCCTTTGTCGAGGATGCGGGTCGGGATTTCGCAGCCACCGATATTCCCATTACCTGGTACCACGGTCGTCACGACGCCTGGGTCGATTTGGCCCGGGTTCAGAGCGTGCTCTCGCACGGAGACACGAGTCGTCGCCGCCTGGTGGTCGTCCCCACCGGGCACCAGCTGCGGAGCAGCAAGCAAGCAAGCCAAGTCTTTCAGTGCATCGCTCGAGAAGTCGGTCGTATGGCCCTTGGCCGGGATTTCTCGCCGCAGTCGCCTTCGGCGCGCGAGGTCCGGCGATTGCGAGCGGCAGAGCGACGCCGTCTGCCGAGCGAGGAGACGGACCTTCACGCGTTTTGGGTGGATTATCTCGTCGGGCGCGATCGGTCCGTGGGCATCGAATTACTGACCGCCAGCAACGCCTATCGGAATTTGATGGCCGAACAGATCGCAGCCCTCGAGCTCGGGCCGGACCAGCGGGTCGTCGACCTCGGCTCGGGAACGGGGAGCTTTGCCCTGGGGTTGGCGGCCTGGCCCGAGCGGCCTTCCGGACTTCGGGTCACTGCCTTCGACTACGTCGAGGACGCCCTGCGACGCTCCCGGAGTCGGGTGGCTGCCCGTCCGGGCGGCGCTGATTTCGTTTTCGAGTGTGCCGAGGCCAACTTGAATTTGCTCGCCCGGGGCCAGCATATTCCGGTCGCCGACGGGGGGGCGGACCGCGTTCTGGCCTCCCTGCTGCTCTCCTACCTCGAAGTGCCCACCCGGCTCCTCGAGGAGGCCTTCCGAATCCTGCGGCCGGGCGGACGTCTGGTGATCTCCTCCCTTTGCCGAGATGCCGACATCAGCGGCCTCTACGTGGAGGCCTACGCCGAACTCCAGGCCGGGGACGCGGTGGCGGCCCTGCCCGAATTACAGGCCCTGGAGCTCGGCGACCTGGCGCGAAATTTCCTCAACGACGCGGCGAAGATCCTCGAGTTCGAGGACTCCGGGGCTTTTCATTTCTGGGAGCCCGACGAGCTCGCTGACATCGTCCGGGCGTGCGGTTTTCAGGACGTGCGGACCCTCCGCAGCCTCGGTACTCCCCCCCAGGCGGTGGTGTTGGCTGCCCTTAGACCCTGAGGGACCGCCCCGGTCTCCGAGAGCGCGAAAAACCCGGCAAGTGGTTGGCTTTTTTAAAGTTTCGGGGGCTCTTGCCGATCATTTGAGGGCATGGACACGCTTGCCCAACCCCGTTACCGAGAATACCGGGCGCAGGTCGAAGGCGAACTGCTCGCCCCGGCCCTGCGCAACGCGATCCTGATTTTCTTCCTGCTCCAGACCTTTGTCTTCATTCCGGCGGATTGGCTGCTGCATCCCGACGATTTCGCCTTTTTCCTCGGCTCCCGTCTGGCGATGAACTTCCTGCTCTGGGTCATCTACTCCTGGGCGGCCCTTCGCTGGCCGGTCGCCTCGGTGGCCGCGGTTTGTGGGCTTGGTTCGCTCCTCTTTATGACGATGGTCGTCCAGACCGGCGGCGTGACCAGCGGCTATTACGTGGGCATGATTCTGCTGGTTGTTGGGATGGGCGTGATTACCCCGATGGACGCTCGCCAATCCGCGGGCATCGGTGCGATGATGTTCGCGAGTTATGCGGCGTTGCCGCTCTATACCTCGGCCGCCGTGTCCTGGGGAGCCTTCGGTGAAAATCTCTTCTTTCTCGGGGCCGCCTGCGCCGAAGCTTGCTGGGCCGCCATGCACATGGATCGCATGCGCTATGCGGATTATTGCCAGAAGCGTGCGCTCGAAGAGGCCAGGGATGAACTCGCCCAACTCGATCGAGCCAAGTCGCGCTTCAGTGCAAATGTTCACCACGAACTGCGGACTCCGCTGACCCTGATCCTCGCGCCTCTCGACGCCCTGAGAACGGGCGAATTTGGGAGACTCCCCGTCGAGGTTCAGAAAACGATCGACATGATGCTCAGCAACGGTCGCCGGCTCCACCGGATGATCAATAATCTGCTGGATCTTGCCAAGCTCGAGAATGAGCAGTTTGCCATTCAACGCCAGCCGTTTCAGCTCGGCCCCATGGTGGGTGAATTGCTTTCTAGTGCCCGGCCCCTGGCGGATCGCAAGGCGATCGAGCTCAGTATGGAGGGTTTTGATTCGCTGCCGGAAATCAACGCCGACGCCGTTGCGATCGACAAGGTTTTGGTGAATCTCCTGGGGAATGCCCTGAAGTTCACCGAGGCTCATGGTCAGGTCAAGATTTCTGCGCGAGCCGACTCGGATGGAATCAAGCTCGCTGTTGCGGACACCGGGGTCGGCATTCCCGTGACTAAGCTCTCGGCGGTTTTTGATCGTTTCGCGCAGGTGGACGATTCTGCGACCCGTCGTCACGAAGGGACGGGAATCGGCCTCGCGCTGACCCGGGAAATGGTAGAGCTTCATGGTGGCCAGATTTGGGCGGCCAGCGCGGGTGAAGGGCAGGGAACAACGATTCACTTCACACTGCCTTGGGGCGAGCCCGACGTGGGGCTCGACGAAGAGATCCTTCGCGATGATCGAGGCGCTACCGCTCATCTGGAAGATTCGCCCGCTCTCTTGGCCAGAGAACCGCAGCAGGGGGGCGAGGGCGAGCCGGCTTCGCCGCCGCGCGCGCTGCCCGATATCGATCGATCGCTCCTCCGCTGGGCCGACCAGGAGGAGGACGAACCCGAGAGTCGGGTGCCCGCTCTTCCTCGGAGTTCAGCGAGTCGGGGCCAGGTACTGATCGCCGAAGACAACCCGGATATGCGCTCGTTGCTCGCTGCTCTGGTCGGGCGGGAGTTTGAGGTCCGCACCGCGCGCAACGGGAGAGAAGCGCTCGAAGCTGTGCGCGAGTCGCCTCCCGATCTCGTTCTCTCGGATGTGATGATGCCCGAGGTTTCCGGCTTGGAACTTTGCCAAGCCATAAAGGGCGACCCGGAGCTGCGTCGAATCCCCGTAGTGCTTGTCACATCCAAGGCCGAGCGTGATGTGAAGATCGAAGGTCTTGAACTTGGGGCCGACGACTATGTGACGAAACCCTTTCATCCCAGGGAGCTTCTCGCCCGGGTTCGGTCTCTCGTTCGGGTGACCAGCCTCCAAAGAGAGCTCGCTGGCCGAAATAGTGAACTCGAATCGGCACTAGGGGAACTGAAGCAGGCCGAAGTCCAACTGGTTCAGTCCGAACGCCTTGCGGCGGTGGGCGAGTTGGCTGCGGGCCTGGCGCACGAAGTCAATAATCCCGTCAATTTCGCTCTTAATGCGGTGCGCGCCCTGGAAGTCACGGTGCGCGAGTTGAGGGAGTTCGCCGAGGGTATGATGTCGCTGGATGCATCGGACGCCGATGGACTCGCTCGCCGCCTGGAAGAGTTTCAGCGGGATATGGGCGGACAACACGCCGGCGAGTTGGCCGAGACCGTTTTGGAGTTGTCGGGAATCGTAGGCGAAGGGCTCAAACGAACTTCTGCTCTAGTGGGCGATCTGCGCGAATTTGCTCGGCCCGGGAGCCGGGGCGAGACCCAGACGGACGTCAATGTCGAGGCCGGCCTGCGTTCGACCCTGACCCTCGTCGGTCACGCCATCGCCGCCGCCAATGCCGAACTCGATGTTCAGATCGAGCCGGGGTTGCCAGGATTGGCTGGAGATCCGGGAGGCCTGAATCAGGTTTACCTGAATCTCCTGAAGAACGCCGTCGAGGCCCTCGGTCCGAGGGGGGGGACTATCCGAGTGAGGGCGGCTCGGGAGGCGGAGCACGTTTCGATCCGCATCGGCGACGACGGCCAGGGAATCGCTCCCGAGATCAGGGAGCGGCTCTTCGAGCCCTTCTTTACCACCAAGGACGCGGCGGGAGGAACCGGGCTGGGGCTCGCGATCTGCCAGCGCATCGTGGATGACCACGGAGGTACCCTGACCCTAGAGAGTGAGGAGGGCCGGGGCGCTGAATTCATCGTTCGCCTCCCGGTTCCGGAAGCCTCGGAATGAGTGGCAATTCTGACGAAACGGTGGAGTCGCCGCCGAGGGTCGCTAGACTCTCGCTGAGCTCCCCAGTTGAGCGGTGCGGATATATGCGTACATGGCCTGAAAAAGCACTGCGAACCACGGCGCTCTGGGGTGGCCTCGCCGGTCGCCCGAGGCACGAGCCGGGGGTCATATTGAGTCGGTCGAGGTCTCGATGAAGACTCGTATGCTGACCTTGATTAGGCATGCTGAAGCCGGGTCGCTCCATGGATCCCGGATCACGGACCACAACCGCCCGCTGACCGAGAGGGGCCGGCATGACGCTCGCCGGCTCGCCACTCGCCTAGAGGCAGCGGGCTTTTTGCCCGATTTGATGTGGACGAGTGACGCCGAACGGGCGGAGACGACAGCCAGGCTGATCCAGGCAGGGATCGGGCTGTCGGACGCGGCCGTGGCTGTTCGACCGGGTCTTTATCTGGCGCACACGAAAACCCTCGTCGATCTGATTGGGAACGCCGACGATGATTTCTCTGCGCTCGCTGTGGTCGGCCACAATCCCGGTCTGAGCGAGCTCTGGGATTGGCTGTGCGACAAGCCGGGCTGCGGGCTTCCGACCTGCGGCATCGTCAGCCTGGAACTCGCGATCTCGCGCTGGAGCGACCTGCAGCCGGGTTGTGCAAATCTTTGCGATTTCACTCGCCCGGAGCTGACTTTCTCGTTCTAGTCCCTGGGTTGGCGATCCGGCCACCGATCGGCTTTCTTCCTTCCCCTGGCCCCGGGTACATCGTTTGGGCGCCGGGAAGGAGGGAAAGGCTTGTCTTCTGAGGTGGAGTTTTTCTACGATTACGGCAGCCCCTACAGCTATATCGCCAACTCCCAATTATCCGGGTTGATCGAGAGAGCGGGCTGCACGATTCGCTATCGACCCATGCTCCTGGGGGGGGTCTTCAAGGCTACTGGCAATCGCTCGCCCGCCGAGGAGACCGTGAAGGCGAAGCGCCTCTACTCTGGAAGCGAAATGAAGCGATGGGTCGAATATTTGGGGTTGAGTCTCCGGAGCAACCCTCATTTTCCGGTCAACACTCTCCTTCTCATGCGCTGCGCCCACGCTGCTCTGGTTCGGGGCGAGTTCGACACCTTTCATGCGGCGGCGTTCTCCGCGCTCTGGGAGCAGGAGAAGAATTTGGCCGACCCCAGCGTCCTCGGGGAGGTGCTGTCTGGGGCAGGCCTCGACCCGGGAAGCTTGCTGGAGAATGCCTCGGATCCCGCCGTCAAGGGCGCTTTGCGGGAAACCACAGAGGAAGCCGTGGCCCGGGGCGTTTTTGGCGCGCCCTCTTTTTTCGTCGACGGGGAACTCTTCTTCGGGAATGATCGCCTGGGCTTCGTTGAGCGCGCTCTGAGCTAGGGGTGACCCGCCGGGCCGTTTGTTATTGAAGACGAGCCCGCTCGCCCCTCTGTTAAGTCGAAAGGATCCACTTCGTGACACAAGCCGAAGTCTACGAGTTCGACAATGCGCCTCTCCTGTCGGCGGCCCGGACGGCCACGGGGCTCGAGAATTTCGGTGATCCCCGATTCGAGGAGGGCTTGGCGGCGCTTTGCCAAATGTTGGACACCACCGGGGGTCTCGACGAACGGGGTCGGCGATCCAACTGGAAACGCCTGGTCCGGCTGCTGTCCACCCGGCTCCGGGTGGAGGCCGCCTTCGGGACACATCCGGAGATTCGCGAACGCGAAATTCGCCGTCCGATGTTTTTGACGGGCCTGCCGCGAACCGGGACCTCGGCCACCTTCAACCTACTTGGGCAGGATCCGGCCGCCCGGCCGCTTCTCCTCTGGGAGGGCACCTTCCCGGAGCCCCTAGACGGGCTTTCCGAGGGAGCAGAGGACCCCCGGCATAAGGCCATGAAGGAAACATTTGCCAAGTTGCGCGAGCGAAACCCCGATTTTACCCGGATTCATTTCGCCGATGCAGATACTCCCGAAGAGTGCGTGATCCCCATGGCGATCACGTTCGAGAACGTCCAGCAGGGCATCGAAGTCCTGATGGAACCCTATGCCTCGTTCTTTCGAGACGCGGACCTGCGCCCACAATACGCCTATTACCGGGATCTCCTCAAGATGGTCGACTGGCAGCGTCCGGGCGAGCGCTGGCTTCTGAAGTCTCCAGCGCACCTCTGGGCGCTGGATGCGATTGTCGAGACTTTTCCGGACTGTTGCATTGTCCTCACCCATCGTGATCCGCTGGAGGCCATCGCCTCCTATTGCAGCATGATGGAGACGCTGCTCGAGAGCCAGGGGTTTTCTCCCCAGCCCGATCTCGGGAAGACGGTTCTGGATTTTTGCGCCACTTCCCTTGAGCGGGGCTACTCGGTGCGCGATCGGTCCGATCCCCGACGCTTTATCGATATTCGTTTCGCGGATTTCGTTGACGACTCCATGAGCGTGATCCGCAAAATCTACGATCATTTCGAACTCGGCCTGGATCCGTCCGCGGAGACCTCCATGGCGGATTACCTCGCTGCCAACCCGAAAGGAAAACACGGCGCTCACGAGTACGATCTCGGGCGTTACGGCCTGACCGAGGCGGATATTCAGGCGCGCCTGGGTTGGTATATCGATCGCTTCGAGCTGGGCTAGGCCCATCTGCCAAAGAGTCGCCCCGGTTTTATGGCCGAGCACCGAGATCCCCAGACAATCGGCAAATCTGACCGGGGGTGGTGGGCTCGGCGGTTGACTCGCTCTAGTATCTGCCTCAGTGGGAACGCTTCTCCTCATCCTCGCAGCTCTCATCGTTTGGCTCCTGATCCGGGTCCAGCCCCTGCTGGGGCAGGCCCATCTCGAGCGCCTCGACCGTTTTCACTCCTCTCTCGCGGCGGATAGAGAGAAAGTGGTGATTTGTCTGGGGGATAGTCTCACCCACGGCAACGCGAGTTTTGACTACGTTCACGCCCTTGCGCTCCGACTGGAGCCCTGGGGATATACGGTCCTCAACGCCGGGGCCAACGGTGAGCTGGCTTGGAATGTGCTGCAGCGCGCCGAGGAGGTTGTTGCGGTCGAGCCTGCATTTGTTGTGCTCCTGGTGGGAACCAACGACGCGCGCGGGAGCGAGGACGAGCGGGCCGGGGCGAGGTACGTCCGGAGGCAGGAGCTGCCGCAACCGCCCAATGAAGACTTCTTCTTCGACAATTATCGTCTTCTCCTCGACAAGTTGGAGGCCTGCGAGACCGCCCGTACCGTTCTCGTGACTTTGCCCCCCCTCGGCGAGCGAAGGGGAGAACCGATCGATGAGGTTCTTGACGGGTTCAATAAGTTTATAGAGGCCGAAGCCCAAGCACGGGAGATGGTGTGCCTACCACTGGGTCGAGTACTGCACGAGCGGTTGCTCGCCGATGCCTTTGAGGATACGCCGGCCTACGAGGCGCAGCGGGCAGAGCGATTGGTCTCGAAATCCCTCTTTCGTCATTACCTCCTGGGTTGGAGCTGGGACCGGATCTCGAGTCATTTTCGGATGAAGCTACTCACCGATATGATTCACCTCAATGAGGCTTCGGGGTCGACGCTGGTCGATCTCATCGAAGCCGAAATCAAGGTAGAATCCGAGTCGGAGTAGCGAAGCCCGGCGACGCTGGGCGCGAATCGATTCTCCGTGGTCGAAGCTCGCCGAGGGGAGAGTTCTTGGCCCGCATGACCATGCTTTACATTCGCTTGTCCAGTTCTAGAATAAACGGGCTAGACCCGGAGGAGTGGCGTCCGGAAACCAGGGGGTAGTATGGAACTCGATTTCACGACCGAGCAGAAGAAATTTCGCGACGAGCTGCGAATCTATTTCAAGGAGATGATGAGCGAGTCGCTTTTTGCCGAGCTTCGGAGCGATGGCGAAGGCGGCGGTCCGCTCTTTCGGGCCGCGATGAAGCAGATGGGGCGCGATGGTCTCCTGGGTGTTGGTTGGCCGGAAGAATATGGAGGTCAAGGCCGGACCCAGATGGAGCAATTTATTTTTGCCGACGAGATTCAGGCCACGGGCTTTCCTCTGCCTTTCCTGACCTTGAACACCGTGGGTCCCACGATCATGCACTATGGCACCGAAGAGCAAAAGGCCGAGATCTTGCCGAAGGTTCTGGCGGGAGAAGTCTTCTTTGCCATCGGTTATTCCGAGCCGGGAGCGGGGACAGATCTGGGTTCTCTCAAGACCTCCGCGAAGCGCGAAGGGGACGAGTGGGTGATTAACGGTCAGAAGATGTGGACGAGTCTGGCGGGCTATTCCGACTTCATCTGGCTCGCAGCCCGAACTGATCCCGAGGCGCCCAAGCATCGCGGTCTTTCGATGTTTCTCGTGCCCACAACGAGCGATGGCTACTCGCGCCAGAAGATAATGACGGTCGGCGGAGTGACGACGAATGCGACTTTCTACGACGATGTTCGGGTCCCGGCCGACGCATTGATAGGCGGAGAGAATAACGGTTGGTCCCTGATTACCGGGCAACTCAACCACGAGAGGATCTCGTTGACAAGCGTGGGTCCTATTCGGCGAACCCTACGCGATGTTGTGGAGTGGGCGAGGGAGACAAAAGTCGATGGTGAACGCGTGATCGACAAGGCATGGGTCCGTCAAAACCTTGCGCGTGTTTACGCAAAGGTCCAAGTCGTCCGCCTGATGAATTGGAAACAGGCGTGGGCGGCTCAGCAGGGGAGCCCACACCCGGCCGCCGCATCTGCTGTCAAGGTATTTGGGAGTGAGCTGAATATCGAGGCTTATAGAGCGATGATGGAGATCACGAACAGTCGGGCAAATATTGGCGGTGATGATACAGGTTCAGTTATTCAGGGCCGAATCGAATCGGCCTATCGCAACGGTTTGATCTTGACCTTTGGGGGTGGGACGAACGAAGTCCAGCGCGACATCATCGCCATGGCCGGAATGGGGCTGCCGCACTACAAGCGTTGATGAAGAGGTGTGGGTGGACGGCGGAGTCGCGGTCCTTGGTGCCAGTCACGTAATTCGGAGAGGGCTTTCCCGGGAGAAGATGAATGGATTTTGACTTTGCGGAAGAAGATCGGGAAGTCGCGGCACTGGCGCGAAAAATTCTCGAGGACAAATTGGGGAATGAGCGTCTCAAGGAGGTCGAGTCGCAGCCGCTCATGACCGACGACGAAGCCTGGCGGGCCCTCGCTGAGAGTAATCTATTGGGGGTGGCGATCCCCGAGGAATTCGGAGGGATGGACCTGGGTTTCTTCGCCCTCTGTTTGCTCTGTCAAGAGGTCGGTCGGAGCGTCGCTCCGGTTCCGGTCTACGCGTCTCTCGTGCTCGGCGCGCTGCCTTTGGCTCGATTTGGCACGGCGGAGCAGAAACAGAAATGGCTGCCCAAGGTCGCGGCCGGCGAACTGATTCTGACCGCGGCATTGGCCGAGCTGGATTCGTCTGACCCGATGGTCCCCAGTACCCGAGCCCAGCGCACCCATGAGGGGTATCGACTTTCAGGGGAGAAGTCGCTGGTGCCTGCTGGAGGCCAGGCGAGTCATATTCTTGTTCCCGCGACAACCGACGAGGGCGGCGTTGTGTTGGCATGGGTGAACGTCGAAGCTTCGGGCGTCCGGCGAGAAAGCCAGACCTGTTCGGATCGCCAGCCCCACGTTTTCCTGGCGCTCGATGGTGTTGAGGTCGTAGAATCGGATCTGCTGAGCGCCGGGGCAGGGCGGGAGGCCCTTGGGTGGCTAGTTGAACACGCCACCGCGGCACGTTGTGCCATGCAATTGGGCGTCTGCGAGCGCGCACTGGAGATGACGTCGGAATACGGCCGCGAGCGTATCCAATTCGATCGTCCCATCGGGAGCTTTCAGGCCTTTCACCAAAGGGCAGCGGATGCGTATATCATGCTTGAAGCGTTGCGTCTCACTGCCTGGGAGGCCGCCTGGTTACTGGCCCAGGCGAAGCATGCATCGGATGCCGTGGCCGTTGCCAAGTACTGGGCCGCCGAGGGGGGGCAATTCTCGGCGTACGCCTGCCAGCACCTCCACGGCGGTGTAGGCATCGATGTGGATTATCCCCTGCATCGTCACTTTATCTGGGCGACTCGTATCGAACACGAATTGGGATCGGCGCCCCATCAATTGGAGCGTCTCGGCTTCCGCATCGCCGAGCAGGGGCTGCCCGAGTTCTAGGCGCAGCGGCATCTAAGTCGCGTTCACCGCCACTGGCGACCCGTATAGCAACGAAGTAATCCGTAATTCTTCGGAGCCGCGATGTGCAAGCTTGAAGCAGGCTTCAATGCGACCCCTCGTAGGGATTGAGGTCTGCAGGGAGGGAGGCGGCCCCGCCCCGGTCAAGTCGCATGTGTAAGCTTGATGCAATAGCCTTGAAAAAGACCGGATTTCGTGAGACTTTGATAGGACCAATCGATCGACCGCGGCCTAGGGGCCGCGCGATCGGTTGTGGCCTCTGCTGCCTTTGGGGTTTGTGAATCCCCGGGAGCCCTAGGTTTAGTTCGGAGGGTTTCGGAACGAGACCGGAGCGACCAAGGGAGAATAAGATGGCCGTCGGGAAAAAACGCACTTGGGTTCGAGTATGGGTAGCCCTGGTGCTGACCTTTTTTGTGGGTAACGCTTCGGCCCAGACGGATATCATTATCTTTGAAGCTGGCGCCGTCCGCCCTCTGGCGATCTCACCTAATGGCACCCGCCTTTTTGTGGCCAACGCCCCCGATGGTTACCTCGAGATCTTTGATATCACGGGCGCCGGCGCGCCTTTCTGGACGGGCTCGATCCCGGTAGGCCTCGAACCCGTCGGAGTGGCGGCGGTGAGCGATGACGAAGTCTGGGTCACCAACCACCTTTCGGATAGCGTCAGTATTGTGAGCGTCAGCGCTGGCCGAGTTGTCAAGACGCTGCTGGTGGGGGATGAACCTCGGGATATTGTGATCATCGATCCCCCGGGTCCAACGGGTCCGAGGGCCTTCATTGCCACGGCCCATCGGGGCCAGCACCGGACAGACCCCTCCCTCTCGGCCGTGGCCGGGGCGGGGGATCCGCAGTTGACTACGGAAGGGGTCCCTCGTTCGGATGTCTGGGTGTTCGACGTGGCGAATCCCGGCCCCGGTCTCGGGGGCACTCCGCTCAAGATCATTAGTCTCTTCTCCGATACGCCGCGCGCACTGGCGGTCAGTCCGTCGGGCGATCAGGTCTACGTCGCCGCTTTTTATTCGGGGAATCAGACCACCACTGTGGCCGAGGGTGTCGTGTGCGATGGGTTCGATAACGTGGGCGCCTGCTCGGGTCGAGACGGAATAACGAGCCCTGGCGGCCTAGCGAGCGGTCAGCTTCCGGGCGGCAATCCGGGACCCAGTGATGACGCCGCTGGAGTGCTGGCTCCCGAGGTCGGCTTGATTGTCAAATGGGATCGCGCCGCGAGCCAGTATCGCGACGAGCAGGGGCGAAATTGGAGTAACGGGGTTCGCTTCAATCTGCCGGACAAGGATGTCTTTAGCATCGACGCCGAGACCCTGGTCGAGACCGCCTTCCATACCCATGTGGGGACGACGCTCTTTAATATCGCGGTCAATCCCCAGAACGGAAATCTCTACGTCAGCAATACCGATGCGAATAACCTGGTTCGCTTCGAAGGGCCGGGCGACCACGGCGGCACGACGGTTCAGGGCCATATCGCCGAGTCGCGGATCACCGTGATCGAGAGCCCGAACGTATCCAGCGATGCCAGTTCGGGCGCACGCCATCTGAATAAGCATATCGACTTCTCGGTGCTCGCCAGCGACCCGGCTTTCGACCTGACGGCGGCAGGGAAAAGCCTGGCGACCCCCCTCGAAATGGCGATCGGCCACGATTCCGGTACGGGTACGACTACCCTCTACGTCGCCGCGTTCGGCTCCGCCAAAATCGGGGTATTCGATGTGGCTGAACTCGAGGCGGATACGTTTGTTCCGGATGCCGCCAATCAGATTGGCCTGAGTGCCGGCGGCCCCTGCGGCGTCGTGCTCTCGGCAGATGGAGCGACTCTTTATGTGATGACCCGATTCGATAACGGAATTTCGGTCGTCGATACGGCGTCCCGCACCGAGGTGCATCACGTCACTTTTCATAACCCCGAACCCGCGCACGTGGTTATTGGTCGTGGCTTTCTCTACGACGCCAATGCCACTTCGGCCAACGGATCAGAGAGTTGCTCGAGTTGCCATATCTTTGCCGACATGGATCACCTGGCTTGGGATCTGGGGAATCCCGATGACGATGTCAAGTCCAACCCCATGCCGATCAATTTCTCGGAGCTTTTCCCTGCCTTTGAATTGGCCGGTCTCGACATTGCGAATCTCAACGGTGGGGCTGAACCGGATGAGTTTCACTCGATGAAGGGGCCGATGGTGACCATGAGCTTGCGGGGGATGATCTATAGTGGAGCGCAACATTGGCGCGGCGATCGCTCGAACGGCGTGTTTGGGATCGACGCGACGGACTCGGAGATTTCCTTCAAGAATTTCATCGTGGCCTTCTCGGGCCTGGTGGGTCGGGCATCGGATCTGACGCCTAGCGAGATGCAGTCCTTTTCCGATTTCGCTCTGGAGTTGACGTATCCCCCCAATCCGTACAGGCAGCTCGATAATTCCCTGACTGCGGATCAGCAAGGCGGCTTCGACTTCTTTTTCGGTCCCCGGCGCTCGGACGGGCTTGTGGATAATCCGGGTTTCGGAACCATTGATGAAGGGTTTACCTGCGATGGCTGCCACGAACTGAACCCTGCTCTAGGGCGCTTCGGCACGAGCACCGACGGCACATTCGAGAACGAAACCCAGATATTTAAGGTGTCCCATCTCCGCAATATGTATCAGAAGGTCGGCATGTTTGGCGCGCCGGATAACGGCTTCGAAATTGCCGGGGGCGACCACGCCCACAAGGGTGATCAGGTTCGAGGTTTTGGTTTTCTCCACGATGGCTCGGAAGATACGATGCATCGTTTCTTTCGTGCTGGTGTGTTCAACGACCTGCTTGCTAACGACACGGGATTTGATGACCCCACGAATCAAATCCCGGATATGGTGAAGTTCATGCTCGCCTTCGACTCGGATGTCGCGCCGATTACCGGGCAGCAGGTGACGATCGGTGCGTCCAGCGGAGCGGACGTTCACAATAGAATCGCGCTCATGATTACCCGCGCCTCGACGGCCTTTACGTCCAGGATTCTGGGAGGAGTCGTTACTGAGTGCGATCTCATCGCCCGGGCATCTATCGCGGGAGATCCCGTGAGTTGGCTCTATACCGGGGGCGCTCCGGGAAGCGCGACTTTTGATGCGTCCGATGGAACCAGCACAACCGAAGCGTCTCTGATGGCCCTGGCCGGGTCTACCGAGATCACTTTCACCTGCGTGCCTTCGGGTTCGGGTACCCGGACGGCGCTCAATCGTGATCGGGATCTCTTCTTGAACGCCAACGACAACTGTTTCGCCATCCCGAACGACGACCAAGTAGACACCGACTCCGATGGCTTGGGCGACCCCTGCGATCCGACCCCTGCTCCCGAACCCGCCGCTCCCGTGCTGCTGGTGGCGGGTTTATTGGGCCTTTCTCGGCTTTCACGGCTTCGAGAGCGGGGCCGGCGTCGTGAGGCCGCTATTCCGGGAGATCGGCTTAGCTAGCCCTTGCTCGCGAATCCCCAGTAGTTGAACGCGGCAATGCGCGGCGTGTCGGGGAGGTATCGGCTTTCGAGTTTGTCGATGACGAAGCCGGCATCCTGAAGGTATTGAGGGACCGGCCTGTTGATATTGCAGCCGCCGGCGATCCGTTTCCAGATCGGGTTGATCCGGTTCTGCCATTTCAGCACGGATTCATCCGGGGCCTCGCCGTGTTCGCAGAAGATCAATTGGCCGCCCGGTTTCAGGACCCGGCGCATTTGGGCCAGGGCTGTCTGGAAATCGGGAATCGTGCAGAGGGTGAAGGTCAGGAGCACCGTGTCTACGCTCTTGTCTTCGAGGGGGATCTCTTCACCGGGCAGGTCGAGCACTTTGACCTCGAAAGGGGCGGCAGCGATTCTCTCGCTGGCAAGCCGACGCATTCCCTCGGAGGGCTCGAGGCCCCAGACGAAGTCGATGCGCTCGGGGTCGTAAAAGGGCAGGTTGATGCCCGACCCCATGCCGACTTCGAGAACGCGACCCTGGGCTTGGGGGACGACTTTCCCCCTTTGCTTGAGAACCGCTGGGGCGCCGCAGGCCTTGTCGATAATAAAGGGGAGAATGCGATTTTCGTAGAAGCCCATGGAGGCCAAATCCTTTCCCGGTGACGATGCTTCGGCTGGAAATATCCTCCGGGAGAGTCGCCCAAGCCGGCCGGCTATGCGAGTCCCGGGGGAGCCAGCACGAGGCTTCGTCGCTAGTCTCGGGCGATGGATGAGTTGCCGGAGAGCCTCAGACGGATTCTGGCGGATAGCTTCGCTCTGAGAACGACTTTCGCCCGCCGAGACGGGACGCCGCGTACCCTGGAAAGCACCTACGGTTGGTCTGGGGGCGATGAAATCGTCCTCTCGGGGTTTCCGGGCAAGCGGGATTGGGTGGCGAGCCTGGGGACCAACCCCATGGTGGTGGTGCATACCGTCGAGGGGGACCAGGGCTTCGAGATCCCGGCCCGGGCCCGGGTGCTCCGCGACCGCGAAGAGCGCCTTCCTCATCTGTTTGCTTTCGTCGAGCGTTGGTCCCTTCGCCCCGGTTTTCCGCGACGCCGGTTCGGTTTTCTGCTGGGCGCCGTAAAATTGAACCGACGGCTGGGGCTGCCCTGGTGGGGCCCCTTCTACCTGGCCCGCCGCATATTCGATGGCATGCCCTGTGTGCTGATTCGTTTCGAGGGTGCGGCCCGGCCCCGAATGGGGCCTCCGCCCGAGATCAGCCCGCCTCGCCTGGCCCGGAATCAGGCCTATGCCGGGTCGCATCCCGGGGCTCCGGGTTGACGCGGCCCCGTTGGCCCAAGCCCATTGCCCCCAACCCGTTGCCCCGTTCGCATTGCCCCCGCCTCCATTGGGTTGGGGTAGCATTCGCTTGTCCCGGGCTTCGATCCGGGCGGCCGTGACCGGGGGCTTGAGCTCGGCATCCGCCGTTTTTTCGCATAATGCTTCACTCTTCCAGGAAGGAGCTGGCCCTTGCTCTCCCGCTTCGACGACTACCCGATTCACCAGACCACCGACCCGATTCGGATTCCGGCGACCACCGATCGTCACGCCTACGATCGCTACTGGTTCAACGGC
>JAPKBZ010000066.1 GCA_028823175.1 Myxococcota bacterium
CGAGGTTCCCGAGTTTCCGATGATGTACTCGCTGCTGTTCGACAAGCCCGAGTAGGGGATAGGACATTCAAGCTGGCTTTTGGCACAACGTCCAAGTATGGGCGTTATGTTAAATCTCTAGGGGATCCCGTGACGGGCGAGAAAGAACGCGCAAACGAAGAGCACGAAGCCCAGCCATTTCAAGCCACATTCACGGCGGTTGAAGCAATCCTGCGAGAACTCTCGGGGGCCGCGGCTGGCGCTGAGATCTCTCGTGATTCGATCATCGTAGGCTCAGCCGGATACGAGGGTGAGACCTTGCTCGGTGGCGGCGATGGCTTTGGTCGCTTCAGCGTGCAGATGGCCATGAAGCTCGGCTGCATCCCCTATCCACTCGAAGAGGTCGAGCAGCTGAGCGTGAAGCAGTTCTGCGAGATGTATTTGCGCGACTCCTATCCGCCCGCTCCAACCACCCCGCTCCGTCCCGAGCAGTATGAATTCGGTTCGAAGGTGCAGGCCGTTGGCACGGCAGGCGATCCCGGTGAGTTTCCGATTTGCTTTTCCCTTGGCTGCGCACGCTCAGGCACGACTTTATTTCGAGTCATGCTGAACGCCCACGCCGGGATTTGGGCTCCGGGCGAGCTCCACCTTGCGCAGTTCTCAACGATGGCCGACAGGGCGCGCGGCATCAAGCCCGTGCTACGCCGCATGCCCATTCCTGAAATCGCAGAGAGATTCAGTGACTCAATCGATTCGACGTCCAGTCGATTCGGCCGATGGGAAGACGATGCCGTTCCGGTGGAGGAGGTCTACCGCGAACTATTCGATGCGGATCCAGATCGTCTCATCGTGGACAAGACGCCCTCCTATAGTGATTCGCCTGAGATCCTCGAAGCGATCGGGTCACAGTTCACGAATGCCAAATACATCTACCTGGTGCGAAACCCAGTTGACGTCATCCGATCACTCGTGAAGACCCAACTCTACAAGGGGGCAATTGAGGGATTCCCACCCGGCATGAACCCGTATCAAGTATCAGAGGCCATCTGGACAGCCAATAATGCCAATATCACGAAGTTCCTTGACGGTGTCCCCAATGATCGTCAAGAGCGTGTGTATTACGAAGACCTGGTTGCGGAGCCCGAGAAAAAAATGCGACGGCTCTGCGAGTTTCTTGGCCTGCCCTATGAGTCGAGAATGGCAGATCCCTATCGCGAAAATTCGGGCCCGATCGCCGCAGGCGCAGGCGATATGTACGTACACAGTTTCAAGCGCATCGAGAACCGCGAAGTGCAGCCCGCATTTTATCCTCTGGGCGCGAAGTGTAAGGATTTGGCCAGCACGCTTGGTTACTAGCCTAGGCCGTGTTCGGGCCAAACATCGGACGTCGAAGGCTCCCTTTAAACAAGCGGGCGGATAGGAATTTCAAAGGCCCATTCTACACCTTGGGCCATGTCCGGTACAGGTTAAAGAGGGGGCACAGGGGCTCCCCTGTGAGGGCTGGGGTCCGTCGGCGGGAGCAGTGGGAGACCCACCTATTATACGACGCACGGCGGGTGGACCGGACATCGATCATGCCTGCCTAAGCGGGGCACTCCTAGCCAGACGCCATCAGGGCCAGTCTCGGCTTCCGGTCCCTCGTTTCACAGGCCGCGGGCCCGAGAAAGTTACTGCTATTAACCGGAAGATGGCAGGTCGGCGCACGACAGCAGGTGGCTAGTGACTTTGAAAGGAATGAAAGCTGACCTTGCCGTCGTGATAGCTGAGGGGCCAGTCGAAGCGAAAATTCGCCTCTTGCAGAAAGGCCTCCTCCTGGGACCGAATCCACAGAATGCCAGAGCATTCGTCCCACCGAGACTCCGTCTTAGGGATCCAGTCGCGAGGTACCTCTATCGGGGGCGGCGATGGATCTTGCACGCGACGAATTCGGCCGTCCGAAGAAGCTCTTCCTCTCCGGTGCGAGTGCCGGGGGCGTCGGAACGGCCACCTGGGCACCCTTGATCGCACGTTTCGTATTCGGCAATAAGCCGAAGATCAAGAACTTCAATGACGCGGGCCCTGTCGCGGCTCTACTGATTCCGATTCCGCCCATCGTCGCGGCCATCGAAGCACGAGCCGCCGATTGGCAGTTCGAGCAGTTCTATCCCGAGAGTTGCACGGAATGCTCCCCGTTCAACCAAGCGACCGAAATCGTAAAATGGCGTCTTGATCGCTTCTACACGGTAACGGCTAACGGCGTTCCGCTGCATGAGTGGACTGCTGACTTCCTGCACGGTAGGCGCGGTCGTCCTGGATGGACCGACATCGTCGAAGACTTCGTTCCGGCGCCCTGAAAAGTTCGCCTGAACAGACGCTGGCAGGCTCCTTAGCGGGGCACGCCAACATCTCCGAGCCCTCTCTCTTGTACATCGGCGCAGGGGGGAGGGATCTTTTACTTGGATCGAGGTGCTGAGACTCAGTTTTTAGAACGCCCGCTGCTCTAGGCTGCCCAAGCCTGCAGCCGCGAAGATGACCAACGCGATTGGGTTGGGTGGCGACTCCTCGGCATCGTCGCCGGATCCCCGTACCGCAGCGTATGCAGGACGAAATCCGTGCCACTCCCTGCGTTACTGCTCGCCCAAGTTCGGGTTCCAGATGCGTTTCAGCCGGGCCGGGGACCACCAGTTCAAGTTACCGAGAAGCTGTATTGTGGGGAAGGGATGGACTGAACGGGTTGCAAGGACAGCCCGGGTTACGCGGTCCCCAACAGGCCCAGCCGCCCCAACAAGCCCAGCAGCCCGCTAATCAGGCACGAATTTGGCTATCGACCGGCGCTTGATTATTTCAGCCGTCTAGGAGTACCCTACTTAGTCATGCCGAAGCCCGGAAAAACAGGCGGACATGCGCTCCTGGCACTGCTCCTAAGCACGAGTAGCTTCGCCTGTACCGCACTTCCTGGGCCCCATCCCTTGCCAGAAAGCACCGTATGGCTCGGCCCCGCCCCCCGAACCGAGAATGGTCGTTTCGTTAACCCAGTCGGTGAGCTCCTAGGAGGAGGCAACCGAGTCCGCATCCCGTTTTTGTGGGGAAGAATCAAGACCACCCTTCGACCCCGGCCTGGCGCGCCCGGCACAACAGACAGCGCGACGAGTTATTTCCGTAGGTCTCTCCAGGATGTCGCGACTCAGGGCGTATATAGCCAGGGAGCACCCACCGTGACCTGGATCGGACACGCAACGCTGCTGGTTGAAATGGATGGCGTGCGGTTCCTGACGGATCCAATCTGGTCGAAACGCGCCAGCCCGCTCAGCTGGCTCGGACCCGCCCGAAGAGTCGAACCGGGCATTTCCTTTGACGATCTACCCCAGATTGATTTTGTCCTAATTTCACACAATCATTTTGATCATCTGGACCTTCCCACACTCGAACGAATCGCCGAACGCAACCCAAAGGCCACCTTCTATGTCCCCCTCGGCAATGCCGAGTTGCTGTTCGAGCGGGGCATCACACGGGTGGTGGAACTCGACTGGACCCAGCAGGCGACCGTCCAGGGGGTTGAAATTCACTGCCTGCCCGCGCAGCACTGGAGCAAACGAGGCCTGACGGACACGTACGCAACCTTGTGGTCATCCTGGGCCGTCATCGGGAAAGATCGACGTTTTTTCTTTGCCGGAGACACGGGCTACTTCGCGGGTTTCAAGGAGATCGGCGATGCTCTTGGCCCCTTTGATCTCGCGGCGGTCCCCATTGGCGCCTACGAGCCCACTGCGATGATGCACCTCTCGCACATGAATCCAGAGGAGGCCGTGATGGCCGCGGTCGACGTCGGTGCGCGCACGGCGGTGGCGGTTCATTTCGGGACATTCGATCTCGCGGACGAACCACTGGATGAGCCTCCCGCGCGTTTCATCGAAGCCGCCACCGGCTCTGGATCGACCCCACTCGAGGCCTGGGTTCTCTCGATCGGTGAGATTCGCCCGTTCTAACTAATCTGTGACGGGCCAGGCGCGACAAAGAACCAGCCCCTAAAACAACTCGCGCGCAGGACGAAAAGTGCAGGCGCCGGGTACAATCGATCGTCAACGAACCCGACCGAAGGGGGGCATGATCCGTAATCTCGAGGCGGAGCTGCCCAAGATTTTCAGGGGATAGGACATACAAGCTGTGTTCTGGCACAACGTCCGAGTATGGGCGTTATGTCAAGTTGTTATCGGGAGGCCCGCGACGGGCCAGTGCAACGAAGACTGGCGCATCCGGCGTCGCTCGGCCGCCATGGGGCAGCAGGAACGTGATCTTGTCGAAGCCAGCCGTCACCAGCATCTCCCGGAACTTCTCCTGGGACCAGCATCGCCTGTGCCAGTCGCGCTCCACGATGTCGCTTTCGCCGCCTGGGCTGATGCGCTCATAGCGCAGGCGACTGCGGGTGTCGCGCCCGTCGGCGCTCAACTCAAACTCAACCATCGAGACACGAAGCCGATCGCCCGAGTCGGTTCGGATCTCCCTTACCCGCCCGATCGCCTGGTCGTTCGCTGGGACGTTGGGGATTTCCAATGGGATCAGGACCGAGCCCCCCGGTTCCAGATGACTGAACATGCATGCCAGCGCGTCCCGAGCATCTCCATCGCTGCACAGCAGCGTGAAGCTCGCCCCGGCCAGAAATATGCTGCGGTAGCGCCGCGGCAGCGAGAACGATTGCATCTTGGCGAGATGGATCGAGATGTCGATTCCGCGTTCACGCGCCGCCGCGTGACATCGGTCCAACATGTCCTGGGAAGCATCGAGACCGTCCACATCGTAGCCGCGCTCGACTAGGTCCAGCAGCGGCACGCCCGAACCGCAGGCGAGCTCCAACGTTGGCGACCCCGACTGATCGAGAAACGGAATGTACACATCAGCCGACGCGATCTCCCCGGCCAGCGGCTGGTATAAATCCGCGATCAGGCCGCTGTAGAACTGGGATGGATCATCGGTCGCGGTCATCAAAGCACCAAGGGTCGAGGCATCGAGGCTTGCTCGTACGGAAGAGTCGTGCGTGTTCCATTCGTTTCGTTCGCGGCACGCTGGGCACCTGTGGGCTCTCCGCCTCCGAGCCGGGGGGTAGGATAGATAAGCTGACCTCTGGCACAACGTCCGAGTATTGGCGTTATGTTAAATCCCTAGGGGAGCCCGTGGCGGGCGGCTGTCACGCCCTCCGGTCCCCGTCGTAGCCCCCGTCGTCGTCGGCCTCGATGCATATGTTCGCCGCCGCCAGCGGGCGGCCCTGTCTGCTCTTGAAAACAGTCCGCCTTGGGGAAAGATTTTGTTACTCTCGTCGGTTCTGTGAAACTTTATTGATTCGATCGGGTCGGTCCTCTACAAGATGATTCCGAAGCTAATTTTGCGCATTGTTTTCGCTGGGCCCATTTTTTTTCTGAGCCTTTCTTTGTTTCTGGTGGATGCCGCGGGCGCTCAGCCTACAGAACTCGATCCGGGGGCCGGAGTTGAAGATTCGGGAGGCATACCCGATCCCGAACCGCCCGGCGAAGAATACGATCCCTGGGATGGCATCGACCGAAACGGTCGCATCCCCAAGGCCGATTTTCCAAACGACATCAAGCATCCTGATCGGTGGCGTTACATTCCGGAAGGCCGCATCAAGCCCGGCAATCCCTTTCAGCGTTTTCTGGTCAGCAGCTTTATCGCACCCTTTGTCTTTAGTAACGGCGACGTGGGTACGGGGTTCGGTGTTGCCTTTACCGACATCGACTTTCGGCTTCAGCGGCGGCGCGAGATTGCCGGGCTTTTCATGTCCTATACGACAAAGGGCCAGCAGCGGTATGGCCTCAGTTGGCGCCGGATGCTCAAGACGCGGGATCTGCCGGGGGGGGGCGTCATCCAAGAGGAGCGCAGCTTCGTCTATACCCGGGTTCGGTACAGCAAAACCCTGACTCGTCGCTTTTTCGGCTACGGCCCGGACACCTTGGAGTCGGATGAGAGTAGCTATCTGGATGAGGCGGTGATCGTTTCGTTCGGGTTCTCGTCCTCTCTTCCCCAGCCAATGGATGACTTTGTGCTTGAACTCAACCTGGATGTTGAATCGCACGAGTTGGGCAATGGAACCGTTCAGGGAGCGCCCACAACCCGGCAGGCATTTCCGACGGTTTTTGATCCCGATCAAGACCGGGTGTTTGGTCTCCTGGGAGCGGAACTTCGCTGGGACACACGAGATAGTCAGAAAAATCCCTATTCGGGGCATGCGGTCGGATTGCGCGTGGATGCCCCTTTGGCTCAGAATGGCGGGGATGTGGGTGCGGTATTTAAGCTCTTCGGGAGCCAGGTATTCGAAGTCCCTGGCCTCTTCCATGGCGGTGGCGATACTGACGAAGCCCACCCGCCTACGGATGCCATAGCCCTGGGTGTTTTTGCCCAGGCGAGTGTCGGGTCCATGCCGTTCTACCTATTGCCCACTCTGGGGGGGACCGACACGCTTCGCGGATATGTCGATGGCCGATGGCGTGACAGGGCCGCGTGGCAGGCGGCCGCGGAATATCGGTTTTGGGTTATCCCGCGCGGGGTTTCGATCACACGCAATGTCCGTATCGAACGGTTGGGACTGGCCCTCTTCTACGAAATTGGTGCTGTCGCCGAGGACGTCGGCGCGATTTTTCGTTCACGGGTCGCACAGAGCTATGGCTTCGGTTTGCGTATCGGCCTTGAACGCGCGGCCATTTTTCGCCTCGATCTCGGATTTTCCGATGACGGCAGAAATTTTTCGGCCGGCTTTGGACTCAGCTTCTAGATCCCGAGGAAGTAGGGCCTCCGAGCCGGGTTTTGGCAAACGTCAGGATTGAACGTTTTGCCAAGTAGCTATTCAGGGGATAGGACATTCAAGCTGGCTTTTGGCACAACTTCCGAGTAGGGGCGTTATTCTATATTCCTAGGGGGGAGAGCCCCGTCGCGGGATGCCCCAAGCGGCGTGGCTCTTCTTTCCAAGCCCTGCTCGCATTCAAGGAATTCACAATGGCCGACTCCTACATCCTCTACGGACCTGGCATCTCGCTCTTCACGCGCAAGCTCGAGGCCGCTCTGCGCTTCTACGGAATCGCATTCGAGCACGTGCAGAAGACCGGGGAGAACGGGCCCGAGTTGGAGCAGCGCTCAGGCAGCCACCAGGTGCCGGTCTTCCAGACACCTGAGAACTGGATGGTCGCCGATACGACTCCCATCCTGGATCTACTCGATGGACGATTCCCCGGGCGCAGACTCTTTCCAGAAGGACCGGCCGGTGTCCTGGTGCACGTGGTGGAAGAGGTGCTGGATGAGTGGATCGCACGGACCATGGTCCACTATCGATGGCACTACGAAGAGAACACGCGGGCCGTCGTGGCCGAGCTGACCGGGCGGGACGTGACCCTGCAAGAGGCACGGGAGTTCCCCCTGGCCAAGTGGGGCCCCCGGGCCTGCCGTGCTACGGGGACCGAGAGCGCCTACCAGCAGAAGAAAGTGGAGGAAGAGTACTTCGCGATCATGGAGGCCTTGGAGACCCAGTTGGCCTCTAGCGCGTTTGCACTCGGTGATCGTCCCACGGCGGTGGATGCGATTCTGCTCGGTGGGCTGCGGGCCCACACCAACGCGGATCCCATTCCGGACCTAAGTGGGTACCCGCGCGTGCAGACCTGGGACGAGAAGGAAGCCGAAGAGTGGGCGGGGGAGGGCGAACTCGCTTCCTTTCCAGAGAGCACCCCATTTGCCCGACATGTTCTGGAACTGGGTCGAGACTGCTATGTGCCGTTCGTGGAGGCCAATGCCCGGGCATTGGCGGAGGGCAAGAAGGCCTTCGTGATCGACACCTATGGCGAAGAGGTGAGCTATCTCGCGCGCCCCTACCCAGAACGCTCGCGACAGATGGTTCGCGATCGGATTGCCGAGCGCCTGTCCCCCGACGAGAGGCTGGTGGTGGTTGGATGGCTCGAAGATTTCGGGTTGGCAGACTGCTTCGCGGCCTGAGCCGCTTCTCTGTCTCGATGTCCTATCCACCAAGGTGCCAGGACTCGTCACGGGGTTCCCCATAGGGGTTTGATACAACGTCCGAGTGTGGGCGTTATGTTGAATTGCTAGGGGGAGTCCCGTCGCGGGCCGGTTCTCCAAAACTCAGGGAGAACTCGGGGAGTGGTTCTAAGGGCGGTTTTGGTGCCCTGGGTATCGTCAGGGCCAGCCAGGGCAGGGTGGTCACGGGTTCGATTCCCGTCGCCTCCATCACATCGCCGTCCGCGAAATCGGGATCTTGGCCGCCCCGGTTTCGGGCCAGGGACAAATCCGCGGCGGGGGATAGGACATTCAAACTGCCTTCTGGCACAACGTCCGAGCCTGGGCGTTATGTTGGGTGCCTAGGGGAGCCCGTGGCGGATGCCGGAACTCCGCTGCTACGACGTGTGGACCCAGCACTTCGTCTGCCTCCTAATAATTAGGGAGTCCCCGAAGAGTTCGCAGTTGCCGTCCCATCACACATGATGGGACGTGCGACATTCAGATTCCCTGAAGGGAAGAGTCGGCCCCCACCCCGCGGGCGTCGTCGTCGAACCATCCTCGTCGGCCTGTCTTTCAGACTGAAGGAACCCAGAGGCCGAGCATGGACTCTGACTCCACGCACGAGACAAGCACAGCCAGAGGCTTGCCCGTACGTGAGAAATAGAAGGTTTTCGGGAGTGCTTGCGACTGTCGGCCAATACCCCGCAGTCACGAGTATTTCGAGAATCTGGGGTTCCGGGCCTATCGGAATCCCAGCATTCACATCCAGATCTGAATTATTGCGGGGTGTCGCATATCACATCGCCGCAAACAGAAACCTGCGATGGGTCGAGATAGGAAAAAAACCACCATCTGTATAGGCCACGCCGTCTTTCCGACGGTAAAGGAGAAAATATGAAGTACTCCCGTAGCGACAAGAAGTTATCGTTTTCTTTCCTCAGGGGAGCAGTCACGCTCGCAGTCACAGCGCTCATTTACGTGGTCATCACCTCAACAGCGGGTGCGCACGGCAGCCTTGAGGAACCCCCTTCGCGGACTTATGCCTGCCGGTTTCTTGAGCTTGGAAATCCGATGTGTGCCCAAGCTTGGGACACAGAACCGCAGGCTCTCTATGACTGGATGGAAGTCAACATCGGCGATGCAGCCGGAAACCATCAACAGATCATTCCCGACGGTGAGCTCTGCAGTGCCGGACGCGACAAATATGCCGCGTTTGACGAACCCGGCGACTGGTCCGCCAGTGCGTTGGTGCCGAACTCAGAAGGAGTCTATACGGTAGATTTCTTTGCCACGGCGCCCCATGCGGCGGAATACTTTCGCTTCTACCTGACCCGCGAAGGGTTTGACCCTCTCACCGACCGGCTGCGCTGGGACGATCTCGAACTCGTCCATGACTCCGGCCTGGTCCCCTACACCGACCTTGCGGCCGAGCCCCACTTCCCCTTCCAGATGGAACTCCCTGGACGAGACGGGCGCTACATCCTGTATGTCGTATGGCAGCGGAGCGATAGCCCGGAAGCATTCTACAGCTGCACCGACGTGGTCGTCGGAGCTAATGGAAGCACGGCGGTCGAAACCGAACCGTATTTTTCTCCGGAGCCGGCTCCCGAGACTTCCAATGATCCCGCGGTTCCTGCACCCGGGTTGGACGACCTTGAAGTCTCAGTGAATCTAACGGACGACTGGGGTTCGGGCGCCTGTGGTGAAGGCCTTGTGGTCAATTATTCAAACAATCCGGTCGCATGGGAAGCCCATGTCGAACTGGACGGGAACGTCACAACCTTCTGGGATTCAGAAATGAGCATGTCGACCCACGTTCATGGTGATGACAGCGGGATGAGCCAGCGCTGGCGTGTCATCGGTACCTCGTGGAATTCCGTACTTGCGCCTGGAGCCTCTACGAGCTTCGGGTTTTGTATCGACAGATCGGCCTACTCTGATTCGATGACGCATGAGATGCCGGTCAGTGATCCGGTTGAGGATGAGAGCACAACTGAAGAATCAGAAACCGTAGACAGCAACCCGACCCAAGAGGAAACGGTACCTGCCGTCGTCGATGATACGACCTCGGAAACGGTACCTGCCGTTTCGGATGAGGTGACTCCAGAAACGACTCCTGTTCCTGAGGCGGTCGCTACGGACGGTGGTCCTATTCTGGCTGCCTATTACCCGGAATGGGGAATCTATGGCCGGAACTACCAAATTGCCGACGTGCCTGCCGCGGAGTTGACCCACCTCATCTACGCATTTGCGAACCTCGATTCAAACGGCAATGTCATTCTCTTTGACCCCTATGCAGCGGTAGAGAAGAGATTCTCGGCCAATGAATCGGTTGCGGGAGTTGCGGACGGAACTGAAGCTTCAGGAGCGTCCAATCGAACGATCTGGGGGAACTTTGGGCAGATTGCACTTTTGAAAGAGCGCTATCCGCACCTCCGAGTCAGCATCGCAGTCGGGGGATGGACCCTTTCTGCTCACTTCAGCTCCGTTCTCGCCACCGAGGAAGGGCGGGAACACGCAAGTACGTCCCTCGTAGAGTTCCTTGAACGCTACGACATGTTCGATGGTGTCGACTTTGACTGGGAGTATCCCGGTGGAGGTGGTTTGGGCGGCAACACTGCCAGTGCTCAGGATGGAACGAACTACGCGCTCTTCCTCAGCAGGGTTCGTGAAAAACTAGACGTCCTGAGCAACACCACGGGGCATCGTTACCAGATTTCTGTGGCATCTCCGGCTGGATTCGGACAGATCCAGAACTTCAATCTCGAGGAGCTTCATGGCCTTATCGATTTCTTCAATGTCATGACTTACGACTTACATGGCACCTGGGAAAGCGTAACCGGTCACCTGGCCGCAATGGAAAACGATCCAGTGGGATACGACATCTCGACGGCGGTTCGACTCTATCTAGAGGCGGGCGTCCCTCGAGAGAAAATTGTCCTGGGCTTCCCTCTCTACACCCGGGCGTGGAAAGGCGTGGCCGCGGGGGATGACGGTGGCTACGCGGCTTCTGCGGCCGGCGCAGCTGCGGGAAGCTTCTTGGACCAGAATGGAATGTATGATTACAAGGACCTTCTCGGTCGGCTCCGTGCAGCCGGTAGCACGTGGCAGTTGTACTGGGATGACGATGCTCAGGCCGCGTATCTCTACGACTCGGGCCAGAGCATCTTCAGCTCCTTCGAAACACCCGGTACGGTCGCGCTCAAGTCCGAATGGGCGCAATCCATGGGCCTTGGCGGCATGATGTTCTGGGATCTCTCCAGCGACATCACCGGCGACCCGGAAAGCCTGGTGACGGCTGCAGCCCAGTCATGGTACAAGGGCCTGACCTTTGACCAGATCGTCTCCGGTTCTAGTCTGGAATTCGACTATATCCTCGGGGGCAATGGGCGGTTCGACGCAATCGCTGAGGCCGATACCGTCGCGGTCGATCTCGGCGATCCTGTTGGCGAAAGCGAAGAAGAGTCGACGCCGGAGCCTAGCGACACCAACGACGAGACTGCGCCCAATCCGCAACCTGAAGAGGAAACCGTTCCTTCCACTACGGAAGAAACTGAGACTTTGACAGAAGACCCGGACACGGTTGAAACGGATTCCGAACCCTCCGTACCGTCAGTTGGAGAGGAAACTGCTTCGTCCTCAGAGCTTCTGATTGAGGTCGGTGGGGACCGCTGGTGGCAAGGATTTACAGCGGAGTTGACCGTCCATAACCAGAGCGCAGTGGCGTTGGAGAGCTGGAGCTTTGGGTTCCGAAGTTCTCACAGCATCTCTGGTGCACCGTGGGGCATCGAAATCTCAAGCACGGATCTGGGCAATGGACTCATTGAATATCAGGTCACTGGAAGCCAATGGGCATCTAGTATCCCGGCTGGTGGCTCGGTGATCGTCGGGTTCAGCGGCACCCAAGGGACCGAGATCGGGAACGAGGGGCCGCTTGATGCCGAACTCCTCTTCGATGGAGGGATCGTCAACGACTAGAACATGGCGGCCCCTTGAAGGAATTCGGGCTTGCCCGTGAAGCCAGTGAATTAATCAGATAGGGGCGAACACAGACGTCAGACAGGCTCTGCACCTGGTTGCTTAAGTGCCCAGGTGCAGAGCCGCATCTGCCGCAGCCAGACGAAAAATCGGACTCGGCGACTCATGGTCCTCTCGCAGACAGTCTTCTGCAAATTTGATCGCATGCTCCTCCAGAGAACAGGCCGCCCGATACGGGATCTCCCCGACATCTCCCGCAACGCGCTTCACTTCCTCGTCCACAACCGCGTTTTCTGAAGTACTCGAAATCGCGTGTAGTGCGGCAGAAATCTGAACCGCTCTCCCTAGAAACTGACGTTTCTGCTCGCTATTTAAATAAGGCGCAATGAGTCGAAGGGGGATAGGACATTCAAGCTGCCTTCTGGCACAACGTCCGGGTATGGGCTTTATGTCAAATCCCTAGGGGATCCCGTGACGGGGCACCGAACAGTCACCGCCTCGGCTCAGGGAAGCTCGGAATCGGAACTCGTCGTGGCCGGCGGGATTCTCCGGTAGACAAGCTCCCCGCCCACCCAGGTGAGGTCGACCTGGGTTTTGAGAAACTCGCTGGGGGGAATTTCGAAGAGGTTACTCGAGAGCAGGATGAGGTCGGCGTAGTGGCCGACGCGGATGGAGCCGCGGTTTCGTTCGGCGAAGTTCGCGTACGCGCCATCGACCGTGTAGGCGCGGACGGCCGTCTCCAGGTCCACGCGCTCTTCGGGGATCCAGCCACCCGGGGCTTCTCCCCCGAGCCCCTGTCTCGTGACCGCGGAATAGATTCCGATCAGGGGGTTCATCTCCGAGACATCCCAGTCGCTCGAAAAGGCAAGCCGAGCGCCCTGTGCCTGCAGGCTCTTCCAGGGGAACGCGTATCGCACCCGTTCGGGCCCCACGGCATTCACCCATTGGCCATTGCTTTCCGGCAGCACGTGTCGCGGCTGCATACAGGCCGTGACGCCGAGTTCCGCAAAGCGCGGCTGATCTTCCGGCGCCACGAGTTCCGCATGAACGATCTGATGCCGGCTGTTCCGCTGGCCGTTCACCGTCTGGGCGTGCTCCAGCGCGTCAAGGGCGACGCGGACGCCGCGGTCTCCAATGGCGTGGATGAAGAGTTGATGACCCGCGCCGTCGAGCCGCACCACGAGATCGCGAAAGGCTTCGGGCGAGTAGAGGGTCTCGCCACTTTCTTCGGGTTGATCGGAATAGGGATCCAGCATGGCGGCCGTATGCGCTTCGATGACGTCGTCCACATAGAGCTTGATGGCGGAGACCCGCAGCCGATCATCATCCAAGGCCTTCATGGCGGCCGCGAAGGCGGGGAGATCGGAAGCCGGCGTACCCACCGGGTGAAAGAGCGCCGTCTGGACGCGGGCTTGGAGAGTGCCCGCGTCGCGAGCCGAAACAAAGGTGTCCAGTTCGTCGAGGCTGGTCTGCGGAGCAATCACGGTGGTGATCCCATAGCCCAGTGCTTGGAGCAGGCTCGCGTCGAGCGAACGAGCGAGACGGTCGCCGTCTGGAAATTTTTCGCCCAGCCGCTTCATGGCCCGGTTGGCGTCCCCGAGTGAAACCACTTCCCGGATCACCCCGGTCGGCGCTCCGCTCTCGGGGTCCACCATGACTTCTTCTTCAGCGGCGAGTGCGCTGCCCGCTTCGAGCCCGATGGCCTGCATGGCCTCGGTATTGAGCCAGGCCGTGTGCGCATCGTAGGAAATGAAGAAGGCCGGCCGACCCTGGGTGAGCCCCGCCAGATACTCGGCCCGAGGCAAGCCGTCCCCCGAAAAAGCCGTATAGAGCCAACCGCCACCAAAGATCCACGGAAGCTCGGGATGCGCGCTGGCAAATTCCCGGATGGTCGCCTGGACCGTGGTCAGATCTCCTGCGCCGGAGAGATCCACTGAATCCGGTTCGTTCCCGTAGCGGATATGGTTGTGGCTATCGATGAAGCCCGGAAGCAGGAGGCGACCCTGGGCATCGATCACCTCGGTGCCTTCATCCCTATAGGCGGAGGCCTCGGCCTCCGCGCCGACCCAGACAATCTCATCCCCGTGAACCGCGACGGCATCCGCCCACGGCCGCGTCTCGTCGACGGTATAGACCCGGGCGTTGCGAATCAGGAGATCTGCGCCCGTTTTTTCTTCCTGCGCGCAAGCCAGCAACGAAAGCGCGAAGATGGCGGCCATGACGCGTTTTCCCGTCATTTCTTTTTTCCTTGCGAACCGATCATGGAACCTCCCATCAAAGCCCCCCCCCGGCCCGGAGCTAACGACCCGCCACGGGACTATGCCGAGAAGGCGAACCGAATGGGTGACGCATTGGCCTGATGCCGGCTAGTTCGCCGCCCGCTTCGACTCGCTCTCGCGCACCTTGGCTTCGCGTCCCAGCTTGATCTGCCGTCCGATGCCCTTGATGAACGCGAGCGGGTCTTGCCTGATGATACGAAGCACGAGAAGGAACATGTGCTTCTTCGAATTCGCGTCCCATTCGTTTTGCCCGTGACCCTGATGGAAGGGCAAGGCTTGCACGTCGACCGGCGCCATTGGGACCGTTAGCGTTAGCGTCCGGTTGCGAGGCAGCAGGCACGTGTCGTCGTCGCATGCCTGGTAGCGAACGTTGACATCGATCGTCGTTTCAAGGTCATCGAGAGCGCGCATTTCGGACAGTAACGTTGCATCGGCGTAGACGGGGATCACGATATCCACCACGCCGCTCCAGACTTGAAGGTCGAGATCGAGACCTTTTAGATGAAGCTTCTCGGTGGGTGGAACGATCGCATCCTGAACCACGAGCCCGGGCGGTCCATCGATTTCGACCGTCGTGGGGATCATGCCTTCCGGAACCGGGTCGGAATAAATGTGCAGCCCTTCGCCGAGCTCGAAACGCACCACCACATTGCGCATCGCGCCTTGCTTCAAAACCCCACCGGCGCCGTGCATCGTCGCACTCACCCGGATGCCCTCGTCGGTAAACGCGGCGGTGGGTTCGTTCGCGTCGAGTTGAATGGACCCCGTGGCGGAATCGATCATGTTCTCCGGGCCGTCACGCCTTTTGTACGTGTCGTAAAAGAACTTCTCGATCACAACCCCTTCTTCATCGACGATATAGGTCCCCGGAAAAGGCACTCCATATACGGGAACGTCGCCGGGTTCGATTGCGGTGTTGAAGATCCCGAACTCCCGAATCACCTTCGAGCCCAGGTCCGAGAGAATTGGATAGGGGATGTTTTGCGCTTTGACGAAGTCCGCGATTGCATCGGGATGGTCGTACGAAATCGTGTACAGCTTCATGCCCGCGTCGGCGAACTTCTTGTAACCCTCGCGCAGCTCAACGAGCTGCGTCATGCAGGGAGGTCACCAAACAACCGAGCGGAAGAACACGACCGCGGCCTTTGAAGAACCGCGATCTTCGTGGAAGCTGACCCGTTGCCCTGTTTGATCGGGCAGATCAAAATCGGGAAGTCGCTCCCCCACCTTTGGCCCGGTGGGGTGCCCAGCCGGGAGGCCTCTACGACCGGGGTGGCCGAGGGGGGCGGGTGCCTCGAATCCGGTTTCGTCTCGTTCGATAAAGTCCATGTCTGCGCTCCTTGAGTCTCGAAGTCTCGCCGAGGACGCGAGCAATCGCAACCGGGCATTCAGCAGGGGAGGGCGCAAGTCTACCGGCAAAGGCTGCCCGCTCTGTTTGCCCTCATCCTTTCCGAAGTTGAGCCAGTGGGCGAAGCCGAACTTACCGAGAAGGTTCCAGCCCTCGCTCTGGCTAAAGAGGAAGTGCTGCTCGACTTGTTCTGTCCGGCGTAGCCGTTGGCTGTGGAGTTCGTGGCCAAGTTGAATCTCCCACATCTTTCTGTATTCAACGGTTGCTGGCGGAATGGGCTTCACATGACGGCCTCGTGTAGTCTTCTTTGAACGCGTCTATTTGGATTCACTCAACCTAAGCTCACTCGTGGAGGCAATAAGAATGAAAGTTCTTCAAAGCGCGCTGCTACTCTCTGTCCTGTGTTCGGCCGTTTTCTCGATTGCATGCGGCAGTGGCGACAGCAGTGGCGGTTCCCCGGTGGATGCCGACACCCAATACCTCCCCAAACTTGTGAGCGGCGAGTGCACATCCGTAACCTGCCCGCCTGATGTCGGGAACGACTCTGCGGACTGCAAAGATTCCCAAAAATCTATGCAGCCCATGACCTGCGATGGGAATGGACAATCACCGCTCTCGTGCACCCCCTATTTCTACAGGCCTTTCGCTTGGAACTTCAACAATCTGCCTTGGAATGCATCCACCAACCGCGGCTCGACCCCGCCCGGTTTCGAGCAGGAGGCGTCATCCGTGCCTGCTTCTTGGAGCGACCCCTGGATGCAAAAAGTAGTTGGCGCGGAAAACGGGCTCAATGTTCAGGCCTTTACCGCTCCAGTCGCTCACACAGACGGCTACGTGTTTCACGGGACAGATGGCGCGGGACTCCAGTCCGACTGCTACGGAGATATTAAATATGTTGAACATTTCGATCCTTTAGCGACCGTGTGCGCTGCGGCGCAACGGGACCGGGCGATGTTTACTCATCCCGCGACAGGCACGCAGTTTCAACCCTGCGAGTATTGGGGCGGCTGGAACACGTCTGGCACGATCCAGGAGAACGAATTCGGTAGCAAGGCGAGTGGGTACTGGGACTCGGAGGTTAGTGCCACACAACCCAATATTTCCCCGGGATCGACGGGCGGCGGCGTGCTCGATGCGGTGAGCGATTACTACGGTCGCCTGGGCAATGCATGCGACGAAGACAACAAATTCAGCTTCATGCTCTTTCCGTGGGTGTGCAACGACGTCGGCACGGATCCATCAACAGGGATGCCAAACAATAACTTTAGTGCGCCGAGCGTGACTGCATCGGGAACGAAGTGCTATGTCGATAATGAACCAGGGAGTGTAAATCCCGCCACCCAAAAAAAAGGAGCCCCTCCCTACATCGAAATCATTATTGGCTGCATCGGCGAGACCGTAAACAGCGAGACACTGCTTACATTCGGAATATACGAGATCAGTGCCGGCACACTCCCCGCTACATTCATCGGCGACAACTATGAAATTTCTCCGAATCCGACCTATTCGCCCTAGAGGGGACTGAAATTTCAAAAGCCCATTCTACAGAGAATGCCCGTCCACGACCCGCCGAGCGAAAGTACTGCTCGACCCGCTGTGAGATGGGGTTCCGCCTACGGGCCTCCTCCCGCCGTCGATGTCAAACTCGGCTGAGATACGTGCGGATGGCTGTAGTCGCCGGGTTCGGGTTGAACGAGCTCAGCTCTACTCCGTATAGCCGAGGGCCTTCAGGCGTTCGATCTCGGCTCGGCGCTCGGCCTCGCTCTGCATGCTCCTCGACTCCTCGCCTTCCAGTTCGAAGCGAAATCGGCCGATGATGGCGGGGCGCTGGCTCTCGCTCGGAGCGAGGTGGTATGCGAAACGGCCAACTGTGGTGCCCCATCAACAGCGGCCATTACAATTCGCCCAGCGGAGAACGCGGCGTCGTCATGGTGTTGCCAGGTCACAACTGGGTACTCAACATACCAGCGGACACCCTCGCGACGCAGATGACAGACAACGCCCTGGCGGCTTTCGCCGCTCCGGCGCCCATTGACGTATACGCCGGCTATTCCATCCCGTTTTCCGTCCCCACCTTCAGCCAGTGGTGGAGCGTACCCGTCGCACTATTCGTGATTCACCAGATTTGGGCGTTTCGCGCGCGTCGGCAGCAGTGACTCGTACTCGTCACGGGCCTCCCGGACCTCCCAGTGAACGGACACAACCTGGGGGATAGGACATTCAAGCTGCCTTCTGGCACAACGTCCGGGTATGGGTGTTATGTTAAATTCCTAGGGGAGCCCGTGGCGGGAGTACGTCGCAGAAGGAGCATCGCGACCAGCCATACTGGTTGATGATCCTGCGCCATGGCCGCGCGATCCGCGAAGCCGAGAGCGAAGGCTGAAAGTCGATTGCGCCCCCACCAGACTCAACACTCGACTCGACTTCCACTTCCCGAGTCGTCACGAAATCATGAACGAAAACATTCTTGAAACGCGCGCAGGAGATCAAAGCAAATGGCAAACACAGCCTCTGACGACATGGCCGATCTTCGTAGGCGTATTGAGCGAATCGAAGCCGTTGAAGCGTGCCGGGATCGTTTCAACAGCTACTTGTACTCCCTCGACGCGGGGCACCTCGAAGAACTTCTCGACCTATTCGCCGACGACGTCAGACTCGAACTCAAGAACTTTCCTCCCGGCACCGGCGGCGAACTCGTCTATTCCGGGCCCGACGAGATACGCGGCCTGTACACAGCTTTTGTCGGGGAGGGAGCACGTCATCACTCCGCCAATGTCTCCGTCTCACCCAGCGACGACCTCGGTCGCGTCGAAATGACCGCCTACTTTCACACCTCCCTCGAATACGCGCTGACGGGCGGGATTTACGAACTGCAGCTCCAGCCGCGATCCGGCGAATGGCAAGTCACGCGGATGCGCATCTCCAGCACATGGGGATGGGGCGTCCCACATACCGACCCGCCATTCCTCAAGGAACCGTTCGGGGCAGGAACACTAAGAGATGGCCGCCGTGCGTCCAGTGTAGGAAGCAGCTGGGATTAAGCTCCAACAGACGCGTATCCACTCATTCAAAAGCACACCGAGCATCACACTCGACCATGACGAGGCCAACCGCTTCGTTTTCAACAGAAGGCAATTCAATCGATGTCAACTGAACCTCCAAAGAGAGTGCTCGTTGCCGGCGCAACCGGTTATCTCGGCAAGTTCTCCGTGCAAGCATTTAAAGAACGCGGCTACTCCGTCCGCGTCCTGACCCGCAGCAAGGAACGCCTATCCGAACCCGGCCCATTCACCGCGCCCGCACTGGCGCAAGACGACATGGACGAAGTCTTCGTGGGAGAGATCACGAAACCCGAAACCCTCACCGGGCTGATGGATGGAATCGACCTGGTGTTTTCGTCTGTCGGCATCTCTCGCCAACGGGACATGCTCACCTTCGATCAAGTGGACTATCAATGCAATCAGAACTTGATCGACTTAGCTGTGGCCGCGGGCGTGAAGCGCTTTGTCTATGTCTCAATGCAAGGCGCCGAAAACATCATGCAGCTCGCCATCACGCAGGCTCACGAAAAAGTCGTCGACGCATTGAAGGCATCGGGGATGGAGTACCGCGTCGTTCGTCCGTGCGGATATTTCTCGGACATGGGTGTGCTGCTCGATATGGCGAAGAAGGGTCGCGCCTATCTGGTTGGCCCAGGCGACAACAAGATGAGCCCCATCCACGGTCGCGACCTTGCACACGTGTGCGTCGATACCGCGGAAGGCGATGCGCTTGAAGTCGAGGCCGGCGGCCCCGATACCATGACCCAACGCGAGGCCGTCGAGATGGCGTTCGATGTCGTCGGAAAACCGCCAAAGGTCACGGTGATTCCGATGTGGCTGGCGCGCGGCCTCGTAAAGTTCATCGGCCTATTGTCAACGCAGTTCGGCGACCTTGCCGATTTCATCGTCACGGCAGGTGAGATTGATGGCGTCGGCCCACCGCGTGGCAAGACGAGCCTTCGCAGCTACTTTGAAGCGATGAATGCCGGGGATCCGAACCCTTAATCATAGGCCGAGGCAGCGCTGCAACGCATGCCACTGTATCCGAAGCGGTGCACCACAGCGGGACGTCAACCTCGGAGCGTTAAGCCTGAGATTGTCGGCAACTAACGCGAACCCGCCACATAGGGGATAGGATATTCAAGCTGCCTTCTGGCACAACGTCCGAGTATGGGCGTTATGTTAAATCCCTAGGGAAGCCCGCGGCGGGCAGCGTCCAGTTCTGCCCACTTGCCCAGGCCCGCTTGCCGCCACCGGAACCGGCGAGTGACTAGGGGGTGGCTGCGCGCCTCGCCGCTTCGCGCCAGCTGAGCCCGCAGCCGATCAGGCCGAAGAGCAGGGCGAGCACCAGGCGGGGGTCGCCGAGCTGAAACCAGGGGTCGATGGGGAAGGCAATGGTCTTCGCCATGGCGGCGATCTTGAACTCATGGGAGCCGCGAAATTCCGGGTTGAAAGTGATCTCCATCATGTCGCGGCGGCTGCGGTAGCGCATGCCAGCGCCCTGCGTCCACTCCTCCATGCCGTCGGCGTTCATGATGTCCATGGCTGAATTGGCGGCCGTGCCATAGAGGATAGGGTGGCTTGCTCGGGAGAAGAGGGCGGGGAACATGTAGGCCATGTACCTCGCCATCACTTCGTCGCTGCTCTCTCCGGGCTCGACGCCTTCGATCTGAAGCGGGGTCTCGTACATCTCGATGACATTCACCATCACGAAGTCATCGCCCGTGTCCTCTTCCAGAAAGCGGCGCAATATGGCCAGCTTTTCGGGCGGAGGCGCCTCTGGGTTTCCCTTCGCCATGGCCATGTAGCCATCAATCTCTTCATCGGTGAGCGGGCCACCAAAGGAGGTGTACCAACTGAAGAAGGCCGCATAGGCGACTGCCAGAACCAACCAGATCCATCGGCTGCGTGTCATGGCGATAGGCTAGGTAATGAAAGGGATTCTTTCGATTATTAATTGGCCTGAAGTAGATATAATCAAGCACGGGGAAACAAGAGGGAAACAGAAACGAAGGAGGAACGCCGATGAAAGTCATCATGCAGGCCCGGGGCCAGCAGGCCGAGGACATCCTCGCGCTGCTCAAGGCCGTGGCCACCGACGAGGGAAAGCTGCCCCTGCACGAGATCCATCAGAAAACCCTTGAGGCCGTGGCCGAGCACCTGCTTGAGAGTGAGGTGGATATCGAGAGTCTCAGCCCAAGCCTCGACGCCGCGGGCGATCGCGTGAGCGATCCCGAACTCCGCCAGGAAGTGCTCAACATCGCCGGCGTGTTGCCCTTCCTTGAAGAAGAAACCCTGGAGCAGAAGGTGGGCGCCTTTGAGCGGCTGGCCGAGGGCTTCGGGTTCGACAAGAAATTTTCCAAGGAGCTTCATGCGCTGGCCCATAAGAAGGCGGGCCACCTGGAGATCGACTCCTTTCGCGCCGCGGGCCTTGAGCTGGGCGCGTCGGCCTGGAAGCTTGTTTTCAAGGTCGCTGCGGGGTTTTTTCATCTGGACGGCAACAAGGAAATGCTCGCCCGCTACGAGGGCTACGAAGCGCTCGACGAGGGCACCTTCGGCCATGCACTCATCCGTTATTATCGCGACAACGACTTCCCTTTGCCGGGGAGTGCGGGCGCGCCTTTTTCCAATGCCTTGCAAGTCCACGACATGCATCACGTGCTGGCCGGCTACCCGACGACACCGGTGGGTGAGCTTTGCGTTCTGGCCTTTGATGGCGCCATGATGGAAGAAGACGGCGGAAAGATGCTGATTGCCGCCGTGGCCGAATGGCAGATCGGCTTTCAGATCTCACCCGACCCCGTCTGGAAGAACCAGTTTAAACCCGACATCGTCTTCCGCGCCTACGAGCGTGGCGGCGAGTGCACGACCAACTACCTGGTGGAGAATTTTGATTTCCTCCCCTTGCTGGAGAAGAAACTCGAGGACGTGCGCGCGCAATTCGGCATCGCGTCCGAGGGTGCCCTCATCAAAAGCCCCGAAGACCTCTGGTGCGGCAACATGGGGGTGGTGGGCTCTCGCGAAAGCGAAGACAAAGTCGAAGAAAAGCGCACCTTCATCAACAAGCTCCTCATGAAGGCCAACGTCAACTAAGCGGCGTGGGGTCTTCGGCGCGAACCAAAGCAAGCCCGGTGGCGAGCTGGCTAGATGATGAGAGAGCGAGAGAGAAAGAAAGAGAGCCCCGTGGACGAAACCTCCAGGCGCACCCTCCGCCACTAGGAAGAGCGGGCAGACGCCTTCTGAGAGGGCACCCACGACCACGACGTCACGCAGAATATCGATGCGTTGCTGGCCTGCCTGCCCGAGGAAGGCCAGGGCCAACGCGTGCTCGATTTCGGCTGTGGGCCCGGGCGCGACCTCAAGGCGTTGAGCGAGCGAGGCGCTTTGGCCACGGGGCTCGACGGATGCGAGGCCTTCTGTGCCATGGCCCGCACACATTCGGGTTGCGACGTCTGGCGCCAGGACTTTCTCGCCCTTGACTTGCCCGCGGAAAGCTTCGAGGGCCTCTTTGCCAACGCTTCACTCTTCCACGTGCTGACCCTTCAACTCAAGAGCGTGCTCGACGCGCTCTTCGCCACCCTGGTGCTGGGGAGCGTCCTCTTCAGCTCCAACCCTCGCGGAAACGGCGAAGAAAGCTGGAACGAAGAGCGCTACGGGGGGGATAGGACAAGCAAGCCGCCTTCTGGCACAACGTCCGAGTATGGGCGTGATGTTAAATCCCTAAGGGAGTTTCGTGGCGGGCCTAAGTAACTAGAAAGTCGATGCTATTCGGATTCTGGTTTCAGCCTCCGAAGCTGGGGGTCGCGCGTTCGAATCGGGCCCGGGTCACCCTATATTCCTTTTGGATACTCCCAGCGGATCGAAGCCACGCCGTTCGCGCCCGGGTCACCATGGGGTCCTCAATGTTCTACCCCCCATGCTGGGGCGGTTTAG
>JAPKBZ010000161.1 GCA_028823175.1 Myxococcota bacterium
CTTCCTTGTTCTCCTTGGGTTTTTCAGCCGCGACGGGTGGTGTTGTGTTGGTGTCTTCAGGCGGGGCTACAGGTGTCACGTTGTTGTCGGGGGTTACACTCGGCTCAATGACGGGGATGGCGACTTGCGTCCCTCCATTCCCGACGGGTGTCGAAGTACCCGAGTTGCATGCCTCGATGGCACCGGCCGCACAGAGAAGTCCGGCCGCATTGTTGTCTTTCTGGAAGTCTTCCTTAGCCTTAAAGTCCCCAACGAGTTCACCGGGACGGTCTCGCCCGTTTTCTTGGGTGCGTGCAGTCGGGAGAGCGTAACTCTCCGTGTACGTGCAGCCATTCCATTGGGGTTCCGGTGTTAGGAAGGGGCTAAGTTGACCAGGGTTCTCGATGTCCCAGCGCAGGAGCATCGAGTGGTCTTCATGCTGGGTGTTGTGGCAGTGCTCCATGTAAGCGCCGCCGAAGTCCCTGAACCGCATGGCCAGTGTGATTTCGCTGCCACTGTCGTCCATGCGACCTACTCGGTAGACGTCCTTGCGGCCGAACCTCTCCCAATCGGGCGGAGTCGTTCCGTCCCGAGTCAGGATTCGGCCTTCCTCAAAGTGAATGTGGACGTTGTGTGACCAGCCGCCCCCTCCATTTTGAATATGCCAAATTTCGAGATCGCCGAGCTTCGGTGCCGCCGAAAGTCGGTGCATGTCACCGTTCAGCATGTCTCCCTCGTCCACCTTGATGCCCCAGGGCAAATCTGCCTTATAAGGCATCTTGTGATGTTCATCGAAATTGATGCCCTCGCCATTGACTTCGTAGACGAAATCATCGGTGCCGAAGGGCACATGGCTCGGGGCGGCACTGTTGGTTCCCTGGGCCTCGGTGATGGTTTTAGGCTTGAAGTCTGTGGCTGCACCGCGTCCGAAGATGAAGGTTCTGTGGTGAGCCTGTTCGAGTTCCTGGGGAGTGATCGTCGGCATCGGGATCATGGTGAGCGCACTTCCGCCTGGGCCATTCGTGTTGCCTTCGACGTAGAGGCCCGGATCCATGCTCCGATCCTGTTGGGACGCGATGGCACCGTCGCCGACCTGGCAACTGTTGGCCGGAGTCCCATCACTCTTGGTACATGCCTCTATGCGAAGCTCCAAGAATTTGTCCACGACTGTGTCGCATGCTGCATCGATGCCCACGCCGCTGTATTTACCCGAGAGGACGTCCCCGAGCGGGACAGATTTCTGGGGTCGCCTGCCGTTTCTGTGCTCAAGCAAGTTGAGCATGTAAATCTTGTCGCCGGGCTTCAAGCCGGCACCGTTGTTCTCACTGAAGTCCACAACAACGTCCCAGCGCTCGGCAATCGCCTGGGTGGGCAAGATGCCATGGTGTTCCTGCAAGTCGCCGTCGGCGTCAAGATCCCGCGAGCCATCCATGGCCAGTGAGTGCTCCATGATATTGCCGTCATTGCCGACCATGTAGAACGGAACCCGGTCGTACGAGACCCCTTGGATTTTGCCGGGAAATTCGCCCGAGGTGTCACCCCGCTGAACGACCAAGGCAACCCGAAGGAACCGCGAAACATGAGCGTTCAAGACGCGGAACCGATATCGCCGAGCGCGAACATTCAAGAAGGGATCATTCAGCCAGTTGACCGTCATCCGATCGCCGAGAAAACCATTCGTATTGAATGGCTGGAACCAGAGCTGTCCCTCTACGGGGGAAGTGGCATCGGCTCGGGTTTTTCCAGCGGGACTACCGATGTTGAGGCTCGGGTCGGTGCCTTCGTAGACGCGCGTATCCTGGCCCCAAGCCTTACCTGCGAGTTCCAGGTTGATGTCGTAGTCTCGGTTGCCCCATTTGAGGGCAGACCCACTGGGTAGGCAAAGGTTGACGTTATTCTCGGGGTCATCCTGATGGCAAAGCCATCCCTCACGACCGGGATCGATGCCGCTGTAGATGTTCATCATCGCAGCGTTACCCTTGTAGACGTTCTGGGCCGTGTAGTCGAGCATGTGATCGTGGAACCAGTGGGTGCTCATGGTCTCTTTCCAGTCGCCAGGAACTTGGACCCGCCCATTGGCGTCGCACATTTGCTTGACCGAGCGCCATCCACAGGCCGCTGAGTCCTCATAGGTAGCCTCGCCATAGGAGGCCCCGCCCGCTACACGGGTGGCGTTTTCCTTGAGCTTGTCCGCCCGTTCGCATACCTGGCCTGCCCCGTTTTTGGTGGGAGAGGGAAGGCTCACGGTGAGTACTTCGCCGGAGTCTTCATCGCAGGGAGTTGAAGCCCGCATTTCCAAAGCTCGAGGATTGGTTGCGGGAAAATGAGGGTGATTCTCATCTACGGGGTCATGCCCAGCAAGAATCATCGGCCACGCATAGTCGTAGAACTGGCCGGGGAGGAAAAAAGCCTCGGCAAAGCCATCGCTCTCTGCGGGATTGTGGCCGTTGTGATGGTGAGTCGTAATGAAGTGATTTCCGAAGCCACGGTTCGCCTCGAACTTGATCGGAAGCGCATTGTGGTGGCGAAAGAGAACGCTCTGCGAGTACCGGGTCATCATCAGCTTCGGCGGGAAGGTGCCGTCAAAGGTTCGAAGGGCCTGATGATCCTGCTCGGGAAAGAGGGGGTGAAACTTGCCACGAATTCCGGCCGTGGTTCCGGCGAAGGTTTCGCTGCAAGTGTTGTTGCCAGAGTTCCACGTGCACATCTTGTCTAAACCGTCTCGAACGAGAGGGTTGGCGACGCTGTCACAGGAGGTCTGGCTGCTCGACTCACTGCATGCGCTGGCGGCGATGCTGTGAACAGAGTTGTGGTAGAGGCCGCCCGGGCCGAACTCACCGGCGTCGTAATCATGCTTCTGCATCCTGTCACGAAAGCCACCGTTAGGCCTTACGCCCGCTTGAGCGGTCTGCGTGTAGACCTTGGGAAAAAACTCGTCCCAACGCTGATGGCCGAATTGCGGTCCCGGAGGTCGTCCGTCCGCGATTGTGTTGTACTTGTCGCCGGCGACCAGGGGCTGCATGGGTCCGGTGTGCTCTGCAACGATGGCCGCTTCCCAGGGATTCGGATGGTCCTTGTTTGTGTATACCGTGGGGTACGGATACAGGGGCTGGCCCATCGTTGTATCGAGCGCCTTGTTTGAGACTTGTCCGTAGGCGTAGTACTTGCCTCCCTTGGATGCTCCAGCCCACGTGGGCTGGGGGAGAGGACTGCAATATCCAGCTTGCTCGCTGTCGTAGTCCTGGCTGCAGCCGGCAGTGGAGCCGGCCCTATAGCCGGTATTTTCGGCGTTCGAATCGAGGGGGGCGCTTCCGAACTCTTCAAATCGCAGCATGTGCTGGGTAAAGGGCTTGGAGTCGAAGAGCGGGCTATGGGACGCATCGGTGGGCACGTTGCAGCCCCCGCCGTCTTGGGGCCCGCCGCGCAAGCCAGATGTGAGCACACCGTTAGGCGAATCTACGGGAGGCTTGACCTGCCTCGTAGCATCACCCACGAGCTTGCCCTGTGCGAATGCCGGAATCGCTGGCGCGAACGTCAACGAGAAGATCAGGGTGAGGCTCAGTGCGGCGTGAGCAAATTTGCCGAGCTGAAAGTTCTGCGCGGCATGAACCATGTCAAACCCTGCTTGAATTCCAGTGCCTGTTATGGGCGATTGGCTTCGCCCCTTCGGGACGGGGAGGTTTTCTGAAACTGACATTTTGATTCCTCACTTCTGCTGTGTTCGGTGGGGGGGGGGGGCCGGGCGGGGGGCGCAGTTTAGAAACTCAAACATCCCAACTCAGCTTCGGTTTATTTTCGAAACGCCACTGCGGGTTTCATACACCGAATTCTTTTCACTACGTTCAGATTGGCTCAGATTGGCTCAGATTGGCTCAGATTGGCTCAGATTGGCTCAATTGGCTCAGATTGGCACAGATTGGCTTAGATTGGCTCAGATTGGCTCAGATTGGCTCAGAATGGACGCACCTTATGGGCACTGGGTAAGCAAAACAAGTGAGTAGATACAATTAACCTGAGTATTGTTGTCCATATAATCAGGCCCTACAGCGGCTACGCCGCCTCTTCACGGACAATCACCAGTTGCCAGCATTTCCCTTGCGTTGACGGGGAGATGTCATTCGGCTTGCCGCTCGTTTGCTTATCGCGTGGTAGCGAGGTGCCAATTCGTTGCAAGTTATTTGCAAGGCAGTTGCAAGGCAGTTGCAAGGCAGTCGCCGGTGACTTGCCGGTTCGTTGCCACTAAAACGCACGTTTTTTTTTCGTATTTGCTGGTGGTCATGCAAAAAATTGGGCTCAAACGGGGGAGCGAGTTGCCCTTGCACCATAAAGTGGATTTACAGGTGGAATTCGTCTTCCTCTGAGAGAGCACGAAGAGCAAGCAGAGGCGAACATGAAGATGTTTCACGACAGCGTTCAAAGCCGAGACCGTGAAGCTGGTGAAGCTGGTGAAGCTGGTGAAGCAAAGCGAACGAACGCTGGCTGATCTCGCGATGGCGCTGGGGATCAGGCGCGAAGTCGTTCGGGGAGTGAGTTCGGCTGTCTAAAGAAGCCGGCGATTCGAGCTTCGAAGATGAGCGGAACGACCTTCGACGCCTTCCCAAGGAACTGCGCGAGCCTCGAATGCGAAAAATCCTGGCAAAAGCGATGGCAGTGATGGACCTCTTGTCCACTTCTGCGGAGCAAGGTCACCCTGCACTTCTCCCATCAGCCATCGCCAATGACTCGTTTCGATCCGAAAGAACGCTACAAACCCCGAAGTTTCGAGAGGGCAAGCTGCACTTCGGCATGACGCTCTCGC
>JAPKBZ010000017.1 GCA_028823175.1 Myxococcota bacterium
AAGTCCAGGTACTGGCCAGGCAAGTCCAGGTACTGGCCAAGCGAACTCAGTCACTGGACAGGTGAACGGCGACTTTCCGAACGCTGCCCTGCTTTCGGTGTTCCCAAAGAAAGACGCCCTGCCAGGTCCCCAGCATCGGTCGGCCTCCGCTCACCGGGATCGCGAGTGAAGTGGCGGTCAAGGCCGCTTTGATATGAGCCGGCATGTCGTCGGGCCCTTCCAATGTGTGGGTGAAGATACGATCGCCCTCGACGACGAGACGGTTCAACCACTCCTCGAGATCCCGACGCGCCGACGGGTCAGCGTTCTCCTGAACCACGAGGCTCGCCGACGTGTGCTGCACAAAGAGAGTGACCAACCCCTCCTTCACCCCCGCCTCGCCCACGCAGTCCTTCAGGGCCTCGGTCAATTCCCACAGCCCTTGCCCTGAAGTCACGATCTCGAGATGGCGAATCATGCCGGCGCCTCCGCCTAGCCGATCTGATGCTCGGGATTGACGTTCTGGCCGGAGTCCGTGCGACGAACCGAAGCGGCGCGGAGAAGCTCGAGGTCCGCAATCAAAAAGGGGCGCACTCGGCCGTTCTCGCCGTCGATCGCTACGAAGCATCCGAGCGGAGAGGCGTCGCCCTGACCTGTCGCCTGGGTTTCAGCCACAACTCCCCGGCTGCCGGCATACTCGCTCTCGACCCGCCGGATACGGACCCGATCCCCTGGGAAATATTTCAAGGCTGACTCCTTGGCCACCATGCCCTCTCTCTTCGATCTCTTCGGTCTCTTCGATTAACAGATCACGGGACACTCCGCACTCAGTCCGCGACCTACCCCTGCCAGACCCCCTCGACCAGGGGAGAGGGCCTCGTGAGGCTAGTCAGCCAGAGTTGGTGAATCGCCCGGGTCGCGCCCACGTGCAACCGCCGGCGGGATTCCGGGCTGTCGGGGTAGAGCCCCGCCTCCACGTCCACCAAGATGACGTAATCGAATTCGAGCCCCTTGACCTGCTCGACCTCCGCCACCTCCACACCGGCCGAAAAACTGAAATCATGGTCCTGAACCCAGCGGAGACGAGGAATATCACTCCGCTCGAGCCCTTCGAAATACATCGAACTGATGGCTCGCGAGGGGGTCAGGATAGCCACCGAGGCGAGAGGCTCGGAGCGGGCGAGTTCGTGCAGCGCGTCGGCGAGGAAGCCCACGCAGGCCCCCCGATCCGCGAAGCGAAAGAGTTCCACCGGGGGCCCTTCACGGGGGGCATCCGGGGGCCCGTCGTCCTCGAGTAAATCACCCAGCAAAGAAGCTGAGAAGTCCACAATCTGGCGTGAGGATCGATAGGCCACGCGAAGGGTTTCGATCTCTGTCCCCGAGATCCCGACGAGGCGAAAGAAATCGCTCCAGGACGTAAACCCGCTCTGGGTCATGACGTGTTGTTGGGTATCGCCCGCCAGAGTAATCGAGGCATTCTCCGCGATGGAGCCGAGGAGGAGTTGAATCTCGATAGGCGCAAAATCTTGCACCTCGTCCACCACCAGATGCCGCAGGGCCAGGGTTTTTTTGTTTCGCCCTCGGAGAGGCCCGACACGAAGCTGCCAGGCACGCAAGAGCAAGGCATCATCTTCGGGGTCGAGTTCCCCGACCGCATCAGGCTCCCCCTGGAGCGCGGCAAAAACCTCGTCGAGACGCTCCCGATGCCAACCCACGAATTTGGCGATCTCGGCCGCGCTAAAAACCCCGGGCGCGACTCGTTCGGCAACTTCCTCGAGGAACTCGGACTCCCGGAGCACCGTCGCCCAGTCATCGATCGCCTGAACCGCCCGGGCCTCGGCCGGATGCTTCTCGATGTACTCCGTCAAGGCGACACCCAGGAAGGGATGCAACTTGATTCGCTGAATCAGCGCCGGAGTATCCTCTCTTTGAGCGGCGGGAAGCTGGCGAAAATGCCAGCGCCGTTGCTCCAGCGCCCACTCGGGAAACCCCACCACCTGAACGTGTCCGAGGCCCAGAGACGGCAGGACATGGGACACGAAATTCTGCAGGGCCCGCGAGAAGACCACCACCATGGTCTCGGGGCTGTCGATTCTCGGGTCCGAAAAGGCGAGATAAGCGACCCGATGCAGAGCGACGGTGGTCTTCCCCGAGCCCGCCGCGCCCCGAATAACGAGGAAGCCCGGGGCGCCGTGAGTGATCAACTCGAACTGATCCGGATCGATCAGACCGGTAATTTCGGGCAACCGCTTGTCCACCCGCATCGAACGCTCATCGTCGAGTGTTCCCAGACGCCTCGAAACGCCCTCGCCGAGAGCAAAGGCCCGCAGGGCGATGCCCTCGCCTCCACCGAGCTTGGGCACCTCGACTTTCGTGCACTGCCATCCCCCCAGGTCGTCCGCATCCGGGAGAAAATCGCCTTCGGGCGCCTGCACCCGCTGAAGAACACCGTTCTCGATGCGTACCGTCCGACGGGCAGTCACGAGACCAATGCGTTCCCGACCCGCGATTTCCTCGTCGTATTGGTCGCCCTGGCGATAGCTGTAGAAGATTTTTGAGATCGGGGCGTCTCGCCAATCCACGATGCGAACCCCACGCTCGATACACGTGGTACGCCCGAGACAGAGATCGCGCTCACGGTCGTCTTCGTGCAGTCTCAGATGCGCGAAATACGGATTTTTCCGATCGACCTGAGCAGCTCCGCCCGCATTGCGGAGCTGAGCGAGCACCGCAGCCTGGTGGTGATACTGCTCGCTCAGTGCCGAAATGTCCTTGGCTTCGTCGCCCGAGAGGATGACCTCGCGGAGCCTCTCAAGCTCTCGCACGATCGGTGCCTCAGAGGCTGTTTTTGCCTCGGGAAGTTCGGCCAGCAGCCCGCTCACCTTCGCGAGTAGATCGAGTTCCTCGGCGATGACGGAATGACTCAAATTGCCTCCGCTCCTCGGACTTGGGGCAGTCCTAGTTTATAATGGAGGTGCCTGACCCTGCACAAGGGCCAATCCGGGGCGCCGAGAGCAGAGGCGTGAAACGGCGTTCTAAGCCCGCCGAACGCGAGATTTCAATCGATCAGCGCTTGGCTGCGCGTGGGACCGAGGAGATTGCTGCCCACCTCCTCACCCTCGGGCACAGCGGTCCATGCCACATCGAACCCCGCCGCTTCCGCGAGGTAGCGGGCCTCAAGATAGACCTCAAAGCTATCGGGCCAGACCCAGAAGCGAACGTATTCCTTGCGGGGATCATGCGTCGCGAAGCTCTCCTCGAACTGGCTTCCCGGGACCACGAGTTCCCGGAACTGTTCCCCGTCCTCCGGGTCCCGCCAAGCCATGTCGGCGAAGAGCCTGCTCGGTCCGCGATTGCGAATCTGCCAATAAAAATTTTCCCAGCCGATCCGCTGCTTGCTGAAAAAATTATAGAGCCAGGGTCGGTCCGCATCGGCGGGCACACGAGATTCCCCCAATGCTTTCTCCACACCCACGTTGAGGGCCTCCAGCATCTCCCGACGATTGACCGAGACCACCCGCCCATAACGACAAAAGAAGACGATCTCCTCGGTACCCCGAGCGGGCGGCCGGGGGTCGGGAAGGCGGACCCGCTTGGGCCGGTTCTCGAGCAGGCGGCTCTCCCAAACCACATCTAGCCGCGCGAGCTGATCCAACTGCCACTCCACTTCCTGTCGCGAACGGGCCACCGCCTCGCGCTCTCCTGCCAGCCTCGTCTCGAGGGTTTCCAGATCCAGGGAGTTCGATTCATGCGTTCCGGGAAGACTTTCCAACTTCTCGAGGAGCGGGCGGGCGGACTCGAGAAGCATCCCCTCCCGCTTCCGGCTGGGCGGCAGAGCCTCAAGCTCGCCGCGAGCGGCCGCGATGGCCTCGGCTACGGCTTCCTGGTCGCGCTCGGCGGCCTCCACCTGGGGAAGCGTGGCGGGCTCGCGCACGCCCACTTCGACGATACGATCCACCGCATCGCCGACAGCCAATTGCATGACCGCCACCAGCACCACCAGAATCCCGACAACGTTCGCCATGGTGTCGAGGAGCGAATCCAAACTCTCATCGCTACTCCCCGCTCTCGCCCGGCGGCCTCTCATCCCCCGGCCTCCTGAAGTGGGCTGAAATCAAGACCCCCTGTGCCCGGTAGGGGCAATTTCGCGTTGCGAACATTGAACTGCTCGGCGACCCCTTCGGCCTCGATGTAGTTGGCGATTCCATCGGGCCGGATCAAGAAAATCACCATACCCCGGCTAATCGCTCGGACTCTACGGAGGAATTTCTTGTATTCCGGGCTGCGTCGAATCTCGCTGGCCGGGATCCGGAAGGAAAAGTCGCCCTGGGTCCGGTGCAATTCCAGATACTCTGCCGTGCACTCGACGAGGAAGGGTTTGTAGTCCGGTCCCTTGCCGCTCGGGGTGATCAGAATTGGGCTGTCGAGACGCTCTGTTTCCCACTCCTCGAGTTCCCGGTCGCGCTTCCCGGCCCGAGCCTCGAGTTCGCGGGCTTGATCTGAGAGTTTTCCGCCTTGGTTTGCCAGGGTCTCCAATTCATCGAGGGCATTGACCCTGGCTTCCAGATCATCGAGAGAAATGTCCGGGTTTAGCCCGAGACCGGCGAGTTCGCGCCCCAACTCGTCGCTGTCCTTTGCTTGGATTTCGGCCAAACGAAGTTGGGCCTCGTACTCCTCGAGAATGGCCCGCCCGCCGGCCAGGTACATCTCGGCAGCTTCGAAGCGCTCGGACAAGCGCACGCTCTCCAGGGAGCGCTCGCCAATGCCTCCCACCGCCACCGCCGAGAGCAGAAGGATCAAGGTCCCGATCACGCACGCCAGGACGCTGAGAAAGGGGAAAAGCGTGACCTCGGTGTCTTTGCGATGGCGCCGGCGCAAGGCTCAATCGACCCCAGGCATTCGGCGATCGAAGGCCTCGATGATCTTGGAGGCAAATCGATCGGCGGCGGCATCGAGCGAGGCCTCGGCCGCCTGGCCCGAGCCAGCCCCATCGCTGAGGCGGGCCACCAGCCGACGCTGGCAATAGTCATCGACGCGAGCCAGATAGTCCTCCTCGGTCTTCTGAAGCGAACTCGTCGGGACCATAATGAAGATACTCATGACGAGGGCAATCAACGTCGTGTCGAAGGCGACCCCCAAACCCGTGGTGACCACTCCAATCGAATCCTTCATTACGTCCAGATCTACCGCCGAGGCCACGGCCTCGGAAAATCCGCTCACCGAAGCCCCGATCCCCAGGACCGTACCGATGAACCCGAGAATCGGGATCGCCCAGATAAAAACGCGCAACATCGTATAGCTCGACTCGACGGTCCCCTCGTCGCGTTCGCTATCCAGTCGAAGTTGATCGACGGTCTCACTCACCCTGCCCCGAGACTGGAAATGCTCGAGGCAGCGGCGAATCCGCTGAAAAAGGAAATCCTCTGAAAACTGTCCGGGCAAGCGCGAGAGATAATCCAAAAATACCGGGACGTTTTCCGGCGTGACCTCGTCGGCGATCGCTTCGGGCAAGAAATCCAGTGCCAGGGCCTGGACCCTCCGGCGCACCCGAACATATTTCGCAACGAGCAGGGCCCCGCACCAGATCGACAGATAGCTGATCACATAGGGCACCCACCCCCGGGCCCCAAAAAGTTCGCCGAAATAGGTACCGCTGAGGGGAAGGACCAGAGTGATATAGAAGAGAGCTGTTCCTCCCACCGCGATCAGCCCTGTTCGCGTCAGCGAGACGTCCCGGGAGTGCCCGTCGATGCTGCGCTCCGGATCCGGCAGCCGCAAGGGCAGCTCACCCGCGACCGGAAGCGCCCGGGTTTCGGCCCCCAAAACGACCGTGTTCCCGCCCGGAAGAACAAAAGAGCGATCACATGAAGGGCAATCCGCCACCTCCCCCTCGCCAACTTCCGGGAAGTCGGCCGTCGCAGCGCAATAAGGGCACGATCGCTGGCTCTTCACTCGATTCAATCTCCTGAAGCGGCGGGTTGTCGATCCGCCCGGGCAGAGACTAGAGGGTAGAGGCTTCGGGCATGGACAGGTAGCCTTCCGCCATGCCCGATCCCCGGCAAGCCCGTTTTCGAGATTCCATCCGCCAGATCCTGGCCGTGCCCGACTCCGCCTCTCCTGAGCGAGTTCGGGCGGTCGCCGTCAAACTCCGGCATCACATCCAGAACAGGCTGGCGCACGCGCCGGACGAGGCATTTGCCGAGGCGCGCCGGCGCGAGCTTCAACACTTAGACGCCGACCTCGAAGAGCCGCGCTCATCGGCCGAGCCAAGCCCTTCCCGCCGGGGATGGATCGGATTGCTGGGTTTCCTCCTCGGCGCAGGAACCGCCACTCTTCTCGCCTTCCTTCTCGCGCCCCCCCTTCAGGAGGAGGATCCGACGCCGACTCTGGACACACCGGCCCGCCTGAGCGTCGATGCCGACCCCAAGGATTCGGCCTGGACCCTCTACCACGCCGAAGACGACTTCATCGTCGCCGAGGGGCTGACCGATGGCCTCCCTCGAAACGTTCCCGATGGCAGCTACCGCCTCCGGGTCGACAACCCCGCTTGCCCCGACGTCTGGGAGCGTCCGGTGCAATTGCCCTCAGGCGAATCGCGCCGTTATGCCCCGACCCTCTGCCAGGGAGAGGGCGAGTTGATCGTCGAGGCCAGCGAACCCGGGGCCCGGCTCAAGATCGATGGAATCGATGTGGGCCAGACCCAGGGCGAAGGTCGTTCCGTGCGTACTGGCCGCCACACCGTGGCTGTAGAGAAGGCGGGCTTCGAGGCGTGGGAGGGGCAGATCAGTATCGCCAGCGACGAACGCCTACGCCTCCACGCCGAGCTCACTCCCCGTCCCCAAGAAGCCGGCGAAGCCCGGGAGGCCCGCCGTCAAGCGGCTCAGGCATCCCCACCAGGGGCCACCCCGGCGCCCACCCCACCTCCGCCGAGCCCCCCGGCCTCGGCTTCGTCCTCCGAGTCTCCCCCCCTTCGCACCCGACCCGGAGCGGGCAGAGGGGGATCCAAGAGCTGGCACGATGCCATCCGGCACCAACTCGTGAGCGATTACGACGCGAACGACTCCGGTAGCCTCAATACCCAACAAGAGATCCAGTCGATCCCCTGCCCGGTGCTTCTCAGCGTCGAGAGTTCTTACGCCACCGGTGGACTCGCGGTTGAGATGGTTCATCTCTACGGATTCGACGGATCCGACGCGCCCGCCAATACCCTCGGTATCACGCCGGCCATGCGGAGCTACGCGTACGACCGCATGAAGAGCTGCGGTCTGCGAACTCGGCTCTGAACGCGAACCGGGGTGCGTCCGGCGAGTCCCCGCTAGAGGCTGATGGCCTTCCAAGCACCCCGGCGAAAGCGCACAGCCAGCAGGCTGGACTTGACCAAATAGTCGAGCAGCAGAGCACAGAACACCCACTCGACCCCAAAGTCCATGACGGCCAGCAAGCCAGCGACACTCCCACGGATCAGAACCAGCCCGACCAGGGTCGTCACCAAGGGGAAGCGCGTGTCCCCAGCCCCCCGAAGCGCACCGCCCAGAGTGAAATCCACCGCCATCAGTGGCTGCGCGGCCCCGAGCACATAGATGAAGATCACCGTGAGCCGAACGACCTCCGGATCATCGATTATAAAGCCAGCGATGGATTGGGCGCCCGCAATAATGAGCCCGCTGAGGATCGCCATGGTGACTACAGCAAGGCGCATGGCTCGCCAGCCCGACTCCTCAGCCCCGGCCGGATCGCCAGCACCCAGCTTCTGGCCCACGTGGGTCGAGGCCGCAATATTGAACCCGATGCCCACCACGAAAGAAAAGGAAAGGATCTGGACGCCAATCCCGTAGGCCGCATAGGGGGCGGTTCCGTACAGGGAAACGATCCAGAGGAACACGATGAAGCCGACCTGCATCGCCGCCTGTTCGAGACCGGCGGGGTAGCCGATATGAAAGAGTTGCCGAACCCTCTCCCGTGTAAAAGAACCCTTTTCGCCCACTCCGACCCGGAGCCTCCCGGCCCCCCAAAGACCGAGGCAGACGAGTGCCCCGGCCAAGAGAGAGAGCCCCGTCGCGAGCGCCGCCCCCGGCACGCCGAGCCCGGGCAGGCCGAAGCGTCCGTAGACAAGACCAAAGACGAGGACCACGTTGAGCACATTCGTCGCGAGGCCGATCCAGAGCGGCGTCATGGTGTCCCCGGCGGCCCGCAGCGCCGAACCGATCACCATCGTGACCGCGAAGGCAACGTTGAAAAGACTCATCACTTGGATAAAAACCGCGGCGGAATCCACCGTGTCCGAGTCGAGTTCAAAGATTCCGGCTAGTCGCCGGGCGAAGACAAACGCTGGGACGGACAGAAGCGCAGCAATGCCAGAGCACAGGGCCAATGAGGCCCGGGTGATGCGGGCGGCTTCGGCTCTGTCCCCTGCCCCCCAGGCTCGCGCCACGAGTGCAGTGGTTCCTGCCGTCACGGCGATCATCACCGCCTGGGTCACCCAGAAGATGCGATGCCCTGTCGTCACCGCCGCAACGGCGGAGGTCCCCAGAGAGGCGACGATCTTGATATCAACCAGCCCGACCATCGAGTAGGCGAGATTGCCCACGACGGCCGGCCACGCCAGACGCAGGATGCCCGGCATGGCAGCGGTCGATCGCCCTTGTGGGCCCACTTCGGCCCCACTCCTCGGCGGCTCTGATGACATCCCTCCCCCAACGGCGCACGGGTCAGAAGGGAATTGCAACCAACGCGGCAGGCATCCAGCCGCTCCACGCCCTCCCCCGCTCGAGAGTCACGCAAAGAGCCAGCTTACCCGGCGGAAGCCGCCGGGGGCCGGACCGTAGCCCGCAATGGGGCATTGGCAAGCAGCCGCCTCCCCGCCTTCGCGGGGCTGGGGTCTCCTCTCCCAGGGCTAAACGGGAAAGGCCTCACAGAGGATCTTGTCGATTCGCTCCCCCGTCAGCACAGGGTGTCGGCTCAGGACTTCCGCGAGCATCTCCACGCCCACCCAGTGAGCCCGGAGCAGCCGCTCAGCCTCCTGCCAGTACTCCTTGTAAAAGGTCTCCGCGGGGCGGGACAGCATCAGGGTGTCGGCGAGCCGCCCCAAATCGATCCGGTCACGCCGAAAAACGTCGGTCTGGTCCCGAGCGACCTGTTCCGGGCGCGACTCACTCGCGCTGGGGCCGCCCGAGCCGGCAAGAACACCGCCCACCGCCGCCGCGTAGGCCAGGATGCCATGAGCATCCACCACACCCGACGACGAGACGGGAGCTGGGTTCCCCCTGCGGGGGATAGTCGTATCCGGCCTGCAGGTGGCCGGGATCGGCAGGAGTGAGAAAGTCCGCAAACTGTTCCCCCCGGAACTCACGGAGATTTCCCGGATGACCTCTTCGCCATAAAGGACGAAGCAAATCACGGCACGAGCCGCCGCAGCATGGCGGGCGAGAATTGGGCCTCCTGAAGGGGTTTCGACGGGCTGGCCTCGGCGGGCCGGGCCACCCCGGTTTGTGGTTCGCGTGGAAGTGTCAGTGGGATGCTGGAGCATGGTGGTGGTTCTCCTGGTCCCAGAATCGCCTGGGTATACGCGTGGGGGTACGGTTCAGGAGTCCTTGGTATCGGCAATCCCTCAAAAACATTGAATTTTGCCCTGATGTATTGTTTTCCACCCACCCCTTAAAACCCTTCAGAGCAGCGCATAACCCGCCTCAAGAGATCCCCCAACGAGAGCCAACGCCGAGGCCCTGAGTCACCGGCGCAACTTCTTTTCCTGAATAGTTCCGCGAAAATGTCTGGCTTTGGGTTTCGCTTAGGGTGTATTTTGGCTAGCAAATGGCCGGGATCGCTCGTGTCGGCCACGGCTCAATTTGCCATCCCGCCGATCCACGCGAATTTCGCAGGCCATCCTAGATCCAATATCCAACTCTATCATCACCCGGGCGCGGTCAAAGTGAGCGCGCCGCTGAATCCAGTGACATTGTGGGGGAAATCTTGTCGACTATCGCGGACGTCCTTTTCGGGCGACGCTCCGTACGATTGACGGTCATCACGATCGCAATCGCATTTTTGACCGCTGGCCTGGCCCAGGCAGCGGATATCGAGACGGCAATCGCCGAGGAGCGTCAAGGCAACGCAAAATCTGTTCAATCGCAGGGCCGTATCAATACGATTGACGACCAAACCGACGACATGGCCGGCGAGTACCGTTCGACCATCGACCAGATCGAATCCCTGCGTGTATACAACTCCCAACTGGCCAAGCTTGTCGCTTCCCAGGAAGAGGAGCTGGCTTCGCTCGACCACCAGATCGCCAATGTCACGGTGATCGGTCGCGAGGTGACGCCGCTGATGCTGCGCATGGTGGACGGTCTCGACCAGTTCATTCAGCTCGACGTGCCCATGCTGGGCAAGGAGCGGAGCGAGCGGATCATCGGCCTGCGGGAGCTGATGGATCGAGCCGATGTCGAGGATTCTGAGAAGTACCGCCGGATCATGGAGGCCTATCAGATCGAGAACGAGTACGGGCGCACGATCGAGGTCTATCAGGACACTCTGAACATGGACGGTCAGGAGCGCACCCTCGACTTCCTTCGAATTGGTCGCATCAGCCTGCTCTACCAGACGCTCGACGGTGATGAAGTCGGCGCTTGGGATCAGGGCGCGCACGAGTGGGTCAAGTTGGGCAGTGAATACCGAGATTCGATTCGCAGGGGTATCCGTATCGCACGCAAGCAATTGGCGCCCGATATGATCCGAGTGCCCGTGTCAGCACCGGAGGATTCCCAGTGATCAAGCGAGCCAAGACTCACCCCGTCCATGTCACCCTGGCCGCTCTCGCGGTGGCCGCGCTGCTTGGAGGCCCTCCGAGCGCTGTAGCCCAAACCGAGGGAGCAGCAGCTCAGACTGAGGAGACAGCCGTCGCCCCGGTGCGTGCTGAGGTTCCGCCCGGGCTCACCATCGACCAACTCCTGGATCGCGTGCGCCAGGGCTGGCGCGCAGAGCGCGTCGAAAACGAGCGGCGAGAGAAGGAATTCCGCGGCGCAAGATCCCGGCAGAAGAACCTCCTCGCAGAAGCCAAAGCCACCCTCGCCGCCGAAGAGGCCCGAAGTGATTTACTGGAGGAAAACTTCGAACAGAACGAATTGAAGATCGCAGAGCAGGAGGAGGTTCTTGCTAGCCGCCTCGGCACTCTCGGCGAACTCTTCGGCGTTGTGCGGCAGGTTGCGGGCGACACCCGGAGCCAGGTCGAGAACTCCTTGGTCAGCGCTCAGTACCCCGGCCGACTCCCCTTCCTCGACCGACTCGGTCAGAGCAAGGCCCTGCCGGCAATCGAGGACCTCGAGGGACTCTGGGCCGTTCTGCTTCAAGAGATGAGCGAGTCGAGCAAGGTTTCCCGCTTCAAGACCAATGTCGTCAAGGTGAGCGGCGAAGAAGTCGAGCAGGAAGTGATCCGCATCGGCGCCTTCAACGCTATCTCGAACGGCGAGTACCTCAAGTGGATTACCGACGTGGCCAAGCTCGGCGAGATCGGCCGACAACCCGCACCGAAATTCGTAGACACCATCGACGATCTTGAATCCGCCAAGGAAGGACTGGTCAGGTTTGCGATCGATCCGGCGCGCGGCGCGATCCTCGCGCTCCTAGTTTCAACGCCCGATCTTCGCGAGCGTATCGCCTTCGGTGGCCCGATTGGGTACGCGATCATCATGCTAGGGTCTGTGACCTTTGTCTTCGGACTCTTCCGCTTGGCTTATGTCGCGGTGGTAAGTCGCAAAGTCAAGGTGCAGAAGAGCGCCAGTCTGCCCGACGCAGGAAACCCGCTTGGCCGAGTTCTCAAGATCTACACCGACAACCGAAGCCTGGATACGGAAACCCTCGAACTCAAACTCGAGGAACAGGTTCTCAAGGAATCGGCCAAGATCGAGAGCTTCCTCTGGCTCATCAAGGTTGTGTCCGCTGTTGCACCCCTCATGGGACTGCTCGGTACGGTCACAGGCATGATCAACACTTTCCAAATCATCACCCTCTTCGGCACCGGCGATCCCAAGATGATGGCCAGCGGCATTTCAGAGGCCCTGGTCACCACCATGCTCGGCCTCTTGACCGCAATTCCGCTCGTTCTCATGCATGCCGTCATTTACAGCATGGCACGCGGGGTCACGACGGTTCTCGAAGAGCAGAGCACAGGGCTGATCGCTACCCAATCGGAGGCCGAATCAGCCGCTTTGGGTCGCCCCGGAATCGAGACAGCTTGAGGATCCAGAGGGGACAGCCAGCGTGACGGGCCTATTCGAAGCGGTCGGAGATTTCATCAACCGGGGCGGTGACGTCCTGCTGATGATCTTCGGTGTGACCTTGGCCATGTGGACCATGATTCTCGAGCGCCAGTACTTCTTTCGCCTGGTCTATCCGGACCAGGCAAAAGAAAGGCTGGACCGCTGGAGGAGCCGGTCCGACCAGCTCTCTTGGCGGGCTCATCGCGTTCGGGAATTGTGGATCTCCGAAGTCTCACTGGACCTGAACCGTTCGATCAGCCTGATCAATACCCTGGTCGCGCTCTGCCCTCTACTGGGCCTGCTCGGCACGGTGACCGGGATGATCGAAGTGTTCGACGTGATGGCGACAGCGGGCAACAGCAACGCTCGCGCCATGGCAGCGGGCGTTTCAAAGGCAACGATTCCGACCATGGCCGGCATGGTTGCCGCCCTTTCGGGGCTCTACTTCTCCGTCCAGTTACAGCGCTTTGCCAAGGACGAAACCGACAAACTCGCCGACCAGATGACTCATGACTGATAGCCTTTGAGGCTGTCAGCACAGGGAACGGGAATCTAATACGATGCGTCGAAAAAAAGCCAGGGAAGAAGAAGAAGCCCAAATCGACATTACGCCCATGCTCGACGTGGTGTTCATCATGTTGATTTTCTTCATCGTTACCGCCTCCTTCGTCAAGGAGTCCGGCATCGACGTCAACCGACCCGATGCCGCTACCGCCACCGTCAAGGAGCGGGGAAATATTCTCATCGCGATCACAGACACCAACCAGATTTGGATTGATCGGCGTCAGGTCGACCCCAGATCGGTACGGGCCAACATCGAGCGTCTTCACGCGGAGAACCCTCAGGGTGCAGTGGTCATCCAGGCCGATGAGAACTCGAAGAACGGTCTGCTTGTCCAGGTCATGGATGCCTCTCGGCAAGCCGGGGTATTCAGCGTCTCCATCGCGGCCAACGAAGTCGGGGAATAAGCTGGAATGGTCGTCCGTCACGGAATTGCCGCACTCCTCGCCCTCGGGATCACATTTGGTCTCTTCTATCTCATGCAATATCTCATTTCCATGGGAAGCGAACGTGGGGCAGATATCCGAAAGGGCCAGGTCATCGAGTTCGTGCGCCTGAAGCGCGACTCGGCGACCCAGACTCGCAAGCGCGAATTGCCCAAGAAAGAGCAACCGCCTGAGCCGCCTCCGCCGCCGAAACTCCAAATGTCCAAGACCGACGCGCCTGACCCAAATGCCATGGCCATCGCCGCCCCGGATCTCAGCGCCGGTCCCGATCTCGGATCAGGACCGAGCCTCGGAGCGCCCAGCGACTCGGACAGCGTCCCCCTCGTTCGCGTGCCGCCCCAGTACCCAATCCGGGCGGCAGAGCGCGGGATCGAGGGCTGGGTTGTTCTCCGTTTCACGATTACCGCAACGGGAACCGTCGAGAACCCCGAGGTCATCGACGCCAAGCCCAAGAGAATATTCGACCGTGCCGCGATCCGGGCGCTCAAGAAATGGAAATACAGGCCCCGAATCGTCGATGGGCAATCCATAGCCCGGACCGAGGAAGTCAAACTCTCTTTCGACCTGGACGACATCTGACTCCAGCTCTCGGGTGCGCACGGCAGGGTAAAGCGGCCTGGCATCGAAGTGCGGAGTTCGGAGTCTGAAACGTAAAAGCAGCGAAGTTAAAGGAGCCTGAATCCATGCTTCAACAGGCAGCCAATAGCCGGCTAACACGGATTATCGTCGCCACCCTACTGGCATTCAGCCTGTCCCTGGGTGTTGCGAGCAGCCCGGCGAGCGCCGAGCGGAAGAAGAAGAACAGCTCCCGCAAAAACTTCGTCCCGAGCCAACAAGTCGGTAAAAAGCTGATGAAGATCCAGGAGCTCGCCGAGGTAGAGGACTACGCCGGCGCTCTGGAGATCCTGCGCCCTCTCAGCGAGAAGACCCGCCTGAAGAAATTCGACCGGGCAACGGTCTACCAAATGATGGGCTATATGCTGGGCGCCCAGGAAAACTACGAAGATGCCCTGGCAGCCTTCGAGGTCGCACTCGCAGTCGACTACCTCCCCGATAGCGCCATGCAGCAACTCAAGTACAACCTTGGGCAGCTCTACCTGGGGCAGGAGAATTACGACCGAGCCCTGGAGCTCTTCGAAGCCTGGCTTGAGGCTGCCGAAAAACCCGACGCCCAAGCCCATTTCATGATCACGATTGCGTACGCGGGTAAGGAAGATTGGCCTTCCGCGCTCAGCCATGCGAGAACTACAGTCGAGCTCTCCTCAAGCCCAGTCGAAAACCGACTCCGTATGCTCCTCGCCGTGGAATACCAGAATGGCAACATCCCGGAGACTCTGGCGGTTCTCAAAACCCTCGTCAGCCTCTTCCCGAAGAAGGACTACTACATGCAGTTGGCCTTCGGCTACTCGAATATCGGCGAGGAAGAGAACGCACTGGCCATGCTGGAGTTGGCCTATCAGCTCGAGTACCTAACCAAGGAAAACGAGCTGACCCAGCTCACCCAGCGCTACCTCTACCATGACCTGCCCTGGCCGGCCGCGCAGGTCATGGCCAAGGGCCTAGAAGACGGGACTCTCGAAAGCACCACCAAGAATCTAGAGCTCTACGCAAATTCCCTGCTTAACGCTCGGGAATACAAGGAGGCCATCCCGCCCCTTGAGGAGGCCGCGATTCTCGCTGAGGAAGGCGACCTCTATATCCGCCTCGCCCAGGTTCATCTCGAAGTCGAGAACTGGAAGAAGGCCCGGCTGGCCCTGCAATCGGGCATCGAAAAGGGCAGCCTGCGCGATGTCGGTTCGGCCCAGCTCCTTCTCGGAGTGGCCAACTTCAACCAGAAGCGATTCAACTCCGCCAGGACGGCTTTTGTGGCCGCCTCCAAGGAAGAGAAGTCGGCCTCGAGCGCCAATAAGTGGCTCAAGCACGTCGACCGGGCAATCCGCGATCAGCAGAATGCGGGCGGCTGAAATACCCTCCTGCCTCATTCCCGGATCATCCAATGGCCCCGAAAGCATATCTGAAAACCTTGGAGGATCTCGGAGGGGGCCTCTTCGCGTGGCTTCAGCCCGATGGTTCCTGGGGCTATAGCAACGCCGGACTGGTCACCGACGGCGACGAATCCCTGCTGGTCGATACGCTCTTCGATCTCCCACTCACTCGGGAGATGCTCGTCGCCATGGCCGATGCCACTCCAGCGGCGAGCAAGATCGATACCCTGGTCAACACCCACGCCAACGGCGATCACTGTTACGGAAATCAGCTTGTCGACGGAGCCAGGATCATTTCCTCGCGCGCAAGCGCCGAGGAGATGGAACTCGTCCCCCCTGCTCTATTGGCCGAACTGATCCGAAATGCCGATCAACTCGGAGCGGCCGGCACCTTTCTCCGGAAAATTTTTGGGGCCTTCGAGTTCGAGGGCATCCGCAGTACGCCTCCGACAGAAACCTTCGAGGGCCAGACCTCTCGCCAGGTGGGCGACAAGGAAGTTCTTCTGATCGAGGTTGGTCCCGCCCATACCCGGGGTGATGTGCTCGTCCACGTGCCCAAGGACGAAGTGGTTTTTACCGGAGATATTCTGTTTATCGATGGCACCCCGATCCTCTGGGAGGGACCCGTGGGCAACTGGATAGATGCCTGCAACCGGATCATCGAAATGCGCCCCCGAGTGATCGTGCCTGGACACGGCCCCCTCACCGATATCGAGGGCGTTCGCAGGATGCGCGGGTACCTTGAATACATCCGAGACGAAGCCTTCCGCCGCTACGAGGCAGGCATGTCGGCCATCGAAGCCACCCGGGACATCGCCCTCGACGACTACTCCTCCTGGCTGGATTCCGAGCGGATCGCAGTCAACGTGCACACGCTCTACCGCGAGTTCGGAGACCCCAGCCCGCCCCCGAACACGATCGAACTATTCAGCCTGATGGCGGAGCTCGCCCGCTAGCCGGGGAATCCTCCAGCCGGGCTCAATCGAGACGGAGACTCCCCATGCTGTTGGTCGCCAAAACGTATTGGGGCGGAGCGCCCTTCAACTTTCGCCGCCCCCCGGAGCGAGCCAACGTCACCCCGCTCCTGCTGGACACCGTCGATCACCGTCAGATCCATGGGCTCTTCTGGACCCCAGAGAGCACTCCGGTTCCGTCAATCGCGGTGGTCTGCATGCACCCCAGGGTGGACTTTACCCGCCATTACAGTTTTCCCCGCCTGCTGGAAGCCGGCATCGGATGCCTCGGCGCCAATACCCGCAACCCGAACAACGATACCGATACTGTCCACGAGCAGATCATTCTGGATGTGGCTGCCTGTGTCGCCTACCTCCGGGATATCGGGGTCCGGTCCGTAATTCTGCTGGGGAACTCGGGCGGTGGCCCCCTCAACGCCCTTTTTCAGGACCAGGCCGTACGGGCACCGTCCGATCGGATAAGCCACACCCCCGCCGGCGCCCGGACGCGTCTCGAGAGCTACGAACTCTCCCCTGCCGACGGCCTTGTCTATGCCTCTGCCCATAAGGGGGAGGGCCGCATCATCAACCAATGCATCGACCCGGCCGTGCTCGACGAGGAGGATGCCTTCGCAACCGATCCCGCACTCGACATGTACTCCCCCGAGAACGGCTTCGTCCCCGCGCCCGAATGGAGCCGGTATCCGCCGGATTTCGTCGAACGCTACCGAAGCGCCCAGCTCGACCGGGTCCGGCGCATCGATGAGAAAGCCAAGAACCTGGCCCAGCAGAGCCTAAACGCAGAGGCGTCCCATGCCGACCCGAGCTTTCTCCGGCTGCCTCCAGACGAGCAGCGCCAGATCCTTCTCCATGAGGCCTTCGAACCCGTCCTCGTCATCTACCGCACCATGGCCAATCTCCACTACGCCGATCACCACCTCGATCCATCGACCCGAGAATACGGATCTCTTCTGAGTGATCGCCCCGACCTGATGAATATGGCGCTGATGGGCTTCGGGCGGATATGCACGCCACGAGCGTGGCTCTCAACCTGGTCCGGGCTCTCATCCAACGCGGATCTTATGAAGACCCTGCCCGGAATCGAGCAGCCCACCCTGGTCGTCAATGCAGGCAAAGATCGCGAAATCTACCCAGAGAGTGATGCGAAGTCGATCTTCGCGGCCGTAGGTGCCGAGGACCGCACCTTCCACTCTTTCCCGAACGCCCGGCACTATTTCGAGCCCGAGTTCGGTGCCAAGGACGCTCCGGACGTCGAAGCGCTGATGGATTTGGTGGTCGACTGGATCCAGGAACGCTTCGCCTAAGCGGCGGCGGCAACGCCTACGCTTTGGCAACGCGGATCGAGTCCGAGCGAGGCTGCCCCGGGAGGGGAAGGCGCCGAGGTTGGGATCGCTCCCCACCTCGGCGCCCTGTCGCCCATTTTGCCATGGCATGCGAGCGGTGCCCGAAAATGAAAGGTTGGTCCCTTTTTCCTTGGGGGGAAGCTAGGATCTCTCATCGCGTGCATGCGCGAGTGCGCTCATCGCTCAACGATCCGGGTCGGACGACGAACCCAGATCCGGTATTCTGCGCGTCCTGGGCCACAGTTTCAAGAATGGGTAAAACCCCACATCCCGTGGAGAGGCGAACAAAGTCGCTACACTCTCGGATCCCGGGCCCTGGCTCGAGCCTGCTCCCCCTTTTCACTCCCTTGAGGGCCGACCCATTCTCAACCTCGTCCCGCTGAGCCCCGTCCTGGGCGCCCAAATCAAAGGTTTGGACCTGGCCTCGGGGCTCTCTCCCGAGACCGTCGCAGACCTTCGGACCGCTCTGGTCGAGTATCAGCTCCTGATCTTCCCGCGGCAAACCCTCAGCGAGGCGCAGCACATCGCGTTCGCTTCCCGTTTCGGTCTCCCCGAAATCCACCCGACTCGGGAGGCCGCAGAGGACTACCCGGAGATTTTTGTCATTGATACCGCCGACGGCGCCCCCACAGCAGAATGGTGGCACACCGATATGACCGCCCTGCCCGCTCCACCCCTGGGCTCGATCCTCCATATGCAGATCTCGCCGGAATCCGGCGGCGATACCGAGTGGGCCAGCCAGACCGCTGCCTACGAGCATCTGCCCGCCGACATCCGAAAGCGGATCGAAGGGCTCCGGGCCGTCCACAAGGCCTGGTGGGATCCCGAGATGCAAAGTGTTCATCCCGTAGTCCGCAAACACCCCGAATCCGGCCGCCGGAGTCTCTTCGTCAACGGGATCTTTACCGAGCGAATTCTCGACCTCTCCGAGGCCGAGAGCGACGATCTCCTGCAGTACTTGTACGCCCACTCCACCGAGGAGCGCTTCACTCTCAGGCACGGATGGCAACCGGGTGACGTCGCTTTCTGGGACAACCGGTCGACCCAACACCGGGTCAATAATGATTTTGGCGAGGCGCGGCGCCGCATCCATCGCGTAACCCTAGCGGGCGACATTCCCCGATAGACCGCCCAAAGGACCCTCGATTGAGCCCTGCCAAAGTAGCTTCGCCGCTGCCTTCCCCGAGTTCCGACGGTTTTTCGAGGCACTACGCACGGTACGCGCTCGGCCTTTTGAGCGTGGTCTACATCGTTAATTTCGTCGACCGCCAGGTCCTTTCCATCCTCCTCGAATCCATCAAGCTCGACCTGGGGCTCAGCGACGTAGAACTCGGATTACTCTCGGGCACGGCTTTTGGGATCTTCTACGCGACTCTCGGGGTACCCATTGCCCGCCTCGCCGACATTTCCTCGCGCAAAGTGGTCATCGTCGCCTCGCTCACTCTCTGGAGCCTGATGACGGCGCTCTGCGGTTCCGCGGCGAGCTTCGCAGCCCTCCTCATGTACCGCATCGGGGTCGGCGTGGGCGAAGCCGGCGGAAGCCCTCCCAGCCAAGCCCTGATCAGCGACTTCTTCCCGGAAGAACGCCGCGGGGCCGCGCTTGGCATCTTTTCTCTCGGCGTCCCGATCGGAATTCTCATCGGCTTGCTGGCCGGCGGCTGGCTCGACCAGAGTCTGGGATGGCGAACGGCATTCGTGGTCGTAGGCCTTCCCGGACTACTGCTCTCGGTGTTGCTCGCTCTGACCCTGCGCGAGCCTCCAAGGGGTATGGCCGACGGCCTCCCCACCGAGTCTCGTACCTACACCGCCCGGGAAGTCATCGCCTTCCTCTGGCGCGCGCGAAGTTTTCGTTACACCGCCCTGGCCTCCGGGCTCTACTCCTTTACGGGCTATTCCTTTGTCACCTGGGCCCCCTCTTTCCTCAAGCGTTCCCACGGCATGGACAGCGGCGAAGTGGGCACCTGGCTGGCGCTCATCATCGGGATTGGCGGCGGGGTTGGGGCCTACGCCGGGGGCTGGCTCTCAGATCGCTGGGCCTCCCGAGACGTCCGGGGGCGCTCGCTCCTGCCGGCCCTCGCGATGCTCGCCTCGGTGCCCTTCTGGTTCGGCGTCTACCTCAACCAGAATACAGCTCTGGTCCTGGCGCTGATGGTGCCGCCCGCCGCCTTCGGCCTGATGTATCAAGCCCCGGCTCTCGCAGTCACCCAGGGCCTCTCCACGCCCGCGATGCGGGCCACCGCGGGCGCCGTACTACTCTTCGTGATCAACATCATTGGCCTGGCCATGGGACCCGCTCTGACGGGTTGGATCAGCGATCTCCTCGCACCGCGTTTCGGTGCGGAGTCTCTACGCTACGCGTTGCTCATCGTTTCTACGCCTCTCCTGGTCGCCAGCTACCTTTTCTGGCGAGCTTCCAAAACCTTGGCCGCCGACCTCGAATACGTCCGTAGCTACCGGCCGTGAGCCTCGCGCTGTCTTGCCCATGCCATTCCAGGCAGCCCCATTTTCGCTAGCCTGATAGGCCAACATGGCCAGGAGGAAATCCCATGCTCGAGCTCTACCACAACGCGGCATCGACTTGTTCACAGAAGGTTCGCATGGTGCTCGAGGAGAAAAGCCTCGACTACACCTCACGCCCGATCGACCTGATCGCCGGTGAGCAGCACGATCCGGCCTACGTCAAGCTAAATCCGAACCACGTTGTTCCCACCCTCATCCACGAGGGAAGAGCTCTCATCGAATCCAGCCTCATCAACGAATACCTCGATGATGCCTTTCCCAAAGTCCCCATGAAGCCCGGAGATCCAGCAGGGCGGCATGCCATGCGCCTCTGGGTCAAGCGCTTCGATCAGTCGACCCAGGGCGCCATCGGGGTCGTCACTTTCGCCATCGGGCCTCGAAGGCTCATCCTCGATCAACCCGAGGAAGTCCGCGAAGCGAATTTGGCGGCGATTCCCGACCCCGCTCGCCGAGCCGTACGGCGGAGCGTCATCGAGCACGGCATTCATGCCCCGGAATTTGACGGCGCCATGGGGACCCTAGTCGAACTGCTCGACGATATGGAAACTGCCCTCGCCGGCCAGAACTGGCTGACCGGCAACGCCTTCGGACTCGCGGATGCCGGGGTTCTCCCCTATGTCCTTCGGCTCGACCATCTGGCGATGACGCCCCTCCTCAGCGCTGACGTTCGCCCGAAAGTCGCGGATTGGTACGCCCGAGTCCAAGCGCGCCCGGCCTTTACGGTGGCGGTCAGCGAGTGGCTCCCGGAGCCCCTCCTCAACGTCTTTCGCTCGGGGGGTGAGGCCGTGTGGGGCCAAGTCGAACGCCTCATCCAGACCGACTGAGGCCACCCCCGACTCGCCGGGGCTCCTCGATCGGCATGGAAGCGATTCGCGATTCCGGCTTATTCCACGAGCTTCCGAAAATCGGGCTTGCGGCGTTCAATAAAGGCCGAGACCGCTTCGACATTCGCCGGGGAGCCCACCTGGGCCAGCATCCCCGCCTGCTCCGCTTTCTCGGCCGCCCGAATCGCATCGCGATGGGGCGCCTGAAGGAGCTGTTTCGTCGCCTGCAGCGAGGTGGCCGGCCATTGCGCAATCTCCCTGGCCTTGCCCAGGGTGGCCTCGAGCAATTCCTCGTCGGGGTACGCGCGCGCCGCAATGCCGCTACTCACCGCGCGCTCCGCGTCGATCCACTCCGCGGTAAAGAAGAGTTCAGCGGCCCGCTGATAGCCGATCACCGTCTGGAGCATATAACTGCTCGCAGCCTCGGGAACTAGACCGAGGCTCACGAAGGGAAGCCGGAGACGCAGGCTCTCGCCCACATAGACGATGTCACAGTGAAAAAGACAGGTCGCTCCGAAGCCCACCCCCACGCCCCTGGCCGCCGCCAGCAGGGGTTTGTCGAAAGCGTAGAGCGCCTTCATGGCCGCGGCGAAGGGATGCTCCTCGGCGGAACTCGCCCCACCGCCCCCACTCAGCATCTCGGTGAGATCCTGCCCCGCGGAAAAGTCCTCTCCGGCGCCGGTCAGGACGACGACCCCCACACTGGGATCCTCCCGCGCCTCGGTGAGGGCCTCCCGAAAAGCCAGCCACTGGGCCGTGTTGAAAGCATTCTTCTTCTCTGGCCGATTCATCGTAAGGCAGAGCACACCATCGTCTTTTTTCGCGAGTATGGGATCCATGGCGAGCAGTATAGGGCCTCGCGCACGCCCCTATGCGGAGAATCGCCGAAAGAGACTACGCTCTCCCCCGACACGCGGACCCCCCAGGAAGAGACGATCACCGGCATTCTGCACGGCCCTGAGCCCATGAATGGTCAGGGGATCAGCCAACCTCAATCCGAATCGGGAGACCGCGCCATCCGGGTCCTCCTTGCCGATCCGGCGGTCCGCGAGCAGGTGAATCTGGTGATCACCTATCGCCAAGGGCCCGAGGGCGAACCCAAAAGTGGGCGCTACGCGGTCTGGGGCCACGGCATCTTCGCGTTCACGACCCCCGCAGAGGTGCCGAGCCACGCGATCCAACTCGAGATCAAACCCGAGGGATTCAACCCGCGTCGCCTAACCCTCGCGGGCGAGAGCTTGGACTAGGACCTTCGCCGCGCCCTCTAGGGTCACCTCGCCTAAGCCTTCCAAGGCCTTTCGAGATCTTCCGAGACGCGCGCGGCTGAAGCGAAGGCTCAGCCCTTGTTAAGCTGAGCGTCGATGGCCTTCTGAAACTCGCTGAAGGGTTTGGCGCCCGACAGAAAATAGCCATTGACGAAAAAACCAGGCGTCCCGGTCACGCCCAATTTCTCGGCTTCCCGGCTATCGGCATCGACTCGGGCCTTGACCGAAGCCGAGGCCATATCCTTCTTGAACTGATCCACGTTCATGCCGATCTGGCCCGCGTAGACGACATACGTCTCTTCGCTGAGGTCACGCTGGTTACTGAAGATCAAATCGTGCATCGGCCAGAACTTGCCTTGGCGATTCGCTGCCTCCGCGGCGGCATGAGCCATGGGGGCCTTCGAGTGCATTCGGAGGGGCAGATGCTTAAAAACGATTCGCACCTTGTCTCCATAGGCTTTCTCGACCTGGTCCAGGGTGCCGGTGACCCGACTGCAGAAGGGGCACTGAAAATCCGAGAATTCAATCAGGGTCACGGGCGCGTTCTCTCCGCCCCCCTTCGAGGGTGAGCCCTTGGTGTTGACCGAGTAGGCCTTAGCAGGGTCCGGGCCGCGACGCGGCGGAGCCGGAGCCGGAGCCGCCGCAGCTTTCCCTTCGGCATTGCCCGATTTAACGAGTTCTCCACTGAGCGCCGCAAAGCTCTCGCTCGCCCGATCAATCGACCCCACGAGAAGGTGCGCACTCCCCACGATACTCAACCCCATTAGGGTCGCAGCGATGATGACCGCGTTTCCACTGCTCATGACATAAACTCCTGGTAGGCCTCAAAAAAACGACTCATGCCAACGCTAGCAGCCCCTCGCGGGCTTCCCAACCGGAGCCGTGAAGCCTTGAAGCCTTGAAGCCCAAAATCAAACCTCTTCATCGTGATGCAATTCCTTCAAGCAGATCGGATGCGGTGAAAATTCCGGTCCCCCGGCCCAGCCCGGCAACGTCGCTGCCTGCAGAAGCCAGGAATCAGCGATGGAAGAGTCCACGACCACGGCGTTCTCCCCGAACCCCTCGGAGAGCGCCTCCCATAGATCGCTACCGCCTGCCTCCCACCACTCGGTTCCCGGGTTTTCGAAGTCGATGGCCAGGCGCACCATACGGGTTTCCATTCCTAATCTCGCCTCCTGGGCCGATTTTTCAGCCCTCCAATACTACCGGCCAACTCGCCAGCCAAATTCATCCAGATCGACACGCCCTCGCTCATCGAAGCGTACCCCCTCTACCTCCAATATCTGTCTTTGCAGAGAATCCTTCCCCGCCTCAGCTCCCAAGCTGATCTGCCCCCGGGCATTCACGACCCGCTGCCAGGGCACCTCTTTTTCCTCGCCCAACGCGTGCAGCGCGTACCCGACCTGCCGTGCACGCCCGGCGAGCCCGGCCACGCGCGCCACCGCCCCGTAGGTACTGACCTGCCCGGACGGGATACGACGAACGACCGCATAGATCCGCGCGTACGTTCCCTCCGGATTCACTCTGCCCCCAGCCCGCTGTGCCGGAGGAGCGCATCCACTCTGGGCTCGCGCCCCCGAAAGGCATGGAAGACCTCCATCGGCGGCTGGCTCCCCCCACGTGCGAGAACCGTCTCGCGAAAGCGCCTCCCCATTGCCTTGACGGCTTGCGCGTCCTTCAACCCAACCTCTTCAAAGGCACCGAATGCGTCCGCCGAGAGCACCTCGGCCCACTTGTAACTGTAGTATCCCGCTGCGTACCCCCCGCCGAAGATATGTCCGAAACTACACAGGAATCGGTCTTCCGGAAGGAGGGGGAGAACAGCATTGCGTTCGGCGACCTGTCGCTGCACAGCAAAGGCGCCTCCCTTCGAACCAGGCTGATACTCATGGTGAAGCGCTAGGTCCGTCAGAGAAAAGTAGATCTGCCGCAACATATCGCTACCCGCCCGAAAAGTGCGCGCCGCCGAGAGCTTGGCGAAGAGATCCTCGGGCAAAGGCGCGCCCGTATCGACGTGGCCACTGATTTCGGAAAGCGTCCCGGGCTGGTAGCACCAGTTCTCCATAAACTGGCTGGGGAGTTCGACCGCATCCCACTCGACGTTGCGAATCCCCGAGGCCAGCCCCTCTTCAACCCGCGTCAGCATATGCTGCAGACCGTGCCCAAACTCGTGAAAGAGCGTGGTCACCTCGTCGAAACTCATCAACGAGGGGCGTCCAGAAATGGGCGGCGCCTGGTTGCAGACCAGATAGGCCACGGGCTTGCGAACGCTTTCGCCCGGGTCCGCCAGCCGGCGACTGCGCCCTGCGCATTCATCCATCCACGCGCCCCCTCGTTTTTCACCGGGGCGCGAGAAAGGATCCAGAAAAAAAGCCGCCACTTCCTCGCCGGTCTCCTCCATCACCCGAAAGAAACGAACGTCGGGGTGCCACACCTCCGCCTCGCCGTCCGCAGCCACGATCCTCACCCCGAAGAGCTCCCGGCTCAAGCTAAAGAGGCCCTCGAGCACACGGGGGAGCGGGAAATAGGGGCGTAATTCCTCCTCACTGTAGGCGAAGCGATTCTCGCGCAACCTCTCGGACCAATACGCAATATCCCAATGACAGAGTTCCTCGGGGCCACCCGCCCCAGGCCGGGTCGCAAAAACCTGGAGCTCGGCGAGGTCGGCATGGGCCGCGTCGAAGGACGCGCCGCGCAGGGACTCGAGCAAATCGTGAACCGCCGCGACGCCCGGGGCCATCTTGCTCGAAAGGCTCAACTCCGCATAGCTCCCGTATCCCAGAAGGTCCGCCTCTTCGGCCCTCAGAGCGAGAATGCGCTCGATCAGGGGCGTATTATCGAACTCACCGGCGCCGGCGCGGGAAAGGTAGGCGCGATAGAGACGCTCGCGTAGGTCGCGTCGCTCGGCATTCTCAAGAAAGGGCACAAGACGCGGTGCGTCCAACCCCAGCGCCCAGGGACCGGCTTCGGGCGTCGCCTCGGGATGGCCCTTCTCCCGTGCCGCCTCGGCGCACAACGCCCGCAGGCTTTCGGGCGTTCCCTCCATTTCAGCCTTGTCGTGGAGAACCAGGGACCAGGCCCGGGTGGCATCGAGCACGTGATTATTAAAATCGGTGGTCAGGCGCGCGAGCTCCTCCTGCACTGCGTTGAACCGCTCGCGTTCCGGCCCCGCCAGGCCAACTCCACTGTGCTCCGCCTCCCGCAGCATAGAATCGACGATGCGACGCTGAGCCTCGTCGAGATCGGCCCAGCCTGCGCCGCCGCGCAGCGCCTTGAGTGCCGTATAGACCGGGCGACTCTGGCCCTGATCCAACGCGAAACGCACCACCTCCGGCTGAACCCTCTCATAGGCAGATCGTAGGTCGTCACTATTGCGCACCCCCATCAGGTGACCGACGACGCCCCAAGCCCAGCCCAGCCGATCACCCAGAGACTCCAGGGGAATGACCACCCCGGTCCAGGTCGGCTCCACCCCCGCCTCGAGTTCGGCAAGAGAGTCTCGCAGCTCCGCGATCAGCACGCGCATCGCCGGCTCCACGTGCGCCGCTTCAATGGCGGAGAAGCGTGGCAAGCTAGTCTGGCTCAGAAGCGGGTTTTCACTGGACAATCGTCGGCCTCCTCAAATCGCATCGAAACGTAGAACCCTGGCGCACGCTGGGACTCAGCGTGCCTGAGAGAATCAGGCCCTGGCCCGACCGGTCGAACTCCCCGTCAGGGTCGAAACCGCGACCACCACCAGAAAATTCAGTCCAAGTCCGATCACGCCCACGTGAATGCCTCCCCATTTCGTCACCCCCAGCAGGGTCAGACTCACGGCAAAGATCGTCCCCGCCAGAAGGCCGAGTAAAGTGGCCATCGCCGACTGGCGTGTCCAGTGGATCCCCAGCAGAAAAGCCGGCACGCACTGAATCAACAACTCCATCTTCAACTCGATCAGGCGCCACAAGGTCAGGTCGCGTTCGAGTGCCAGGGGAATGATCGCGAGCAAGACCGCCGCAGCGAGCATCTTGCCCATTCGCGTCTGGCGGGCGCTCTCGCCCCGCTGCCCGAGTAGATCGCGAACGATCAGCGAACCCAGTGAGAGCAGACACGAATCGGCCGTGGACATGATCGCGGAAAGGGCACCAATAAAAACGAGGATTGCCGCCGCCTGCCCCAATCCGCCATCCTGAGCCCACTCGCGAAGAAGCACGGGCATCACCCCGTCACTCGCAACACCGGCAGCCAATTCCACCCGGGGTATCGCAGCAATCCCGATCAAGGTCACCACCAGGGTCGTCGCCAGCGGCATAAAGGTCATCCAAGCAAAGGACTGGGACAACGCGCGGCCCGTTTTGGCGGCATAAACACGCTGGATCGCCTGGGGATAGATCACACTGGCCAGGCCCAGCAGGGCGATGGTGCTGAACCAGTTCGCGCAACCCGCAGCATCGGGCACCCGAACTGCATCGGGCCGGATCCGAGCAACCTCCAGGGTGATCTGCTCGATGCCACCCGACCCATCGAGCAGCCAGACCAACAGGGTCACGAGCCCCACACCCATCAGGATCCCCTGGGCCGCATCCGTCCAGGCGACGGCACGCATGCCTCCCCGGGTCTCGTAGAAAAGAATCATCGCGGCCAGACCGACCACCCCCCACGAATAGGGGATAAGGTCCCCGGTCACGAGGCTCGCCACATCTCCCATGGCCTTGAGTTGCGCCAAGATAAAGTTGGCCAGAGCCAGGGCCATCAAAATGCCCACCGAAGCAACCAAGGCCCGGCTTCCCGGCTCCCCAGAGAAGCGGTCGCGCACAAAATCGCCTGGAGTCACATAGCCGCGTTGAACGGCAGCCGGTCGAAGCCGGGGGACCAGGACATGGAAGACCACAATGATCGCCATCATGAACCCTGTCGCCATGACGAAACTGAACCCGACGCGGTAGGCCTTGCCCGGGTAACCGAGCAGGGAATTGCCCGAATAGGCGGTGGCGTAGAGCGTAAGAAAAAGGACGAACACCCCGAGTTCTCGGCCCCCGAGGAAATGATCCTTCGGGCTCAGGTCCCTACGCGATCGACTGGCGATTTCCCCCACCACCAGGAGAACCCCGACATAGACGAGGAGTGCCGCCAGCCCCATTTCGGAGAAGTTCACCCCTGAGCCTCCCGCGCCCTCGCCGAGGCCTCGGCATCGTCTGAGCGATTCCTCAAGGTATCGGGCAGGGGCGCCGCGTCATCGACGACCGTTCGTGCCCAGGCCAGGGAATTCAGGATCGCCACCAGCCCGTAACAGATTACGGCGACCGCCACCCAGTCGGGCAGCCCGAAAAGGAGCTTGAGAGGCTGGTCATCGGCACGATACCAGGGAACCGAAAACAGGTAGAGGACCGCGATCAGCCCGAGTAACCCGGCGCGCAGGGGCGAACCTCTCTCCGGCTCCTTCGATCGACCCCGTCGTCCATGGCTCATGCGAGACGTGTAGCACTCGACGCCGGTTCGATGCACCGCCGATCCTCATTCCTCGGGTTATTCACCCAGGAACTCACCTCGATCGCCTCGAGCTGACCCGGCGGCGCCGGTTTCATCAGTCGTTGTAGCCCGAGAGGTTCTTCTGGGCCGATGCCCAGCCAAGCGTCGTAATCCGGCGAGGACAGAAGCACTGGCATGCGGTGATGAACCGAACGCATGTCTACGTTGGCCTCGCAGGTCAGAACCGCGCAGGACTCGACAACTTCCCCCGAATCCCGGTCTATCCAACTCTCCCAGAGTCCCGCCAGGGCAAGGGGGGCTGCTGCGGGTGACCGAAACAAGTAGGGAGTCTTGGTTCCGCTCTTCTTCTTGGCTCCCGCCGCCTGCTCGCTCTGTTTCAGTTCGCTCTGTTTCCATTCATAGAAGCCGTCGGACGCGACGATGCAACGCCGTGCTTTCAGAGCTTGGCGAAAGGACGGCTTCTCCGCAGCCGTCTCGCAGCGTGCGTTGATCATCCGGTAGCCACTCGCCCGGCTTTTGGACCCACTCGGAAGTAGCCCCCAGTGCAGGGGCACGAGTTCCCTTCCGCCTTCCGACGCAAGCCTGACCGCCAAGACATTTTGACTGGGGGCCACGTTGTAGCGGGGCCCGAATTCGCACTCCGACGACCACTCGGGCACATCAAAAACGTCCGCGATTTCATGGGCCGTTCGGGTCAGAACCATTCGACCGCACATCTCGCTCCTCCCATCGCTACACTACAACGGTCGCTACCCCGTGCCACCCGACCCCGGCCCCCGCCATGAACGGAGACAACTCCCATGTCCACGGAGAGCCCCGAGCTCGCGCCCGAAATGCACCGTTCCCACGGAAACGCGATCGGGGCCGGCGAAGCGCTCCCTCCCACCACCCTCGGCCTGCGGAGCGCGGCCGGAGGCATCCTGATGGGGCTCGCCAATCTCGTCCCCGGCATTAGCGGGGGCACCATGCTTCTGGCTGCGGGCATTTATCCCAATTTCATTTCGGCTATCGCAGAGATCAGCACCCTGCACTTCAAGTGGCGCTCCGTCCTCACCCTTGGGATCATCGCCGTTGCAGCCGGACTCTCGATTCTCCTGCTCGCAGGAACCATGAAGACTCTTGTCATCGAAAACCGATGGGTGATGTACAGCCTCTTCATCGGGCTCAGCCTGGGAGGGGTCCCCCTGGTCTGGCGACTCGCCCGACCCGCCACGCCTACGCTCTGGGTCAGTGCGACGTTGGCCTTCGCTCTCATGTGCCTGATGGCCATGGGCGAGATTCGACAGAGCGGCCATGAGCCCGACCTCTTTCTGCTCGCCGTTTCCGGGCTCGCCGGGGCCTCGGCCATGATCTTGCCGGGCATCAGCGGGGGATACCTGCTCCTCTTATTGGGCCAATACGAGACGATCCTCGGGGCGGTGGACGGACTGAAGCAGGGACTACTCGGCGGCTCTCTGGAGCCCGAACTCCTGAGTCAGTCCCTGACCCTTCTGGCCCCCGTTGGGCTCGGGGTCGCGGTGGGGATCGTGGGCGTCGCCAACCTAATTCGGTGGCTGCTCGACCGCTTCGAGAAGCCAACCCTTGGCATGTTGCTCGGGCTTCTTCTCGGCTCGGTCGTCGGGCTCTACCCCTTCCACGGCGCCGTGCCTCCCGAGGTCGGTGACCTGCACAAGGGCAGCGTCCTCACGGCCGAAGCCGCAGCAGACCTCGACCCGGAGGATTGGCCCACCCAACGCTTCGTTCCGAGCCCGCCCCAGGCGGCCCTCTCCCTCGGACTCATCCTCGTCGGGCTCGGCGCCACCCTGCTCGTGGACCGAATCGGTTCAAAGCCCCAGAACCCAGGCGCCTAATCCAAGCCAGAGGCGTCAGCCCAGCCGCCGACTCCGCGCGTTCAGTCCCGCCGGGGTCCGCGGGCGGAGGTAAAAGGTCCCTTTCGAGCCGCCCGTTTTCGCCGGGGCGCCTGCTCCGTAAGGCGCGCGGCGTGGGTCTTGAGCGCTTTGATCTCCTCGGCTCTGAGCGGACGCGACTTACCCACCGCCAGTCGCCCGAGCACGAGAGGCCCCATTCGAACCCGAGCGAGCTTCTTGACCGGGCGACCCACCGCCAGCAGCATCCGACGAATCTGCCGCTTTCGGCCTTCGGTCAGTATCAGGAAAAAAGTCGACGTTCCCGTATCGGGATCGGCGCGCAGACGGCTCAGCTTGGCGGGCGCAGTCTTCCCATCCTCGAGGTAGAGGCCCGATTGTATCTTTTCGACGAGATCCGGGCCGAGTTCCCCCTTGACCGTCACCCGGTACTCCTTCTCGCTTTCATGGGACGGATGCAGCAGCCGCTGAGTCAGATCACCGTCGTTGGTCAAGAGCAGGAGACCCGAGCTATCGCGATCGAGGCGACCGACCGGATGAACCGAACCCACACCCACGGGCAGCAGGTGCATCACTGTCTCCCGGCCGTGCGGATCCGAAACCGTCGTCACGACGCCATTCGGCTTATGAAGCATCCAATAGCGGGGTCGCTCCGAACGAAGACGCTCCCCATCGACCAGAACGACATCCTTGATCGGGTCAGCGGATTCTCCCAGGGTCGCCGTGCGCCCGTTCACCGAAACGCGACCCTCTCGAATCAAATCCTCAGCACCGCGGCGAGACGCCAGCCCAGCGCTCGCGACGATCCGTTGCAACCGAATCGCCGAGCCTTCCTCGGCGGGTGTATCCACCGCCTTACGCTTTCGCACGTGACGAGGTGACTGACCGTGAGCCATCTCGCCTACTCCTGATCGAGCGAGCCGGGCTGAACCGGCTCCGCAGTCAATGCGGCCGCCTCTCCCGGCGACGCCTCGGGCTCTTCGGGCGTATCCACGGCTGCGCCATCGAACTCGGAGACCTCACCCACCAGCGATTCGTCGACCCCGGCGGCCTGCTCGGCCTCGCCTCCCCCAAACGCTTCCGCCAGGTTCTGATCTTCGGTCACCGGCGCATCGGCCTCTGCCCCGTCCGCGAGATCATCCTCGGCCACCACCTCAAGCCCCTGCTCCCGCGCCAATTCTTCGAGTTCGCGCAGGGAGGGCAATTCCTTCAGTGATTCCAGTCCGAAAATCTCGAGAAAGCGTTTGCTCGTGCCATACACAAGGGGACGCCCCGGCACTTCGCGGTGCCCCACGAGCCGCAGAAGCCGGCGTTCGAGCAGGCTCTTGAGAATCGCGCCCGAATCGACCCCCCGCACCAGTTCCAGTTCGGCCCGGGTAATCGGCTGCTTGTACGCGATGATGGCCACGGTTTCGAGGGCCGCCTGGGACAGACGCAATGGCCTGTCCTTCCGCAGTTTCTGGACGTAGCCCGAGAACTCGGCCCGTGTCCTGATCTGAAATCCGCCCGCGACCTCCCAGATTTCGAAAGCTCTGTCCTGCTCCTGGTATTCGGTATTCAATTCGTTGATGCGATCCTTGACCAAAGCTGCGCTCACCCCAGGAAGAATGGAGGCAATACGCGGAATATTCACTGGCTCGGGGGACGCGAGGATCAGAGCCTCGATGATTCGACGTTCTTCGGTTGCTTCCATCTCAATTCCTCACATGCTGTCCGTAATGCGATCGGCCCACTGAAGCTCTCCTTCGGACAACTCCACCGCCCTGAGTCGGATCTCGCCCTCAGGCACCCCGATTGCATTCAGGCTCTGAAAAATATGTAACGCCGAAAGTCGAGCCAACTCCAGAACCCCTAGAAACGTGGCCACAATCAGGGCACGGCTCACGGGTCGACCTCCGGGACTGACAAAAATGCCCGAGAACTCCACGGTCTCGGCGGTATGAAAAAGATCCATCACGTAGATCATGCGCTCGCGGACCGTAATTTCCTCGGTCTCCACAGCGTGGGAACGATCGTCGGCCGGGACCGTCGCAAGGACCGAACGAAATGCCTCGAGCAGGTCGAAAAGCCCGACCTCGATCTCTCGTTCCGCCTCGGGAACCGGCTCTGGGGCCGACCCCTCCGCCCGGTAGACATCTCGGCCCAGCAGGCGGCGCTGGGCGAGGGTCTCCGCGGCCTCCTTGTAGCGCTGGTACTCGAGCAGCCGTGTCACCAGATCAATGCGGTTGTCACCGTCTTCGCCGTCCTCCCCCAGGCTTTCCCGAGGGAGCAGCATGCGAGACTTGATCAGCGCCAGGGTCGCTGCCATGAGAAGGTATTCGCCGGCGACATCGATATTCAGATCCTTCATCATCTCGATATAAGCGAGGTATTGCTCGGCGACCTTGGCAATGGGGATATCGACGATCTCGACTTCGTTTTGCCGGATCAGGTGCAGCAGGAGGTCAAGGGGGCCTTCGAAGAGCGGCAACTTGACCGCGTAGGCGGCGTAGGCGGCGTACCCCGGCCCCCCATCCAGAACAGGCAAAGAGTCCGACTCGCTGTGGGCATCACTCATGGGCATACGCTGGGACGCCAGGGGGGGGCTGGTTGTCGGGGGCGGATCGTCGACTCTCGCCGGCCCTCAGTATGAGGGATTCCACCCAGTGTAGCAAGCCGAACACCCTGAAATCGCTACCTTTTGGCCTTCGCTGAGCGTGAGGCCCGGCGACGGGCCCACTCCACCGCGAGCGCCGTGGCCTCCTCCCGGTTCGCGATCGCGCCGTCCAGGTAGGCGGCCCGGATCCGCGCCAGGGCGCGGCCGACGGCTGGGCCCTCTAGGCCGAGTTCCACCAGGTCGTCTCCCGAGAGAGGAACTCGGCGCGCGCGATCTTCGGCGGCCCAGCGCACGATCCGGCGCCGCAGGAGCGGCTCCGACGACGCGAAGAGGGCCACCAGGCTCTCCTCATGGATCCCGCCGAGAAGAGCATCCACTGCGCCGCGCCCGCGCGCCTTAGCCAGGCGCGCTTGTAAGCGTTGCCGCTCCGCTCCGAACCCCAGAATTCGCTCGGCGGTCTCACCCCGGATCGCAAAGCGCTGCACGACCCTTCGACGCAGGGCTGGACCCAGGGGCGCCAGCCAGAGAGAGACACCCGGCACCCAGGGCCGGAACCGATTCGATCGCCACTCGGGTTCGGCGATCAGCTTTCCCAGCCGCCGAACGGGAGTCGCCGCTTCCTTCGGCCACTCAAGCCCGGGCTCCAGCGCCGAAAGGACATGCCAATTGCCCAGCTGCCGAAGAGCCAGGCTCGGGTCAAGACCGAGCAAGGCGTCGCTGAAAACCTTCTCCAACTCGCGTCTCAGGCGCTCCCCGCTGACGGCTCCCATGGCCCCGTCACGCAGCGCATCCCGCATCGCCGAACGCGTTGACCGACCCAATTTCATCCCCAGGCGGGGAGCCAGTCGCGCGGCCCTGAGAATACGCGTGGGGTCTTCGTGAAAACTTCGCGGGTGAAGGATCCGAAGATGCCCAGCCTCCAAATCCGCTCGCCCCCCACACGGATCGGTAAGCTCCAACGGCGAAGCGCTCTCGGCGGGCTCGATCTCCAGAGCCAGGGCATTGATGCTGAAATCTCGTCGCATGAGATCCTCTTCGAGAGACCCGGGGCTCACTTCGGGAAGCGCCCCGGGCGCCGAGTAAACCTCCTTGCGAGCACCGGCCAGATCGAGCTCCAATTCCCCCATCTCGATCCGCGCGGTGCCAAAGCGGCGGTACTCCACGACTCGAGCACTCGCCGGGGCCGCCTTCCGTGCCAGGTCGGCGATACCGATCCCCGGCACGATAAGCAAATCCACGTCCCGGATGGGACGATCCAGCAGGATATCCCGAACCGGTCCACCCACGAGATAAAGGGCCTTCCCCGACGCCCGCGCCTCGGCTCGAAGCCTCTCCACCAGGCCTAGGGAGGCCGGCGGCAAGGCCGATAGCACCGCCGCGAGGCCAACCCCTGAACTCATTTCCGCTTGCCCTTGCCGCGCGGGTGATGCGCTTCAACCGTCTCGCGCAACCGGCCGCGGCCCACGTGCGTGTAGACCTGAGTGGTCGAGAGATCGGAATGTCCCAACATCGCCTGGATCGACCGCAGATCAGCCCCCCCTTCGAGGAGGTCTGTCGCGAAAGCATGCCGCAAGACGTGGGGGGAAACTCGGGCCTGCTCGATTCCCGCCTTGCGCGCCAACTTGCGCAGCAGGATAAAGAAATTTTGTCTCGTCATCGGTCCACCGCGACGGCTCAAAAAGATGGCCCTTTGGGATTCCGAATGTTTCCCCAAAAGACCGGGCCGAGCCTTTGTCAAGTAATCATCCAGGCCCCTCAGCGCGGACTCACCCACCGGGACCAAGCGCTCCCGATTCCCCTTCCCCAGAACACGGAGCAGGCCACCTCGCGCGTCCAAGGCCGAGACCTCGAGGGACACCAACTCGCTGACACGCAACCCGCACCCGTAGAGCAATTCGATCATCGCGAAGTCCCGCAGACCGAGGAGAGTGTCGGTATCTACCGCCCCTAGCAGAGCCTCGGTCTCGTCGGTCCGCAACACCCTTGGCAGCGCCTGAACCTGCCGTGGCCCAGCGACCCCTTCGAGGGGGTCCACCTCGAGCCAGCCCCGCCCCGCCGCAAAGGCGATCATGCGCCTAAGGGCCGAAAGAACCCGAGCTCGACTGCTCGCCGCGAGCCCGGCACCAGCGAGTTCGTCGACAAAGCCCAGCACACAGGCACGGTCCAGAACCCGGGTCCGGGTGATACCCTGCTCTTCCGCGTAACGCACGAATCGCAGTAGGTCACTCGCGTAGGCCTCTAGTGTATTCGAGGCCAGCCCCTGTTCGAGGCGCGCATAATTCAAATAACGGTCCCTGAGTCCATCCAGATCAAGGGGCTCTCCCCCCCAGGAAGCCGTTCCGGACTTCACACCCCACCCCTTCCTGGCTGATCCTCTGCGTCGTCGGAGCCTTCTCCCCGAGCCGCGGCCAACAGGCGCTCCCGGAGCACGACAAGCCCCTCCTCGTCACGAAATTTCCGTCCATTGGCTCCCTTGAGGTAGAAGCTGTCGGTCACCTGATCCTTGATGGTGGCTGCCTTCGAGATATAAATTTCCAATCCGAAATCGCCGAGACACCGAGTCACGTCGTAGAGCAGCCCAATTCGATCGTCGGCGATTACGTCCACGAGGGTGTAGAACTCGCTCTCTTCATTCGAGACGATAACTCTCGGCGACTTCCGGGCCGGCGGGCGTGTAAAACCAACCGGGCGACGGCTGGCCCGAACGATGTTTTCGACAGAGACCTCGCCCGTGAGCACACCAATCAGGCTCTGCTCGAAATCTCTCCAAGCCATCTCGCGTTCCCCAGGGCCGCCCGCCGGTGAACCCAGCCTGTAGACCTCCAAGGCCAGGCCCGTTCGCGTGGTATACACATTCGACCCCAGGATATTCAAGCCGTGGGCTGAAAGCGTTCCCGCTACGTCCGCGTAGAGGCCGTGGGCATCGGCCGTGCACAGGATGAACTCGGTAAAACCACCGCGCATCTCGCGGAAAGCCGTCGTAGGAACCCGATCTTCGGCGTGGCGGAGCACGACCTTCGCATGGCGTGCGATCTGCTTCGGGGTGTGTCCGATAAAATATCGCCGAGGGAGCTCATCGAAGAAAGCGTCGATATACGACTGTTCCACCCCCTGCGCCTTCAATACCTCGCTCGCGCCATCCCGGCGCACCTCGACCCTTGCTTCGATCAACTCCATGGCCTTGTCGGGGTTATCGGCCCCGGTCTCGATCATTTCCGCCGCACGCTCGAAGAGTTCCCGAAGTAATTGCCCCTTCCAATCCGTCCATGCATCGCGAGACGAAGCCCTGATATCCGCGAAGGTCGCCAGGTAGAGGTTTCTGAGGTTCACACGATCACCGCAGAGTTGGGCCAGTTCAAGAATCAGACGCGAGTCCGAGAGATCCCGGCTCTGGGCCAGATGAGACATGAGGAGGTGGTGTTCGACAACAAAGAGCACCCTCTGGCTACGCTCTTCGGTAAGGCCAAGACGAGCCAGGGTCCTCACCGCCCGGACCGCTCCCTTCCGAGAATGGTGCCCACCAAAGCCCTTTCCGATATCGTGAAGAAGACACCCCAGATAGAGCGCAGGTCGATCATCAACCTCCTGCATCAACTCAGTGAGTTCAGGCATGGTCCTGGCGTGCTTGCCGCGCCAGAGCCGGCGAAGCTCCTCCACGAGGAAGATCGAGTGCACGTCGACGGTGTACGTGTGATAGATGACATGTTGCCAACGACAAACGATATGCGACCACTCGGGAATAAACGCCTCAAGGAGGCCCACATCGTTCATCATCATCAGGCTGCGCATGACCCGCTTTCGCGCGTTGAGAATACGCATAAAACAGGCCGAGAAAGCCGGATCTCCCCGACGCTCATCATTCAAAATTTCGAGGTTCTCGCGGATCAAGCGCTGGGCCATGCGTGAGAGCGCAACATCATGATTCTGAGCCACTTCAAAGGCCATCAGAATCCGAATGGGTCGCTCCCTGATATGCGAGGAGTGGGGGATCTCGAGGTGTTGATTGGCTAGGCGGAACCCCTCCTCGACCTCGACACGCTCTGACAAATTCCCACTCGAGCCCGCCTCTCTCGCCGCACACTGGGCAATCACCAACTCCGAATGCGCCTTGATGACCCGAGCGTGGAGATAGTAATCCCGCATAAAACGCTCGACCGGGAGGTCGGGGTTGTCTGGCCGAAACCGTAATTCCGCCAGAGTGCCCTCCTCTTCCTCGAGTCCTTCCCTGTTTTCGGGATATCCATCCATGTGCCCATAGCCAATCGCCTCGGCGACCTGCTCCTGCACTTCGAAGCTCATCTGATCGTTCGCGCGACCGGCCATCTGATGAAGCTCGTTCCGAACCCGCCAGACAAAATCGAGAGCTTCCCTAAATTCGAGCATCTCGGACTCGGTCAGCAATCCGAAATGGAGAAAATCGTCAAGATTACGCAGGGAAGGCTGCGCTCCCCGGGCGACCCAATAGGCCGCATGGTAGTCGCGTAGCGCCCCGGCCCCCTCTTTCACATTCGGCTGAAGAAGAAAGAGCGACTCACCGTAGTCCTGATGCCTCTTCTCGAGGAGTTCAACCTGCTCGCCGATGAACACCCCCACGTCCTGCAGCAATTCCCTGCGGATCGTATCCGCGAAATCTTGAAAGAACTCACCATCGCCACAAAGAAAACGGGCAGTGAGGACCGTGGTCCGCACGGTCACGTCCTCCCTCCCCATCGCGAGGGTGTCCTCGATGGTGCGGGTTGCACAACCCACGGTCAGCCCGGCATCCCATAACCAATACTGGAGCCGCTCGGCGATCGTGGTGACGTAGTCGCTCAATTTACTTCGGTAGAGAATCAGGAGATCTACGTCCGAATGAATCGACATCTCCCGTCGGGCGAACCCGCCGACCGCCACTACGCAGAGATCCGACTCGAGTTGCCCACCATCACCGACGATGACTTCCTCCGCCAACGCAAAGAGCCTTCGGACCAACCGATCGGTTAAGTCCGAGTTCGCCTCGTTAACCAATCGGCCCGATTTCGAGAGACGATGCTCTTCAGCGAGGTAGGCTCGGCACTCTTCGAGGTAGGCGCGCACGGCGGCAGGAACCGCGCGGTCGAGGGGAAGTTCAGATTTCTTCAGCTCATCCAGCCGGAAACCGAGGGCGGGCGCGGACATTAGGAATCATTCTCCATACCGGGGACGGCACCCGACTTTGCCTGCTGGCGATTGCCGTTGCGGTAGTGGCCGAGTCCGGCGGCGATTTGGGCTGCCACGACCTCCAAATAGTTATCGCTGCTCAGCAATTGTGCGTCTTTGGGATTAGTCAAAAACCCGGTCTCAACGAGAATCGCGGGCATACTCGACATGAAGAGCACATAGAAAGGCCCCTTCTTCACCCCGAGGTCGGACACGCCCCCGTAGGTCTGGGCCAGGCCGCGGGTCAAGTCCCGGTGGACGTAACGGGCAAGAGATTCCGAGTAGCGCGAAGCCTCCGATACCCGGAGGCGGGCCAGCGTTTCTTGGAGCGCATCCACTTCTCCCGGCTCAACCCCGTTCTCCCTGGCTGCCACCTCGAGATTGTGGCGCTCATGCTCCTCGTCGAGGTAATAGACCTCGATTCCCCGCAGGTCCCGATTTTCGGAAGCGTTCACATGGATAGACACGAAAATGTCACCCCCGGATGACTCGGCGATCGCCGTTCGCTCCTCGAGATTAAGAAAACGGTCATCGTCCCGGGTCAAGACGACCTTGAAGGACCGTGCCCGCAGCCGCTGGGCGAGTTTTCGGGCCAGCTTGAGATTGATGTCCTTCTCGTGGACGCCGCGAATTCCAATCGCGCCGGGATCCTTGCCACCGTGGCCCGGGTCGATCACAACGGTATGCAGCCTTCGTATCTCCATGGACAAACGCGAGTTGCTGCCCTTGCCGGGATCCTCTCTCCGAGCCTCCGCCGTCGAGTGGATGGGCCTTGGCTCGCCGTATACATCGATGACCACCCGATCGGGCGATCGAAGAGTAAACATCCGGTGATGCTCGTAGCGTTCAAGATCCACCACTAGGCGACTTGTTGTCCGGGTATTCTGCCCCAGGCGAACTCCCTGCAGCAGCCCATCCCCCACCGACAGCCCCTCGTTATAACGCCGACCGACCCAGATTCCCGGCAAGTCCAAATAAAGCCGCTCGGGTCGCTCAGCCCGGGCGTTCGCCGGCAGGCGCACGGTGGGGTCCGATTCCAGTTCGATTGGTCGGCTCAATTCGACCACCACCCGGGTGTAATCCGGATAGGACCAAGTCCGAACGTCCCGCACATCCCCCAACCCGGGCGGCCTCTCAGCGGCCACGAGCATCAGTGCCAGGCCGGCGAGCAGGAGATAGCCCGCCCTCCCCTTCCTGCCCTGTCTCCTCTGGCCTCGGCCCGTCATTCCTCGTCCCTCAAGACAGTTCTCCATCGCTCCAGGGCCGACAGGGCCTCGAGAGGAGTGGTTGAATCGGGATCGATCTCCCGAATTTCTTCCAGGATTCGCTGCTTCTGCAGTTGGGCTTTGGCCTGGGGAATCTCCAGCCCCAGGACGAGTTGCCCGTTCCCCGTCCCCACCTCTTCTCCCGCACGCAGATGTGGGTCCTGGGTCGCCTCTAGATCGCGCAGAACCTCGTGGGCGCGCTCGATCACGTCCCCGGGCAGCCCCGCCAGTCGGGCAACCTGTATCCCGTAGGATCGGCTGGCTCCTCCCGCGACCAAGCGGCGGAGAAAAATCACCTCATCCTTCCATTCGCGCACCTCGAAGTGCGCGTTCGCAATCTGCGCATGGGTCGTCGCGAGTTCGATCAGCTCGTGGTAATGAGTGGCAAAGAGTGTCCTGGCCTCGAGCCCAGGCGTGTCGTGCAGGTACTCGGCGACTGCCCACGCAATAGACAATCCATCAAAGGTGCTCGTCCCACGGCCGATCTCATCGAGAATGATCAGGCTGCGACGGGAGGCCAGCCGGAGAATTTCTGCCGTCTCCCGCATTTCTACCATGAAGGTCGACTCGCCCCGGGAGAGACGGTCCGAGGCCCCCACGCGAGTAAAGACCCGGTCTACAACGCCGATCTGGGCGGCTTCCGCGGGCACAAAACTGCCGACCTGGGCCAACAGCACGATCAGCGCCACCTGTCTGAGATAGGTGCTCTTGCCCGACATATTGGGCCCAGTCAGCAGTAGAATGCGAGTCGCATCGCAAGCAAGGCTCGTATCGTTGGGCACGAAGCCGTCCGCATTGCCTCGACGCAGCATCGCCTCGACGACAGGATGCCGGCCCGCCGTGATGCTGAGTATTTCCCCATCATCGACCTCGGGGCGAACCCAGCCTTCACGCCGCGCGACTTCGGCCAGACTCGTCAATGCATCGAGGTCCGCAACAGCCTCGGCTGCCGCCCGAATTTCGTGCGCTGAGGCCACCACGGCCTTACGCAGGGAATCGAAGATCTCCCGCTCCAGGGAGGCCGCTCGCTCGTTCGCCCCCATGACCGTTGCTTCGACCTCGCGCAAGCCCTCGATGGTAAAGCGCTCCACGCTGGCAAGCGTCTGCTTGCGCACGTAGTCGGTGGGGACCTTAGCCAGTTGAGTTTTGGAAACTTCGAGCGAGTATCCGTGCACCGGGTGATAGCGGACCTTCAGTGTCGCGATCCCCGTTCGCTCTCGTTCGCTGGCCTCGAGCCCCGCGATCCAATCTCGCCCCTTGCTTGCCCCCTCGTGGATGGCATCCAGATCGCTGCGATACCCCAGCCGGATATAGCCCGTTTCGTTGGCCCCCCGAGACCCCCGAGCAATCACGGGTGGATCATCGACCAGCGACTTCTCCAGGAGCTGGCAGAGCTCCGGGATCGGCCTGGGCGCCACCACTCCGACGGGACAGCGACTCGGCGTCTCTCCCGCCCGTCCAAAGAGAACCGAATCGTCGCCGCAGACCGCCTGCTCCACAACGGGCAAGGCCTGGAGAGAGAGCCTCAGGGCACCGAGATCTCGGGGTACCGAGGTCGGACGGGCGGCCTTGGCGAGAATCCGTTCGAGATCCCTGACCGCCGCCAGGGCGTCTCCGAGACGCTGGCGTTGGAGATCGCTGGAAGCCAACCAGGCCACCCCATCCTGGCGCTCCCAGATGAGTTCGGGGCTCTTCAGGGGATACCCCACCCAACGCGCCAGTCGCCGCGCGCCCAGGGGCGTCCGGGTCCGATCCAGCGTCGCTACCAGGCTCCCCCGGCGACCGCCGTCTTCGCTGTTCTTGAAGAGCTCGAGATGCTCACGCGTCGAGGCATCCAGGGTCACCGTGTCCCCGAGCTCGTATTCCCTCAGCCTCGGCGCATGCCCGAGGGCGAAAGGCTGATTCTCACCGAGATAGGTGAGGAGGGCCGCAGCAGCGCGCTTCACCCCGGTATTCGAGGATTCCTCGAAACCCTCCGGGGTCACGGGCACCGTCTCGGGCGTAAAGAACTTTTCGGGGATGGCCGTGACGACGCAGCCCGGCACCTCTTTTTCGAATCGCGCGCCCCACTCGTCGCGGTCTCCCTCGGTCACCAACAATTCCCGCGGCCCCACCCGCTGCAATTCCTCGAGAAGCAGGTGCGGCAGCGGCTCGGGCCCCTCACGGACCGAAGTGGCGCGAAAATCTCCCGTCGAAGCATCCAACGCCGCCAACGCGGCAGAACGCCCTTCGGAGCCGAAGGACAGAGCGACCAAGGAGACCTCCTCGCTCCCCTCGATTCCAGCCGGGTCACCCACCAGCCCAGGCGTCACGACTTCAACTACTGCCCGCTTGACCAAGCGTTTCCCGCTGAGCTGCTTGGGATCCTCGACCTGCTCGCAGATCGCCACCCGGTGTCCCAACTCGGCCAACTGCTTGATATATTGCTCGGCGCTATGCACCGGGATCCCGCACATGGGGACGGCATCATCCTTCCCCTTATCGCGGGTGGTCAACGCAATGTCCAAGAGGGGAGCGGCGAGTTCAGCGTCCTCGAGGAACATCTCGTAGAAGTCACCCATGCGATAGAACACGATCGCATCGGGATGACCGGCTTTGATTCCGAGGAATTGCCGCATCATCGGCGTATCGAGAGCCGACCCCTTCATCCGGCGAGCCCTCCCAACCCTCGGGGCTCTACCGCCGGCCCGGAGGCGAATACTCGGGGCTCTACCGCCGGCCCGGAGGCGAAGAATAGACGCGCCTCCCATCTCCCCATTCCAGGAGAGTGGCCAAGCCCTGCCTGCCCATCTTTCTGATTGCACCCGCGCACTACTACTCCCAGCTCGAACGCTCTTCCCAAAGCGCCCAGCTCCCAAGACCCCGCTGCCCCCGGGTCAACTCTCCTCGGTCTCCTCGGCGTCATCCCCTTCCTCGGGACGAAGCCCGGCCAGTTCCTTCTCCAGCAGGCGGATCGCCTTCCTATAGCGACGCCCCTCCAGCCGGGAACGCATCAGGGAAAGAGTCATCGGAAAGAAAACGACAACGACCCCCAACACGCCAGCGATCAGCGGGACCTTCCAGAGTGGCACCCCCGGCAGCGTCCCCGCCAGGTAGTCGATCTCCACGGCCTGCTGATTCTGGCCGGCAAACTGCCAACCACCGACCAAGAGCCCTACGAAGAGCCCAACCACAAAGAAACGGCGAAGCCACCTCACCTAGTATCCCCCGCTCGCCCATAGGGCTCCGAATGCCGTCCATCCTCAGAGCGATAGCCGATCAAGCTTGCGGGTCCGCTGCGGGCTCCACAGCGTCAGGAGAGTCATCGACCTTCTCCTTCAGTTCCTTGCCCACCTTAAAGAAAGGGGTCCGCTTAGCACTGATGTGAACAGGTTCACCCGTCTTCGGGTTACGCCCTTCTCGAGCCTCTCTTATTTTTACCTGAAAGCTGCCGAAACCCCGAATTTCGATTCGCTCCCCATCGCGCAGAGCATCAATCATCGAATCAAAGATCGTGTTTACCACGACCTCCATATCCTTCTTGGAGATATGGGGCGTCTGCTTGGCGACTTCCTCGATCAACCCGCTCTTCGTCATCTTTTTGACCCCGACCTATTGGGAGCTCCTCTGAAGAAGCTCCGAGCCCGACTCCACCTCAACGGTAGATATGAAGGTCAGCCGCCAAGAGAATCGCTCCCTCGGCGGCTGACCCCCAACATCTAGTCTTCTGACTTCTTGCCGAGCTTCTCTGCGAGAAGGTCGCCAAGGGTCGTCGTTTGCGTCTGAGATTCCTGCTCGGCGAGTTCCTTCAGAGCCCGCCGCTCCGCCTTGTCAGTCAGAGCCCGAATCGAGAGAGAAACCTTCTGCTCTTCCGGCTCGACCTTGACGACCAGAGCGGTCACCTCTTGGCCGGGCTCGAAATGCTCAGATGGATTCTCGATCCTCTCCGCTGCCAGTTCAGAGCTGTAGACCAAACCGTCAATCCCATCCTCCAACCTGACGAAGACACCAAAATCCGTGACACTCGTGACCGGCCCAGTGACCTCGCTGCCGATTCCGAATTTCTTACTGATGCCATCCCACGGGTTGGGTTCGAGCTGCTTGATCCCAAGTGAGAATTTCTCATTCTCCTTGTCGATCTTGAGGACGACTGCATTCACCTCGTCTCCCTTTTCGAACTTCTCACTGGGGTGCTTAATCTGCTCAGTCCAGGAGATATCCGAAACGTGCACGAGACCATCGATGCCCTCATCGAGCCCGATGAACACACCAAAATTGGTGATATTCCGAACAGTACCGCTGACATTGGTGCCCACCGGATACTGTTCCTCGATGAGAGTCCAGGGATTCTCTTCGGTCTGTTTCATACCCAAGGAGATCTTCCGGTTCTTCTCATCTACATCGAGCACCACGGCTTCCACTAGATCTCCGGCAGAAACAACCTTGGAGGGGTGTTTGATCCGCTTGGTCCACGACATCTCCGAAACGTGCACAAGTCCTTCGATGCCCGCCTCGAGTTCGATGAAGGCACCGTAATCCGTCAGCGATACGACCTTACCCTGAAGCCTCTTGCCAAGAGGGTATCGGAGGGCCGCATCCACCCACGGATCGGGCTGGATCTGCTTCAGCCCGAGGGACACACGTTCGCTCTCAGGATCGAATTTAAGGATCTTGACCTTGATCTCGTCCCCAACATTGAACAGTTCGCTGGGGTGATTGATTCGCCCCCAGGACATGTCAGTGATGTGAAGCAGGCCGTCGATCCCACCAAGATCAATAAACGCACCATAATCAGTGAGATTCTTGATCACACCATCCAGAATCTGATCGGCCGAAAGCGTAGCGAGAGTCGTCTCACGCATCTGCTTGCGTTCGGTCTCAAGTAGTGCACGCCGGGAAAGAACGATATTGCCCCGCCGCTTATTGAACTTGATGATTCGGAACTGAGCCCGATTGCCGATCATTCCGTCGAGATTCCGCACGGGGCGCAGGTCGACCTGGGATCCAGGGAGGAAGGCCTTGACGCCGATATCAACCGAGAGTCCGCCCTTGACTCGGGCGACGATCATGCCCTCGACGGATTCTTCGCGCTCGTAGGCCTGGCTGATTTCGTCCCAAACCTTCAGTCGCTCGGCTTTCTCTTTCGAAAGCACGACGCGCCCATCTTCATCCTCAGCATCTTCGACCAGGACTTCGACATCGTCGCCCACGCCGACGAGCATGCTGCCGTCCTCGTCCATGAACTCCCAGGCCGCAATCATACCTTCGGACTTAAACCCGACGTCCACCGTCACGTAATCATCGTCGATCGCGAGAACCTTGCCTTTGGCAAGCTCGCCTTCCTTGACGGACTCGGGGCCTTTGGTGAAAAGCTCGGCGAAGGACATCTCCTCCGAGGCTGTAGTAGTATTCGGTTCACTCATTGGTTGTTTTTGTAACTCCTTGGGCGGCCGATTTCGGTTCGGCCTGAATTTCCGGGTTTTCGCCCCCAGATCGGACGTCCTCACACGGGTCGGTCTTCGCCTGAGCGGACACGTTGCGCATCCCCTCCTCAAGCGAACTCCGAGCCTGTGCCAGAAATGCTTCCAGCTTTTCCAGATCGCCGTCTTCCACGCTCCGGGCCAGGGTCTCCATGGATTCCGCGAAGGCCCTCAATGGCGATGCAAGGGCCTTACGATTCGAGTTCAGGATCTCTGCCCACATCGAAGGGTCACTTCGAGCTATCCGAACAAAATCCCTGAACCCACTGCCGGCCAACTCAGTGGCCGTCGAGGGGGCTGCTCCAAGACTATGAGCAAAAGCAAAGGCCAGGGCGTGAGGCGCATGACTGACCCAGGCGACCTCAACATCGTGTTCGCCCGGGTCCCGAAGCACGACATCGCATCCCAGACCGCGCCAAAAATCAGACACCGCGGCCACCGCGTCATCGGGGGTCGATCGCACGGGCGAGATCACGCAGCGGGACCCCTCGAAAAGATTCGCACTGGCGAATTCGACGCCGCACTCGTGGCTGCCCGCCATGGGGTGTGCGCCGATATAATGAACGCTGGCCGGTAATTGGCCGGGTAATCGATCGGCAAGAACCCCCTTCACACTCCCCACGTCGGTGACCAACGCGTCCGGGGACAGGTGTGGGGCGGCCTCGGCGAGCAAAGACTCCATGGCGCCCACAGGCGTCGCCAGCACCACCAGGTCTGCACCCGAAACCGCGGTCTCGAGATCTGCGACCTCATCGATCAAACCCGAGGCCAATGCCCACTCCAGGGGACCCCGGCGCCGGGCATAGCCCACCGCATGGCGGGCCACGCCCCGCTGCCGGGCTGCGGCAGCCACCGACCCTCCCAGAAGCCCCAGGCCCAACACCGCGATTCGTTCGAAGACGCGACTCATTGGCGCCCTCCGCCGTGTTGCTGACCCGCCTGCTCGATTTCCTGAAGAGCCTTAACGAGGATTTCGTTCTCTTCCGGGCTCCCCACCGAAATGCGAATATGATTCTCGAGTCCAAAGCCGGCTAAGGGCCGCACGATCACCCCTCGTCGAAGCAATTCGTCGTAGTACCCGGAGCCGGTTTCGACCAGCAGAAAATTGGCATCACTCGGCCAGACCCGGTAGCCGAGCGCCTCGAACTCACCCGTCAGGTAATCGATCCCCGAGCGATTCATCGAGTGCGTACGCGTCGCGTGCTCGTCGTCGTCCAAGGCGGCCAGCGCAGCGGCTTCCGCCAGACTGTTCACGTTGAAGGGGTGCCGGGCGCGATCGAGAAAACCAACGAGTTCCGGGCTCGAAATGCCGTAGCCTACTCGAAGGCCGGCCAGTCCATAGATCTTCGAAAAGGTCCGGAGAGCAAGGGTCCCGGGCCGATCGGCGATCAGGGCAACCGTGTCGGGGAAATCCTCCCTGGCCACGAATTCGTAGTAGGCCTCGTCGATCACGAGAATCACATCCTCGGGGATACCCGAGACGAAATCGGCCAACTCGCCGGCGCCAAAGCTCGTGCCGGTGGGATTGTTGGGGTTGCAGAGAAAAACCATCTTGGCCCCAACAGCAACCTCGCGCGTAAGGGCCGCAAAATCGTGCTGCATTTCCGCCGTCAAAGGAACCCGAATAGGATCGGCTCCCATCCCCTGAGCAACCAGCGGATACATGGCAAAGGACGGCCAGGGCATGATGACCCGGTCACCCGAGGCCAGAAAGGTTTTGGCCAACAATTCGAGGATCTCGTCCCCCCCGGATCCAAATATGAGATGGTCGCCGGGGATCTGAAGTTTTTCCGCCAGCCGGGCCCGTAAGGCGAAACAAGCTCCATCGGGGTAGCGGTTAACCGTCTTCGCCGCCGCGCTCACAGCCTCAAGAGCTCGGGGCGAGGGGCCCAGGGGGTTCTCGTTCGAAGCAAGTTTGATCGAGCCCGAAATTCCCAACTCGCGCTCCACCTCTTCGATGGGCTTGCCGGGCTCATAGGGGCGCAAATTTCGGATATGCGGGTTCACGCGGTCCTCAAGACTCATGACCCAGCCCCCCCGCCGACTTGGGCCTGGTGGGGCTCGCTCGCCCGGGGATAGGAACCCAGAATCTTGTAGGAATGGGCGTACTCAGCCGCCTCGGCAAGGGCCTCGGCCACTTCCCCCTGCGCCTGATGGCCTTCCATGTCGATGAAGAATACGTATTCCCAGGGCTTGCCCTTCATGGGGCGCGATTGCACCGCCGCTAGGTTCACCCCGTGCTTCGCGAAGGGTTGGAGGAGCGTATAGAGCGCCCCCGCCCTGTCACGCCTCACCGTGAACGCGGCCGAAGTCATATCATTGCCGCTGGCCTCTGGGGTCTCCTTACCGACAACGACAAAGCGGGTCGTATTGCCCTGTCGATCTTCGATGCCCCGGGCGACAAAGCGCAGCCCGTAGACATCCGCTGCGACGGCGCTGCCGATGGCGGCCACCGAGCCATCCTCCGCGGCCAATTGGGCCGCCGCCGCCGTACTCGGGGTGTCTCGAACCTCGGTCGCCGGCAATTTCGAAGCCAGCCAGTCGCGACATTGGGCGACGGCCTGCGGGATCGAAGCAACGACTCGGATATCCTCGAGGGCGCCACTCCGCGAGAGCAGATTCTGGCAAACCTCCACCATCAACTCGCCGCAGATCACGACTTCGCTCTCCATCAACGCGTCCATCGTCGGATTGATGGCCCCGTCGATACTATTCTCCACAGGGATGACGCCGAAATGAGCTTCACCGCGCTCGGCCGCGCTGACCACGTCGCGCATATGCCGGACCGGAAGCAGGTCGACCTGGGAGCCGAACTGGGCCAACACCGCCTGATGGCTAAATGTTCCCTCGGGCCCGAGATAAGAAACCTTGACCCTCTCCTCGAGGGAGCGCGTAGCGGAAATAATCTCGCGAAAGACATGAGGGATGCCCGCGTCCGGAAAGGGGCCCGGATTGCTCGCCGAGAGCGCGGCCACGAGATCCCTTTCCCGACTGGCGACGTAGACCGGACTTCGGCGGCCGCCGGCCTTGACCCGCCCGACTTCCCGCACGAGTTCGGCGCGTCGGTTCAACTGGGCGAGAATTTCCTGATCAACCGCATCGATGGAACCACGCAGGCGCGACAATTCCCGAGCGACATCGCCCGCATCGGCGTCTTCAATCGTCTTTGTTTTGCCTTCAGGCATTCGTCCCCGAAATCGATACGTCGAGCGTGTGAAGAGCCTGCGAATCCATGCAACAGGGAAATTTGCTTTCCCCCAACGCGATCGGAGCGAGACGGCCGCGAGCACCCGGCGGTCACGTCCCCCCAAAAGCGGCTAACCCCTTGAATTTGGGTCGCAATATATCCGAGCGGAGATCTTCCTGCAAACCTCTGCAAGGCATTTTACCTGCCGGGGCAAGGGGTTATGGGGCGAAGGGCTCAGGCGCGGCCCTGAGGCCCCCCTGGGCAGGAGCCTTTGCCCCCGGGGGTCGCTCGTTGGCTTGAGCGGGGCCGTCTTCCCGGCATCGCCGCCCCTCCTAGGACCTGCCCTATGGTCTCCCCATGGGTAAAGTGGTCGCGCTCTCGGGGGGAATCGGTTCGGGCAAGAGCACCGTGCGCGCGATGCTCGAAAAGCTCGGGGCGACTACGATCTGCGCCGATGCCATCGTCCATGCTCTGCAAGCGCCCGGGACAGAGATTCTCGGCGCCATCGTCGAGGCGTTTGGGGCCGGGGTGATCGATTCGGCGGGACACCTCGACCGCGCCGCCCTCGGCGAAATCGTCTTTCGCGACCCCGAAGCCCGGGCGCGACTGGGCGGGATCATGCACCCCCCCGTGATCGCCGAAATGCTGCGCCAATCCGAACTCGGCATCCAGCAGGGTGCCCCCCTCGTAGTGCTGGACATACCGCTCTATTTCGAGGGCCAGCGGAGCGGCACGGGCAGCGCGGTCGCCCGGGACTACGACGCGTCGATCCTCGTCTGGGTACCGGCCGAAGTACAGATCCTTCGCACCGTCGAGCGTGACGCCTGCGCGCAAGCCGAGGCTCAACGCCGGGTCGACGCCCAGATGCCCATCGACGAAAAAAAAGAGTACGCCACCCATGTCGTCGACAACTCGGGCGGGCTTCCCGAAACCCAGAAGCAGGTCGACGCTCTCTACCGAAGCCTCACCCAGGGATCCTGAACCGGGCCGGCGTAGCCGGATTGCCCACTCGATACGCAAGCCTGCCCAGTTCCGAGGCCGCAGGCCGCTCTCCCGGCGCTCAGACTCCAGAGGCCGCAGGCCGGGCTGGCACGCGCCTTGCTATCCCTATTTCCCGAGACCCGCGCTTCCAGCGAAAGAGGCCCCATGTCAAACTACAAATTCGAGCGCCTTTCGGCCCAGGACAACAGCTTCCTACTGGCGGAAACCCCTCACGCTCCTCTCCACGTGATTGCTGTCGGAATCTACGATGCCGGTGACTTGGCCACCGGAGCAGGCGGCGTCGACTTTCGCATGATCAAGCGCGTCCTCGAGGCGCGACTCCACAAGATTCCGCGCTATCGCCAGAAGTTGATGTGGGTTCCCTTCGAGAACCGCGCTGTCTGGGTCGACGATGCCCACTTCAATATCGACTACCACCTCCGTCACTCCGCCCTGCCCCATCCCGGTGGGCTCGAACAACTCAAGCGTTTGACCGCCCGGATCAGCACCCAGTCCCTGGACCGCGCACGCCCGCTCTGGGAGATGTGGATCATCGAAGGACTCTCCGAGAACCGCTTTGCCATGGTCAGCAAGATCCATCACTGCATGATCGACGGCGCCTCGGGCTCGGATGTGGCCCAGATTCTCATGTCGACGAGCCCGGAACAGGAGGCAGCGGAGCCCAAACCCTTTGTCCCCCGACCCGCCCCAAGCCCTAGAGAGCTCCTCATCGACGCCGCCATCCATCAGGTCTCCATGCCCCTTCGCGCCCTGAAGAGCCTTTCTTCCTACCCACAGACCGCTCCAGAGATTGTCGAGGATATCGGCGAAAAACTGAGCGCCCTGGCAGGCCTGGCCAAATGGGCGGTCTCCTCTTCCTCCCCAACACCGATCAACGGAGAACTCGGCCCCCATCGCCGGATCGACTGGTTGACTCTTCCCCTGGCCGACGTCAAGACCCTCCGCAGCGCCCTAGAGTGTTCGGTCAATGACGTTGTGCTCGCGACCGTGACTGGAGCGATCAGGCACTACTTCCTGCATCGAGGCGTAGATCCGAAATCCCTGGACTTCCGGATCTCGGCCCCAGTCAACGTCCGCCGGAAGAGCGAAGAGGGACAACTTGGGAACCGGGTTTCGACCTGGATCGTGCCGCTGCCTCTCGGGACCTCGAATCCCCTGGAATGGGTTGAGCACATCCGCGCCGAGACCGCCGAACTCAAGGAATCTCACCAGGCCCAGGCCTTTGATATGTTGATGAGCGCAGCGGAGTACTTGCCCGCGAGCCTCCTCGCCCTGGGCGCGCGCGCCGCCGAGGGGCCGATCAACATGATCGTGACCAACGTCCAGGGCCCCCCCTTCCCCCTCTACCTGCTTGGAGCGAAACTCCTCGAGATGAACCCCATCGTGCCCCTGCTCAACGGGACGGGCCTGGGGATCGCCCTCTTCAGCTACAACGGCCGGCTCCATATCGGGCTCAACGCGGACTACGAACTCGTCCCCGATCTGGGCATACTCACCGCCCTGCTCGCCCAGAGCTTCATGACCTTAGTTGACGCGGCGGGCGCCCGGGAGCAGACCCCACTCCCCAAAGCGCCACCGGCGAAGTCCGCCACCGGTAAAAGGGCTCCCAGAAAGCACAAACAACCGGGTAAGGCGCCGCTTCAGGCCGTGGCGGGCGCGAGCGTTCCCCAACCCCGCTAGCCGCGACGGGGGAACGCGATCAATCGCCCTTCAGGCCCGCCAAGCGCGCCTCGGGCGGATCTCCTCACGCTTCTTCCTGGGCGTAGTCCTCTTCTTCGTAGCGGCGAATCGCATCCACGAAGGCCTTCATGAGCAGGGGATCTTTCACGAAGTCACCACCCTCCACCCCAGTGGCGACGTCCACTCCCCAGGGCAGGACCGGGCCCACATCCGCCAGGGCTGCGGCCACATTATCGGGCTTGAGCCCGCCCGCGACGATGACGTCGTAGCCGTGCGCGATCAGGTCCTCAGCCTCGCTCCAATCCCAGGCCTGGCCCTTGCCTCCACCTTCGTGGGGGTGGTCCAAAAGCAGGATCGCGCCGGGGTAGGTCTCCGCCGCTTCTTGATCGGCGCCCCGGATCGCCTTGATCGCGGGAAGGTCGACGGCCTCGAGGTCTTCCTCGGTCTCGTCCCCGTGGAATTGAATCCGGGTCACATCGACTCGGCGGAGAACGTTTTCAATTTCGTCCCAGCCCGCATTCCGAAAAAGCGCGACCCTCTCGACATCCTCGCCGGCAATGGCCTCGCAGATCGCCTCGGCCTGCTTGAGGTCGAGGAACCTAGGCGAATCCGGCACAAAATTCAGGCCGATCAAATCCGCGCCCGCGCCAACCGCGGCACGCGCGTCGTCCGGTGTCCTGATCCCACAGATCTTGATGCGTACGCTCCCGGTCACTTGCGCCTCCGTAACTCGCCCAACGCCTCGGCGACATTCGCCTCGCGCATGAGTGATTCTCCCACCAAAAACGCCTGAGCGCCCGCCTTTTCCAGCCGGCTGACGTCTTCGGGCCCATGAATTCCGCTCTCGGCCACCCGAACGATGTCCGGGTTCCCGGCGAGATGGCCCACAACGGTCTCGAAGACACCCAGATCCACATGAAAAGTCTTCAGGTCCCGGTTATTGACGCCAATCAGCGTGGCCCCAGCTCCAAGAGCCACGTCCAATTCGGCCCGGTCGTGCACCTCGACCAGGACATCGAGGCCCAACTCCCCCGCGCGCGCGTGAAATTCGACCAACTGCTCCGGGGAAAGAGCCGCCACGATGAGCAGAACCGCGTCCGCCCCCGCCACCCGCGCTTCGTCGATCTGGTAGGCGTCTACAACAAAATCCTTACGGAGTAAGGGGAGCGAAACCACTTCCCGTACCTGGGTCAGGTACGCCAACTGGCCTCCGAAGAAATGTTCATCTGTCAGGACCGAGAGAGCCGCAGCCCCCCCCTTTTCATAGGCTCGCGCCAGGGAGACCGGTTCGAAATCCGCTCGAATCAGCCCCTTGCTCGGCGAGCGCCGCTTCAACTCGGCAATCACCGAGGGGGCTTCGCCCAACCGAAGCGCCTCTGAAAAGCCCCGAGTCGCTTGGGACACGGCGTTTGCCGCTTGGCGCAACTCGGCTGCCGGAAAGCGCGCCTTGGCCGCCTCCACCTCGCCCCGTTTGTGCTCGAGAATTTCGTCAAGAATCGTCACGAGCTCAGTCCATTGCCCGAGTGGCATCGATCAGGGCGTCGAGTTTCCCCGCAGCCGCTCCAGAATCGATGCTCTTGGCGGCGATCTCAAGCCCCTCACCGATCCCCGTCGCCGCGCGAGCGGCCCAGAGTGCCCCGGCGGCGTTCAGGCAAACGATATCTCTGCGCGGGCCAATCTCCCCGGACAGCACCCCGCGAAGAATCTCCGCATTTTCCGCCGCATCACCCCCGGCAAGATCCTCGGCCACCGCTCGGGGAATGCCGAACTCCAGGGGGTCAATCTCGATCACTTCCACGCCCCCCGCCTCGGCGAGCGCGGCATGGGTGGGGCCCGTGGTGGTGATTTCGTCGAGGCCATCGCTTCCGTGGACGACCAACGCCCGATCGGCGCCGAGGATTCCCAGGGCCTCGGCCAGGGGTTCGACCAGACTCCGGGAGAAAACGCCGACGATCTGGTTTCGCGCCCCAACCGGATTCAGTAAGGGCCCGAGGCAATTGAGCAGGGTACGCACGCCGATCTCCGAGCGCACCGGACCCACGTGGCGAAAGGCCGGGTGGGCGGTCCGCGCGAAGAAGGGGGCGATCCCCACCTTTTCAAGGATGGCCGCGCAGCGCTCGATGGGGAGGTCGATCCCGACCCCGAGCGCTTCCAGGGTATCAAAGCTCCCGGTCTGGCTGGAGGCCGCACGATTCCCGTGTTTGGCGACGGGAACCCCTGCCCCGGCCACCACAAAAGCCGAGGTGGTCGAAATACTGAAAGTACTTTGACCGCTGCCTCCGGTTCCGCAGGTATCCACCACGTTCGAAAATGGAACCGTGGCCGTGGTCGCCGCCGCCCGCAAGGCCTTCGCCACCGCCACGATCTCAGCGACGGTCTCCCCCTTCATGCGCATGCCCACCAGCAGCGCAGCCACCTGGGCAGGGGTGGCCTGACCGACCATGATTTCCCCGAAGGCTGCTTCTAGGACCTTCTCCGGCACATCTTTGTCCTCGGTCACCCGAGCGATGGCCTCCCGCACGCTCATGCCCCCGCTCCCCCTGCGCAGCTTCGCAAAAAATTCCCGAGCAACTGCTTGCCGGCTTCGGTCAGAATTGATTCGGGGTGAAACTGAACGCCCTCAACCGGCAGCTCGCGATGGCGAACGCCCATGATCTCGCCATCCTCGGTACGCGCTGTGATTTCCAGGACATCGGGGCAGCTGTCGGACTCGATCACTAGGGAGTGGTAGCGGGTCGCCTCGAAGGGCGCGGGCAAGCCCTCGAAAACACCGAGACCCTCGTGATGCATCAAGGAGGTCTTTCCGTGCATAATGGAGCGAGCCCGCACGATGCGTCCTCCATACACCACGCCAATCGACTGATGTCCAAGGCACACCCCGAAAACGGGCGTACCCTGGGCCGCGAAACGCTCGACCACCTCGATTGAGACACCGGCATCTTGGGGAATCCCAGGGCCGGGGGAGATCACCACCCCATCCGGATTTCGGGCCAGGAGTTCCTCGAGGGTTTCGGCATCGTTCCGAACAACATCCACCTCGGCACCCATCTCGCCCAAGTACTGGTAGAGGTTGTAGGTAAAGGAGTCGTAATTATCGATCATCAACAGGCGCATCAATCCAGCCCCTCTCGGGCGAGGTCAATAGCCTGGAGCACAGCTTTGGCCTTGTTCATGCACTCATCGAATTCGAGTTCGGGCTGGGAATCGGCCACGATCCCCGCACCCGCCTGAAGGGTGATACGGCCCTGATGGGCAACCATGGTGCGGATCGTGATGGCCATATCCATATTGCCGGAGTAGTCGATATAACCGGCGCAACCACCGAAGGGACCGCGCCGCACGGTCTCCAACTCGTCGATGATCTCCATCGCACGGACCTTAGGCGCCCCGGACAGAGTTCCGCAGGGGAATGTCGCGCGTAGCACGTCGAGCCAGTCGAACCCATCGCGCAACCGGGCGCGAACGTTTGAAACGATATGCATGACATGGGAATAGCGTTCGACCAACGAGTATTCATTGACTTCAACGCTGCCCACCTCAGCAACCCGCCCAACATCGTTGCGCCCCAGGTCGACCAGCATAAGATGCTCGGCGCGCTCCTTGGGATCTGCGAGCAACTCCGCTTCAAGGGCGAGATCCTCCTCCTCGGACTCCCCCCTCACACGAGTTCCCGCGATGGGACGCACATCGACCCTATCTTCCTCGACCCGGACGAGAATCTCGGGGGAGGAGCCCACGAGGACCGCGTCTCCCTCCATGCGGATAAAGAAGAGATAGGGACTCGGATTGACCGCACGCAGGTGCCGATAGATCAGAAACGCGTCGGCCTGCTGGGGCATGGAAAATTGCTGGGCCAGCACCACCTGAAAAACATCGCCGGCCTCGATGTATTCCTTGGCCTTCTTCACGATGGCGTGGAAGTGCTCTTCGCTCATGCTCCGTTCGACTTCCATCCCAACATCGACCTTGCGAGGCTGCGGTTCCGCCGGGAGTTCTGCACGAAGCTTCCGCACCACGCTCTCGATCGCAGCCACCTCGCGCAACCGTGCCGCTTCCGGGTTCTCCCCCGGTTGCAGGTGAGCATGACGGACGATCAGCGCGGTGTGACGAATATTGTCGTAGACGACGACCGTCTCCGGAAAGACGAACCAGAGGTCGGGCAGACCGATCCCATCGGGATTCGTATCCGGGATATCCTCGACGAAGCGAATCCATTCGTAGCCGACCATGCCCACGGCGCCGCCGACGAAGCGTGGCAGATCGAGTTCCTCGGGATGAACAGCCTCGAATTCTGCGAGCTTGGCGCGGAGAAACTCGAGAGGATCCCCATCGACTTCGTGAACATGGGTCTCGCCGCCTTCGCTCCACTCCACCCGATGGCCCCGGGCCCTGAAGATCGCCCGTGCCCCGCATCCCACGAAGCTGTAGCGGCCCCATTTTTCGCCGCCTTGGACCGACTCCAACAGAAAGCTCGTCTGGCCATCGTCGAGTCGACGAAAAATAGACAGAGGGGTATCCATATCCGCCATCACTTCGGCCACCACCGGGATCAGGTTTCCCTGGCGGGCCAGTTCACTGAATCTTTCAGAAGAGGGGCGGAACACGTTTGCCTCTGGGCCGCAGGTCTCAACCCGCGCCGAATGGGGCGAAAAAGAAGAACAATTCTAAGCCTCTGGGGCAAGTCGGGCAAGTTCTACCCCGAGTAGCCACCCAGCCGACCCGAACACCGATCAACCCGCGTCGCCCCGGGCGCGCTGCTTGGCCAGGAATCCATCCAAGATCTCGCGTTCGATGATCCCCTCGTGGCTGTCCTGCAGAGTTCCGTCCCGGCCGATGACGAAAAGTGCAGGAAAGCCCACCGCCCCCAATTCCCGAGAGAGCGGATCGCCGCCCACGAGGTTGGGGTACTCGACCTCCTGCTCGTCGACCCAGTCCTGGATGGCCTCAACGCCCACCTGATCCACCGAGACGCCGTAGACCACCACATCCCCGGCGTCGCGGTTCTCGCGGTAGAAAGCGTTCAGAACGGGCACCTGCGAGGCGCACGGAGGGCACCAAGTCGCCCAGAAATCCAGAATCACGATCTTGCCCGCGACGGAAGCCAAACTGACCTGCTCCTGCCCATCGAGCCGGGGCAGGAAGAACTCGGGGGCCGCCGCCGCCGGCGCTGCGACCCCATCGGGAGACTCAGCCTCGGTCCAGCAACCCGTGCACAGGAGCAGCGCGAGCCCGCCCGCGACACAGGCTCCTCGCCCGGCCCCACCAAGCCCTCTCCACGCGCTCATTGCAGGGCTTTCTCAGCTCGGGCCACGAAATCGGACAGAAAACTGAACTGACTATTCAGTCGACTGAACTGGTTGGTTGCCATCAAGCCGCCCACCACCATCAGGATCACGCCAGAAGCGATTTCCAGCCGCCTGAAATGCTTTCGCATCCGGGCGAACGCCTTGAAGAAGAACTCGATACTCCAGCCCGCGGCCAGGAAGGGGATCCCAAGGCCCGCGGAGTAGATCGCCAGAAGCGCCGTCCCCTCGAGGACAGTTTCGCGGCTTCCCGCCATCGCGAGAACCGTGCTCAGGATCGGACCGATACACGGTGACCAGCCCATGGCGAACCCCCCACCGACCAGATAGATCGCCCAGAGGCTGCGCTCTTTTACATCGACCTGAATTCGGGTGTCGCGGTAGAACAAGCGAATCGGCACCAGCCCCGTCATGTGCAGACCAAAGAGCACGATGAGCGTGCCGACGATCTGGACGACCCCGATCTCCAATCCAAAGGCGTCCACATGCCAGGTTCGCAGGGTATGGCCCAGGGTCACGGCCCCGATCCCCATCAGAATGAAGACCGTCGAAAAGCCCGCAATGAATCCGAGGCACGCGCGAATGACCCGGCGCCTTAGATCGCTGTCCCCGACCCCCTTCTCCATCTCCTCGACTGAAACCCCGGAAATAAGCGAGAGGTAGGCGGGCATCAAGGGCATAACGCACGGCGAAAAAACCGAGATCAGGCCGGCCCCGAAGGCCAGCGGGATATTGGAGACAAATTCACTCATGGGTCCACGTCCAAGTCTCGCCCCTCACCCGACAAGCTGCAAGCGAAGCTTTCCGGCGCTGATTCAGGAGCGCCCTACCAGCCGTAAACGCTCTCTCCGCTATCCGGCGGGGCAGACACGTCCACGTTGGTCGTGTCCCGCGCCGCTCGATAAACCGGCGAGCGTCCGATGAACTCGATCTCGGTCTCGCCCCGAAGCGCCCCCGGCGTCACGACGTAGGTGCCCCTCACCGCCCGGGTGAGCACCGTGGTTGCGACCTCGGAGTCCCCGGCCGAGAAGATCCAGGCGCATCCCGCGACCACCGAGCCGCCCAGAGCGTAGACAACTTTGACCGGGCCATAGACCAGGCTTGTCAGAGCGGCGGCGACCCCGATGCCCCCCTCGTTGGCGGCCTCACTGACCTCAGCCGCGTCGGCGCGGGGTGCGCCGGCCATGAGAACCACGCCCGCCAGAAGCCCGGTCAACAGGAATCTCCAAATCAGCGTGCGCCGTCGTAAAGTACTTCCCGAGACGCACCTGTCCGAAGTCAAAAAATGCATAGAACCTTCCCCCCCCAAAAAGCGGATCAACCGCCGTGCTTCCCCCAAGGCCCGAGTTTCCCTCTTTGCGGACCAAGAGGCAAGGCCGCCCCTCCCAAACGCTTATTTTTCGCGGGAGAAGTCGGCTAGAAGGCGTCGCGGGTATCGAGGAGGAGGGTCACCGGGCCCTCGTTGACGAGGGTCACTCGCATCTCCGCCTGGAAACGGCCTGTAACCACATCACAGCCCAGGCGACGGGCCTCGTCGACCACCCGCTCCAGCAGCGGCCTTGCCCGCTCAGGGGCCGCCGCCGCACCGAAAAAAGGGCGTCGTCCATTGCGGCAATCCCCCAGCAGCGTGAACTGCGAGACCACGGCCAGGCTCCCGCCCACTTCCAGAAGCGAGTGGTTCATCCGCCCCTCGGCATCGCCAAAAATGCGCATTCCGACAATCTTGCGCGCAAGCTTGACGGCATCTTCCTCGGCGTCTTCCTGCCCCACGGCCACGAGGGCGAGCAGTCCGGCGCCGATCCCGGCCACTCGCTCCCCGGCCACCTCCACCGAGGCCTCACTCACTCTCTGCACCACCGCGCGCATATTCCGCCCCACCCCCTCCGTGCCCAGGCCGGCCCCCACCCAGAGGACCGCGCGCCCTCAAGCTTCCCCGGGTCCAACCTCGGCGGATAGCGGCGGATGGATAGCGGCGGATAGGGGCGGGCAGCCATGATAGCCTAGTGGCAATGACCCATCCCTACTTCGATCTCCCCACCCCCCTCATTCTCGGCCATCGCGGCGCCGCCGGAGTGGCTCCCGAGAACACCCTGATCGCCTTCGAACGCGGACTCGCAGACGGAGCCCACATCATCGAGAGCGATATCCACGTGACACAGGACGGCGTTCCAGTCCTAATCCACGACCCAGACCTCGACCGAACCACTAGCGGCAGCGGCCCCGTGGTCGAGCAGACCTTCGCCGATCTCCAGCAGTTGAACGCGGGCTGCTCTTTTCGCATGGAGGGCAGCGAAGCCCCCTCCTACGCCGACCAGGGGATCCGGGTGCCGAGCGTGCGTGAGGCCTTCGAGCGTTTCCCCGATGCGCTCTTCAATTTCGAGATCAAGACGGAGGCCCGGAACGTCATCGACTCGGTCCTCGCCCTCATTCGAGAATTCGATCGAGAGGACCGAACTCTGCTCGTCGCCGGAGAAGACGCCGCCCAGGCGTCGCTCCGCCAAGCCCTCGCCGAATCCGGCATCCGCCCAGCGCTGGGGGCAAGTCTCGGTGATATCGTCGATATCATCCGGGGAGCGAGCGAAGGCCAACCCCATTCAAGCGACAGTATGGCGATCCAAATCCCCCTGCACTTCGGCGAAAAGCGGCTCGTCACCCAGGAACTCATTGCCCACTGCCGCGCCCACCGCGTCCAGGTCCATGTGTGGACGATCAACGACCCCGACGTCATGAGCGAACTTCTGGACCAAGGGGTCGACGGCATCGTCACGGACCGACCGGATATCATGGCGAGCCTGGTTGCCGCAAGGAGTTGAAGCCCCGGTGTCCGCTCCTCTCGCCCCGCGCCCCCTGGCCGCCCCCTCCGCCCTCTTCTTGGGCTACGAGGAACAGATCCGAACCTGCGCACACCTCGGCCCCCTGGCAGATCTCGCCTGCGGCCGGGGCCGCCACGCCCTACGAGCTGCGCAATGGGGCTTGTCCGTCATCGGTCTGGATCGCAATCCCGAGTTCCTGGCCGAATTGAGTCGACGGTCCGAGACCGGTGGCGACGCGTTGCACTGCCTTCGGGCCGACCTCGAAAGCGCCCCCTGCCTCCCCTTGGCTCCCGCCTCGTGCGGGGCCGTTCTTGTCTTCCGTTTCCTCTTTCGCGCCCTGGCACCGCGCATCGAGGAAATCCTGGCCCCCGGCGGCCTGCTGCTCTACGAGACCTTCCTGCGAACCCAAAGCGGTTCTTCCGGGGGCCCGCGCAACCCCGCCTTCCGGCTCGCCCCCGGCGAACTCCCAAGCCTGTTTCCCGGGCTCGAGACCCTGGAGTACGAGGAGTCCGAGGACGAGGGTTGGGCTCGCCTAGCGGCCCGCAAGCCGAGCTGAGCCCCCGGCTTCTCTCCGAGGCTCAAAGACGCTCCAAGGCCCAGCGCGCGTGTTCTGCCAGCAGAGCATCCTCGCCGTCGGCGAAGACCTGAACCCGCGCCTTGAGCCCCGGGTCTCCGCTATTGCCCGCCGCCACCAGGGCGTTCCGCATCAGGCCCCGATAGCGCGTGCGCCGGATCGCACTCCCCCGGGTCGACTCCCGCCAGGCTTCTTCATCGAGGGAGAGCACCCAGTCGAGTTCGGCCCGAACCCAGCGCGGATCGGGCACCAAGCGCGCGCGCAAACCCAAGGGGTCCGGCAGATCTCCCGCCCGGCGGCGGCGATTCCAGGGACACACGTCCTGACAGATATCGCAGCCAAACGCCCAATCGCCGTGATCGGCACGCAGGGAGGGCTCGATCCCTTCCCGGGACTCGATGGTCGTATACGAAATGCAGCGACTCGCGTTGAGGACATAGGGCCCCTCGAAGGCATCCGTGGGACAGGCATCCAGGCAGGCACGACAGGTGCCGCAATGGTCCGAGGCCGGCTCATCGAAATCAAGTTCGAGACTGCACAGAAGCACCCCAAGGAACATCCTGGAGCCCAGTTTTCGATCGATGATGCAGGTGTTCTTGGCCTGCCAGCCGAGCCCCGCCCGGGCCGCGAACACGCGCTCCAGGACGGGACCGGTATCCACGTAGCCGCGGGTCTCCACCGCCTCGGGGTCCATCGCTTCCAGCGCCGTCCCCAGGGCTTGCAGGGGCTCAAGCATGACGTCGTGGTAGTCCTCCACCCCCACATAGCTGGCCACGCGCATGGGGCTCCGGGCCGAGGGACTCTCCGACTCGGGCCGCGGAGGGTCGTAGGCAAGCCCCACGACAACCATGCTCCGCACGCCTGGCATCAGAAGAGAGGGGTCTTCGCGCTCGTCGACCCGGCGTCCGATATACCCCATAGTGCCCGCGTAACCCCGATCGACCCACTCGCGCACGAAGCGGGTCTCTGCACTCGGTTCGGGTGAGCAGATGCCTACCCGGTCAAAGCCCAGTGCCAGGGCCAGAGCCTTCACTCGGCCTGCCCGCTCTCTCTTGGCGTCGTCACCCACGCGCTACCCTCTCCCTAGATCGACGCGGGCCCTCGGCTCTCCCCCATCGCTCCCTCATCGCTCCAGTCAATCCCGAGTCTACACCGCGCTTCGTTCGCTGCTGCCGATCCCGTGCGAGATCCCTCGAGCGAGAGTTTGCAGGCTCGGGCCCCAGCGGCCTGTTAGAATGAAAGCCGTCTGCCGCTGGGGGCAGTCGTCAGTGCATCCGGGGCGGGCCAAAGTGCAGGACAAGCTTCTTTTCATCATCGGCGCTCCCCGTTCGGGCTCGACCTTGCTCAACCGCATGCTCGGAGGTCACAGTGAAATCCACGCGCCCGCCGAGCCTCATATCCTGACGCCTCTGGCCCACCTCGGGTATTACGCCCGCGTCGACGAGGCGCCCTACGACCCCATCATCGCGCAACTCGGAATCCGCGAGCTCGTTCCCTGCCTGCCCCTGGGCGAAAAGAGCTACCGCGAAAGCCTGCGGGCCTACAGCGACCATCTCTACGAAGGCCTCCTCGCCGGGAGTTCTGCGCGCTACCTCCTCGACAAGACCCCCGCCTACGCGCTGGTTCTCGATTTCATCACAAGGCTCTATCCCGACGCGCGCTACGTGATTCTGACCCGCCACCCCATGGCCATCTGGTCCTCGGTCGTCGACTCCTTTTTTGATGGCGACCACGTTCTGGCCCACGAGCACAATCCCATCCTGGAGCGCTACATCCCCGCCATGGCGCGATTCCTTCGCGAGCCTCCCCGGCGCTCAATGCATATCCCCTACGAGGCGCTTGTAGCCGACCCCGAAGCCCACATGCGATCCTTCTGCGACTTCGCCGATCTCGAATTCCAGCCGGACATGGTCGACTACGGCAAGGCCAGCAGCGAGGGAGCTGCCTCCCGGGGGCTCGGCGACCCCATGACCGTGGCCGGACAGAGTCGACCCGTCACCGACTCCCTCACCAAATGGGCGGGCCAACTCAGCGGGCGCCCGGACCGCATCCGGCAAGCCCAGGATATCCTCGCTCGACTGGACGACCGCGACCTCGACACCTGGGGTTTCGACCGCGCGACCCTCGCCGCCGAACTCGCCGCCATCGATCCCGCTGCCCCCCCCAAAAAAGGGCCGAAGCTGAGCCGCCACGTCCTTGAGCGGCGCGTCATGATGGCCGTCCGCAGGCGCGTGGGCGACAACTGGCTCGGCCGGGGAATTCGCAAGCTGCGTGAGATTTGCGATCTCCTTCTCCGCTAGCGCTTTGACCCCAGCGGCGAAGCCGACGACGAAACAACCCACCGAAGAGCCCGCGAGTTAAACCCGGATTCGGGACTGAGACCCAGCCCCTACCCAGAACCTACCCAGCCCCTACCCAGAACCACCACGAGGAAGACATGAGAACTCTTTGGAGCGAAATCCGCGCAGCCATTCGACGCTATTTCACCGCCGGCCTGCTCGCCTTCGCCCCCATCGGCATCACGATCTGGGCGATCGTCTGGATCATCCAGCAACTCGACAATCTGCTGCTCCCCAAGGTCCTCGGATGGTTCGGCCCCGTGCTGGGCGATCCCAGTGACCTGCCTCCCCTCGTGGGTGCCGCCTTCACGTTCCTGGTGATTCTTATCGCCGGTGTGGTCGTTCGGCATCTCTTCGGAAACGAAGTTCTTCGGCTGGGCGAGCGCATCCTCGGCCGGGTCCCGGTAGCGCGCAGCATCTACTACGGGGTCAAGCAGCTCTTCGAGGCGATCTTTTCGAGCCCCACCAGCGAGAAGAGCTTCAGCCGGGTCGTCCTCGTGGAATACCCCAGAAAGGGGATCTGGGGCATTGCCTTCGTCACCGGCTCCGTGCGCGGGCCGGTCGCTGAGCCCTTCAGCGGCGAGCCGATGCTGAACTGTTTCATCCCCACCACCCCGAACCCGACCTCAGGTTTCTACCTCCTCGTCCCGGAGAACCAGACGCTGGAAATCGAAATCAGCGTCGAGGACGCCTTCAAGGTCATCATGTCAGCTGGGCTTGTAACCCCGACAACGAGCCGCCAGCAAGCCTCGCTACCCGGCATCGCCGACTGAGCTCAGCCCTAACCCCTAATAACCCCTAACCCCTACCCCTAACCCCATCTCCAGCCCTAAGCCCAGCCACCCCTGCCTACTCGGGATCACTGGGGTACTCGACCGCGACCACCTCGTACTCGATATCGCCCCTTGGGCGTCGCACGGTCAACTCGTCGCCGACGGATTTTCCCAAGAGCCCGCGCCCCACCGGTGAATCCATACTAATCAGTCCATTGGACGGATCGGACTCATCGGGGCCCACGACCCGGTAATTCACCCGCTGGCCCTCCTCGTCCTCCAGGCTGACCCAAGCGCCGAAAAAAATTCGATCCGCCTCGCGATCGGCGTCGGGCTGGACCACCTGCAGCGCCTCCATGCGCTTTTCCAGGAAGCGCAGGCGACGGTCGATCTCGCGCAGGCGTTTTTTACCGTAGATATAGTCGGCGTTCTCCGAGCGATCACCCAGGGCAGCGGCGACGGAAACCTGGTGGGTCACCCTCGGACGCTCCAACTTCCACAACTCATGGTGCTCCACCCGAAGGCGCTCATAGCCCTCGGGCGTAATATAATTGCTGCCCTTCGGGCCCTTTTTCGACTCGGTCGCCACACGCCAACCATGCCGCCCCCTCAGGAAGCGGTCAAGCCCGAGAGCAGCCCGGAACTTCCGTCCCGAAAACAGAGTGGTATAATGCGCGCCATGTCAAAGATTTCTTCGAGCCCAGACCCTAAGCCGCCCGGCCAACCGGGGCCCCCGCCGACCCCCTTCGATCACCCGCTCTTCCTCCCCATCCTACTGCTGGCGGGCGTCCTCTGGTTCGGATACGACGGCTGGATCAACACCGACCCCGACATGCTCGAGCACCAGACCTTCAACCGATATGGGTTTGGGGTGCTCCTGCTCCTCGGCGCATGGTTCGGCTACAAGGGCTGGAACGAATGGCAAGAGGATCGGGCCGCAGAAACGAATAGGCGCTCGCCCGGCGAAGATAGCCCCGAGGGCGGGCCGTCCTGAGATTTTGAGCCAAAACGCGCCTGAACCAGGGAGGCCCATGCGATGCTGATGGATCGCTTCAAGCTCGACGGCAAAGTTGCCCTCGTGACCGGATCCGGGCGTGGAATCGGACAGGGCTGCGCACTCGCCTTCGCCGAACTCGGCGCTCACGTGGTCTGCTCTGCACGCACCCCGGAGCAAATCGAGGAGACCGCCGAGCGAGCCGGGGCCTTCGGCGCCGATGCCCTTGCGGTGCCCTGCGACGTCACCGACGCGGGCCAGCTCGAGAACGTCGTCAGCAAAACACTCGAACGCTTCGGACGCATCGATATCCTGGTCAACAATGCGGGTGGATCTCCTCCTCGGCCGGCCCTCGATACGAGCGAGGCGATGTTTAACCGGGCATTCCAATTCAACGTAACCAGCGCGATGAATCTCACACGAATGGTCGTTCCGCATATGCTCGAAGGAGATGGCGGCTCGGTGGTGAATATTTCTTCGGCCGCGGGTCGCCTGGCGCAGAGCGGTTTTGCCGCCTACGGCACGGCCAAAGCCGCGCTCTCCGCACTGACGCGCTTGCTGGGCCAGGAGTTCGCACCCCGGGTGCGCGTCAATGCCATCGCCGTGGGGTCCATCGCCACTTCGGCGCTCCTGCCCTTTCTCGATGAAAAGACCCGGGGCCAGATGGAGTCCATGACCCCTATGGCGCGACTGGGCGAGGTCGACGACATCGCCCTCGCGGCGCTCTACCTCGCGTCGCCGGCTTCGAGCTGGGTCACGGGCAAGATCTTCGAGGTCGATGGGGGCACAGAGTCGACGAATTGGCCCTTCGAGTTCCCCTCGGCGTGACGGCACGCCCCACGCCATGAGCGCGCGCCCCTACCTGACGGCCCCCCGCGCCGCGGACGGCGTACCGAGCGGCATCCCCTATATCGTCGCCAACGAAGCCGCCGAGCGCTTCAGCTATTATGGCATGCGCACGATCCTGGTCATATTCATGACCCGCTACCTCGTGGACGGCACCGGCGCCCCCGACGTGATGACCGACACCCAGGCCAAGTCCTGGTACCACCTCTTCTCCTCGGGCGTCTACCTCACGCCCCTGCTCGGCGCCCTGCTCTCGGATATCTACCTCGGCAAATACCGCACCATCCTCGCCCTCTCGCTGGTCTACTGCCTCGGACATCTGGCCCTGGCCCTCGACGATACGCGAGCAGGGCTGGCCCTCGGACTCGGCCTGATCGCCCTGGGTTCGGGCGGGATCAAGCCCTGCGTCTCCGCCCACGTGGGCGACCAATTCGGCGCCAGCAACGGCCACCTGATCCCGCGCGTCTTTGGCTACTTCTATTTCGCGATCAACCTTGGAGCCTTCGCCTCAACCCTACTCACGCCCATCCTCCTCGACCGATTCGGCCCCCACCTCGCGTTCGGACTGCCGGGAGCCCTCATGCTGCTGGCGACCATCGTCTTCTGGGCGGGGCGCAGGGAATTCGTCCATATCCCCCCCGCCGGAAGGGCATTTACCCGGGAACTCTTCAGCGCCGAGGGGCTTTCGGCTGTCGCCCGCCTCGCGATCATCTTCGCCTTCGTCGCGATGTTCTGGGCGCTCTTCGACCAAACGGGATCGGCATGGGTCCTTCAGGCACAACAAATGGATCGCTCCTTCATGGGAGTCGAGTGGCTCCCTTCCCAGATCCAGGCCTTCAACCCCGTACTGATCCTCCTCTTGATTCCGATCTTCAACTCCGTTGTCTATCCCGCCGTAGCGCGCTGGGCCACCCCCACACCCCTGCGCAAGATTGCGACTGGTTTTTTTATCACCACCCTCGCCTACTTGATTAGCGCGCAGATCGAGGTGTGGATCGTGGCGGGGCAGACCCCCAATATCGTCTGGCAACTGCTCGCCTATCTAATTCTCACCACCGCCGAGGTTCTGATCTCGATCACCTGCCTCGAATTTGCCTACACCCAGGCGCCCACCCGCCTCAAGTCCATGGTGATGGCGCTCTTCTTGCTTTCGGTCTCCCTCGGCAACCTTTTTACTTCGCTGGTCAATTTTCTGATCCAAGATGCCCAGGGCAATAGCCGCCTGGCCGGGCCGGATTACTACCTCTTCTTCGCGGCCGCCATGTTGCTCACGGCCATCGCGTTCGTTCCGGTGGCGCTCCGCTACCCGGAGCGCGCCTACCTCCAATCCGAAGCCCCGGACACCGCGCCCTCGGCCGGTTAGGCTCTCGGGGACCGGCCGCTATCCCCTCTCTCACGAACTCGAACGGAAGCCGCGATGTCGACCGACTCGACTCAAAAGCGCCCCCTGGGCATCGTCATCAACCCCGTGTCGGGCAGGGACGCACGACGCCTGTTCGCCCGGGCCAGCCCATCCACGCACGAGAGCAAACGCAACCAAGTGGAGCGCATCATCGTCGGCGCCGCAGCCAGCGGGGTCGAGCGAGTTCTCCTGGTCCACGATGCCTTTCGTATCGCGGACAGCGCCGTCGAAGCCCTCGGTGTCGATATCGAAATCGAGCTCAAGAATCTCGGCGCTCGCTGCAACGCCGCGGATACCGTCGCTGCGGTGGAATGGATGCGCGACGAGGATTGCGGCGCCCTCGCCGTGCTCGGCGGAGACGGCACCAGCCGAATTGTGGCCCGCACCTGGCCCGACGCGACCCTCCTTCCCCTCTCCACCGGGACCAACAACGTCTTCCCCCAGATGATCGAGGCGACCGTCGCCGGAGCGGCGGCCGGCCTGATCGCCGCGGGCACCGTGACCCGAGAGGAGGCCGCACGCCGCGCCAAGGTCGTGCGTATCGAGATCGAGGGCGAGGACGCGGATCTCGCACTCATCGACGCCGTGCATATGGTCGACGACAGCACGGGGAACCTGCTCCCCTTCAGCCCCGAGCGGATGCGCGAGTTGGTACTTTCCCGGGCCCTCCCCGATGCCGTGGGCATGTCACCCGTGGGCGGGCTTCTGCACCCCTGCTCCGCCGAGGACGATTTTGGAGTCCTGGTCGAGTGCGCAGAACCCGGCCAGGGCAAGGGGCGTGTGCTCGCCCCGATCTCTCCGGGCCTCTACCGCCAGGTCGAGATCGCCGGCCACCGGCGACTGGAGCTAGGAGAGCGCGTCTCCCTGACGGGACCCGGGCTGATCGCTTGCGACGGCGATCGCGAGCGCGACCTAGGGCAGGCGGGTTCTGCCTCCCTGCGAGTGGAGCGCGATGGCCCCTTCGTCGTCGACGAAAAAAGGGCCCTCACCGCGGCGGCTCGCCGGGGCAGCTATCTGGATCGGGCCCACTGGCACGACCACAGGGACGGAACAGCCTTCGATTGCTGCTGAGTGCAGCCTGAACCGAAATTCCCCAACGAGGAGAAGAGGACGATGCGGATGGCGACGCCTCCCCTACCGGTCGGAGCCGAGCGGAGCGAACCATGCTGAGTCAACTGCGGTGGATTCTGGGGATGGCCATCGGCGTCGTCATCATGGCCGCGGTCTGGCGCGAGCCCTATGTCCGCGATCCCAGCGGGGAGCCCGCTCGACCTCGCCCGGCTATCGCCCGCAGCGCGGAGCCCGCAGCCCCCTCCCCCTCGGTCCGCTGGCAACTCCGACTGGAGGCCTATTGGGCCGAACTCGACGCGAGTCTGGCCGACCCTCTGAATGCCGGGGCCGATCATCGAGTGATCCAGGAGATCCTACGCGCTCAACATTTCGAACTCGATGAGCGCCCCACCGTCCGGGTTCTGGATGCCAGCCGCGAGGGGTAGCCCCTTCGACACGTTGAAAAAAAGGGCGCCAAGCCTCAGAATGGAGCCATGCCCGATTCCCCCAACTCCGACCTCGAAGCGGCCATCGCCCACAGCCGGGAGCTAATCGACCAAGCCGAACGCATCGTGGTCCTGACCGGGGCGGGCATCTCGACCGACTCCGGCATCCCCGATTTCCGGGGGCCCAAGGGCGTCTGGACACGAAACCCCGAGGCCGAAAAAATGGCCACGTTGCAGCATTATATGGGCGACCCGGCTGTCCGCGAACGCTCCTGGCAGATGAAGCTCGAGCACGTCGAGAACGTCCGCGCACCCAACCCGGGCCATGCGGCGTTGGTCGAACTCGAGCGACGCGGGAAGCTCGACACCCTGATCACCCAGAATGTCGATGGGCTCCACCATGACGCCGGACACGCGGCCCACCGGGTCGTTGAAATACATGGCACCCTGCGCGAAGTCGTGTGCATGGAGTGCAGCGAGCGAGCCCCCATGGAGCGCGCCCTGGCCCGGGTGCGTGCGGGAGAGCGCGACCCCGAATGCCGCTCCTGCGGAGGCATCCTTAAGTCGGCCACGATCTCCTTCGGCCAGGGTCTCGTAGCCGACGATCTTCAGCGCTGCGAGCGGGCGGCGCTGGCGTGCGATCTCATGTTCGCCATCGGGACCACCCTCGGCGTCTATCCAGTAGCAGGGGTCGTCCCCGCCGCTCGGGAGGCGGGAGCCGGGGTGATCATCCTCAACGCTGAAGCCACGGAAATGGACGCCCTCGCCCACGTCATCCTGCGCGGACCCATCAGCGAGATTTTGCCTCAACTGATCAGCGCCGACTAAAAAGTCCCCCCCGCCCCGCAACGCGCTCTCGAGAACGCGCTCTCGACGCTCCCTCCGGGCTAGAAGGCGTCCGAGCGCGTCATGGCGTCGGCGCCACCGTCTACGTACCAGATGGAGCCGTGGACGAAGCCCCCGTGTCGACCCATCATGAAAGCCACGACTTCCGCAATCTCCTCGGGCTGCCCCCAGCGACCGACCGGCACCTTGAAGTCCCGGATTGCCTGTCCGATTCCCGGGGTGTCCAGTCCGCCCTGAAGCAGGGGCGTATCGATGGGGCCGGGAGCCACCGCGTTGATCCTGACCCCAGCAGCTCCCCACTCGGTCGCTCGACGGCGAACCGAGACCCCGACCGCATTCTTGCTGAGCATGTAGACCGCCTGCCCCGCGCAATCCTCATCGGCGATTTTTCGCGCCGCCTCTTCGTCACCCGCGAGCATCGCCCGCACCAGGGGGGTCTTGACCGAATCGGGCATCAACTGCGCGCTATTCGAGCAGATCACCACCGCCGAGGACTGCTCCCCCTTCTGCAGGGCTGGAAAGAAACCGTCGAGCAGGTCGGCCACGCCAAAATAATTAACCGAAGCCACCAAGGCATTATTCCCAATATGGCCTCCGACACCGGCGCACAGAACCGCCCCATCGAGTCGCCCCTCGCAGGCGCCGAGGGTCTCCTCGATCGCGCGCTGGCGTCCCTCTCGAGTCGAGAGGTCGGCCACGACCTCGGCATCGAGCAGGTCAATTCCGATAACACGGTGGCCATCGGCCTCCACCCGCTTGCGGATCGCCGCGCCGATCCCCGTCGCACAGCCACTGATCGCGTAGGTCCCCATCGCTTCCTTCGTCCTTTCCGAGGGCATCGGAGCCGCCCGCCCAATCCAATTATTGACTATTCCCTGATCGCCCGATCTTCGGCGACTGGAGGGAGGTAACCCAACTCGAGCGACCTGCCCACCCTCCGCAACCCGGCTTGGAGCGCTTCCAGGGAGTCCCGGCTAAGATGCCTCCCCGGCCGCCGCGCCGACAACCCCACCCGGCGGGGCCCGCCGGAAAAAACGGACCTACCCGCCACGGACCTACCCGCCTATGTCCCCGCCCAAGTCCCCGCCCAAGTCCCCGCCCAAGTCCCCGCCCAAGTCCCCGCCCGAGTCCCCGCCCAAGTCCCCGCCTCTGGCGCTGATCGATCTGAACACGCCCGAGGGGCAGGAAGCCTGGTCTACGCGGTTCGAACGCCTGCGCGCCA
>JAPKBZ010000067.1 GCA_028823175.1 Myxococcota bacterium
CACGGCACCCGTGATCAGGGAGTGCAAGTGATCACGGCACCCGTGATCAGGGAGTAACGATTTCCACCGAGCCGAGGTCCTCGAACTCGGGCGCGAGGACCTCTGCCGGTCCCAACAGGACGATGGCCGCCCGGGACGGGTGCAAGAGTTCGTCGGCCACCTGGCGCGTCTGCTTCGCCGTAATCGCGCTGATCCGGGTGCGGTAGGTATCCAGGGAATCCGCGGGCAGGCCGTAGACCTCGAGATTGACCAGGCTGGAAAGTACCGCCTGGGAGGTTTCGAGGCCCAGACCGAACTGACCGACCATGTAGCTCTTCGCCTTGGCGAGTTCATCGGCGCTCTGGGGTTGGGTCGTTTGAAGGGCGGCCAACTCCTCAAGGAGCATATCCACCGCTCGGCGGGTTTCCGCCACGCGCGTAAACGTGGAAATCGTAAAGGGGCCGGGCTGGGCCCGCATGGCAAAGCCCGAGCGCACCCCGTACGTGAGGCCCGCCTCCGAGCGCAGCTTCTTCATCAAGCGCGAGGAAAAGCCGCTGCCGCCGAAGGTCGCGTTGAGAACCGAGGCCGTCAGCCGGCGGGGATCGTCCCGAGCGATGCCCTCGTGGCCCAGAATGATCCGGGCCTGGTTCAGGTCGGGTTTGTCGGCGATCACGATCCGCCGGCGAGCCGGTGTAGGCGTCGGCGGGGGCGGCGTGGTCGCTCCGGCGAAGGGGCCCTGGGCCGCAGAGTCCCAGTCCTTGAAGTTGCCGGAGAGTTGCGCCAGCACCCGCTTGGGGTCGACATCGCCCGAGACCGAGAGGATTGCGTTGGCAGGCACGAAGAAGCCGGCATGGAGCGCGCGGATATTTTTCGCATCAAGAACCTTGACGCTTTCCGGGAGGCCCGAAAGCGACACCCCATAGCGATGCCCCGAGTAGAGGGCGGCCATGGCCTCCCGGCGGACGAGTTCGCCGGGATTGTCGTTGGCCGCCTCGAGGCCCGCCAGTTGTTCGCTGCGAGCCTTCTCGACCTCCCCGGGGTCGAAACGGGGAACGAGAACGACATCGGCGAGAACACCGAGCAGAAAGTCCATATCCCGGGACAGGCCGGAAACCTGGGCCGAGATGGAATCCCACCCCGCCGAGACGCTCAGGGAAGCGCCGCGCGCATCCACGGCTTCGGCCAGGGCCAGGGCATCTCGGTCCCCCGCCCCGCGGTTCATCAGCTCCGCGGTTAGCTCCGCCAGGCCTGCCTGACTGGGATCGACCGAGCCCGCGCCGCTGCGCACGGTCAGGGCCAGGTTCACCATGGGCAGACGATGGTCCTCGAGGATCAGAACGACCAAGCCGTTCGCAAGGCGCGTCCGGGTCAGGGCATCCGCCGGCACGACGGGCCCCTCTTTGAGCGGCGGCGGCGGCTGCTCCCAGGCGGGAGTGCGCTGACTCCATGAGGCGCAGCCCTGTACGAGGAAAAGTCCGAGCACCATCCCACAAAGCGACAAAGGCCCGGTGCGGTGCGCACACCGTCGAAATTCTGCCATTACTCTTCCCCCTCGGCCGGCCCGGCCGTCTCATCATCCGAAGTCTGATCCTCCGAAGCGGGCGGCGAGATGACCTGGACGACGCTGCGGTTTTCCTGACCGAGGTAGTCGCTCACGACGCGCATCACATCCTCGGCAGTCACCGCCTGAATGGCCGCCAGGCGTTCATCCAGGCTCCGCACCCGGCCGAGCAGGACGTAGTCGTCGCCGATCCGCGAGGCCAGCGAGTGGGTCGTAGATAAGCCCTCGACGAGCCCCACCTCGAGGATACGCTTGGCCTTCGCGAGCTCTGCCTCGCTCGCGGGTTCCCGGGCCATACGGTCGATCTGGGCGAAGAATTCCGACTCGACATCGTCGATCTCCACCCCCGGCCGAACTCCGGCGACAGCGAAGAAGAGCCCGGCTTCCCCCATGGCCCAATAGCCTCCCTCGGCATAGAGGGCCTGCTGGTTTTCATGCACCAGCTTGCGGTAGAGCCGGCTGGAGCGCCCCGCCGACAAAATTTGGCTGGCGACGTCCAGGGCATCGCCGTCGGGAGCGCCCGCCTTGGGAGCGTGCCAACCCGCATAGAGGAGTGGGATTCGCACGGGGTAATGAACCGTCGAGCGACGCTCACCGCGTTGGGCCACCACCTTGCCCGGATTGCGAGGGATCGATTCGGCACGCCGCACGCCCCCAAACTCGTCTTTCACTCGGGCCAGGGTCTCGGTCGTATCGATATCCCCCACGATGACGAGGACAATGTTGTTGGCGGAGTAATAGGTCTCGAAGAACGAACGACAGGCCTCGACGGTGACCGCCTCGATGTCGGCTCTCCAGCCAATCACCGGCCAACGATAGGGGTGAGCCTGCCAGGCCAGCGCGGCCAGGGCCTCGAAGGCGACTCCACCGGGTCGGTCCTCGGTTCGCATCCGCCGCTCTTCAAGGACGACCTCGCGTTCGCTCTCCAGGGTGTGCTCGCTGATATCCAGGTTCTGGACGCGCTCGGCTTCGAGGGCCAACACCAGGGGCAGCGACTCCGCCGTGACATCCTCGTGGTAAACCGTGACGTCCCGGCTCGTATAAGCGTTGATCCGTCCGCCTCGGCTTCCCACCAACCGGGCGTGTTCCTCGGGCGCCACCCGCTTCGATCCCTTGAACATCATGTGCTCGAAAAGATGAGCGATCCCGGTGTAGAAGGTCTCGTCCCGGGAACCGGCACGAACCCACATCTGAAAGGAGACGACCGGCGTACTGTGGTCCTCGAGGGTCAGGACCGTGAGTCCATTGGCGAGCACCGTTTCCTGAAGGCCCGCCGCCGGATCGTCCACCGACTGGGCGGGCCCGGAGAACAGGAGCACGGACGTGAGAGCGAACCCTGCGAAGAGTAAACTCAGCGGGGACGGAACCGTCATCTCCCCCAAACGAGGAGGTGTTGCGCGAAAGGCATTGGGCATGGCGCACTACCCTATCGACTGGGCGGGCAGGTGTCGAGTCGGCAGGGTACTCTTGACCGGGAGCAAGGGTTCGCCGGTAACAAGCGAGCCCGATCTTCTGGTCGACCGGCGAGCCCGAAAACGAAGCAGGAGGGAATCCACTGTGGAGGAGAACCGGGAAGATCGCGAATTGCGGCAACTGCTGGCGACCGCCCGCACCATCGCCGTCGTCGGCATCAAGGATGACCCGCGCGAGGATGCCCACCGGATCCCCCTCTACATGCACGAGCACGGCTACCGGATCGTCCCCATCAACCCCAAATTGTCCGAGGTTCTGGGCGAGGAGGCCTATCCGAGCCTCTCCGAGCTTCCCGAGGCGGGTACCCCCATCGATATCGTCAACCTCTTCAGGGCATCGAGCCATGTGGCCGGCCATGTCGACGAAATTCTCGCCATGCGGCCCCGTCCCCGGGCGGTCTGGATGCAGCTCGGCATCGCGGATGGCCCCTCGGCGAAGCGACTTCGAGCGGAAAATATTGAGGTCATCCAGGATCGATGCATCATGGTGGACCACCGCCGACTCGAAATTCCGACGGTCTAGCCGACGCCGGGCCCCGCTGGGGCTAAACTGGCCGCATGTCCAAGCCTAGCCCCTCCAAGACGGTCTATTCCTCCGAATACGGGCGGATCTGCCCGCATTGCGGGCTTCCCTCCCCGCGCTGTCAATGCCGCGCCAACCCTCGGACGGGCGGCCGTGGCGCGGCCGACGCCCTGAGCAATGCGGCCGGTGACGGAGTGGTTCGCGTCGGGCGCAGCAGCAAGGGACGCGGGGGGAAAACGGTCACCCTAATCGAGGGCGTCCAGGTTTCCAGCGACGAATTGCGCGAACTCGCGAGGGACCTGAAGAGACTCTGCGGGACGGGCGGAGCCCTCAAGAACGAAACCATCGAAATTCAGGGCGACCAGCGAGACACCGTGAGCGAAGCCCTCACAGAGCGGGGATTCAAGGTCAAACGCAAGGGCGGCTGAGACCTCGCTGTCCGCGGTCCGTCGTTGAGCGGGTCAACGGCGTCGAAAGCGAACGCGGCGGTCCTTGCCAGGCTTTGCGTGCCCCCCGCCGGGCACGCCCCGTCCCCTCGTGGCCCTGTCGAAAAGCGTGCGATTGGCTAGGCTTACTGTCCCCCCTCCCCTCGTACGGCTTCCCCGGGACCCAACCCCATTCGGAAGCCCGATTGCGGCCCTAGGCCGCCCGGGAGGCGACACATCAGCCCCACAACTTACGACCGGGAGGAAGACATCATGGCCGAAACCGCAGAACTCCGCCTCGGAGACCAAATCGTGCAGCTTCCCGTCGTGATCGGCAGCGAAGGGGAGCGCGCCATCGATATCAGCCGACTGCGGGCCGATACGGGCTACATCACCCTCGATCCCGGCTACGCGAACACGGGCTCGTGCAAGAGCGCCATCACCTTCATTGACGGCGAGAAGGGCATCCTCCGCTATCGCGGGATTCCCATCGAGGAATTGGCCGAGAAATCCAACTTTCTCGAGGTCTCCTATCTGCTGATGTACGGCAACCTCCCCGATGCCAAACAACTCGACTACTTCACCAGCTCGATCAACCACCACACCATGCTCCACGAAGATTTCAGAAGTTTCTACGCTTCCCTCCCGAAGGACGCGCACCCCATGGCGGCGGGCTCGGCAGCGGTCGGAGCTCTGGCGACCTTTTACCCCGACTCCCTGGATCCGCGTGATGGCCGCGAAGTTGAGATCTCGGTTCACCGGCTGATCGCAAAATTCCCCACCCTCGCCTCCTACGCGTACAAGCACTCGGTGGGTCAACCGTTCATGTATCCGAATAATAGCTTCGACTACGTGGGCAATTTCATGTGGATGATGTTCGGCACGCCCTGCGAGGAGTACGAAGTCGACGAAGTCGTCCGTAAAGCCCTCGACCTGCTCTTCATCCTGCATGCCGACCACGAACAGAACTGTTCGACCTCGACGACACGCCTGGTGGGTTCCTCGATGGTGAACCTCTTCGGCGCCATTTCGGCGGGCATCAACTCACTCTGGGGTCCTCTCCACGGCGGCGCCAATCAGGCGGTCATCGAGATGCTCGCCGCAATCCGCGACGAGGGCATGACGGGCAAGGAATTCGTCGAACGCGCCAAGAGCAATGACGACACCTCGCGCCTGATGGGCTTCGGTCACCGGGTCTACAAGAATTTCGACCCCCGGGCCCGGATCATCAAGAAGGCGTGCTTTGACGTACTCAACAAGCTGGGCGTCCATAGCCGACTCCTGGAGATTGCCGTGGAACTCGAGGAGATCGCGCTCAAGGACGATTATTTCGTCGAGCGCCGGCTCTACCCCAACGTCGATTTCTACTCCGGGGTGATCTACAACGCGATCGGCACGCCCTCCAACATGTTCACCGCGCTCTTCGCCCTGGGTCGCCTCCCGGGCTGGATCGCCCAGTGGATCGAGTTGCACAGCGACCCCGATTTCAAGATTGGCCGACCGCGACAGATCTATACCGGCCCCACAGAGACCCACTGGGTCCCTGTTGAGGAGCGCTGAAGCGCCGGCCGGAGACGATTCCGCCCCGGAAATTCGGCATTATTGGGCCGGCGGAGCGCTGGCTCCGACGCTCGGCAACGAGCCCCAGCGCATCCTCGGCGAAGCCCCCGGGCCCTACACCGCGGCCCGAGTCGAGCACGGGCGAGCCCGCTGGCTCGAGGCCCACTGCGCGCGCTTGACCGAGGATAGTCTTGCCCTGGGCCTGCCACCGCCGGCACCCGAAGCGATCCGCGAAGGGTTCGAGACCCTGGCGCGCGCCGTATTCGGCGACGGTCCGGGCATCGTTCGCATGGCGACGGGCGAGAAGCCCTCGGGCGAGTCGCTGCTCGTCGCCGAAGCCCGCGCCCTTGGCCCGGGCGGCGCAGCCTGGCGAGCGGCCATCGCCCCGTTCCCCCATCCGGGTCCGGGCCGGCACCCCGGGGCCAAGCTGAGCCACGTCTCGGAATTCGAACAGGCCCGGGCGCTGTGCCTGGAAAGCGCACTCGACGAAGTCCTGCTCTTCGACAACCGGGGCCGCCTGGTGGAGGGGGCTCGTTCGAGCCTGATCGTCATCGACGGAGAGGGCCGCGCCCGCACCCCCTCCCGCGCACTCGGCGGCGTCAAGAGCATCGCCCTCGCGAAAATCTATGCCCGCCAGCCCCTCGCCCTGCTCGCCGACCCCGACCTTCGCCGCCCGGATCTCGACGCGGCCCGGGAGATCATCGCCGTCAACGCGGTGCGGGGGGCGAGGGCAATCACCCGACTCGACGGACGCGCCGTCGGAACGGGCCGGGCTGGAGAGGGCGCGCGGATCCTCGAGCGCAGCCTCGCCGAGGCGGGGGCCTGAGGACCTGCCCAGGAAGGGGTTCGCTCAGTCTCCGGGATCCCGCTGGGCGAGATAGCGCTCGATCAATGCCCGGGTAGATCCGTCGTGCTGGCCTTCCGAAACCCCGCCGGCCTCGATTTCCTGACGAATTCGGCCCGCCAACTGCTTGCCGAGCTCGACGCCCCATTGGTCGAAGGCATTAATCCCCCAAACGGCGGCCTGAACGACGACCTTGTGCTCGTAAAGCGCGACGAGTTGACCCAGGGTCCGGGGGGTCAAGAGCGGAGCCAACAGGGTATTGCTCGGCCGATTCCCCGGACAACTCTGCTCGGGCGAGCCCGTGTGACCGAAGGCCAGCGCCTCACTCTGGGCAAACAGGTTTGCCATCAACCGATCCTGGTGGTCGGCCACCCGGGCGTGCCCCCGGGCGAAACCGATAAAATCGCAGGGCACCCAGCGCGTCCCCTGGTGCAACATCTGAAAGAAGGCGTGCTGGCCGCGGGTTCCCGACTGCCCCCAGACCACCGGGCCCGTCTGGTGGGCCAACGGCTCTCCCGTCTCGCTCACCCGCTTGCCGTTGCTCTCCATCTCGAGTTGTTGGAGGAAGGCGGGGAAATCGGCCAGGGCTTCGCTGTAGGGCGCCACACACTCGCTCGAGACCCCATAAAAGCCGACGTACCAGGCCCCCAGGAGCCCCAGAAGCACCGGCATATTGGCCTCCAGGGGAGCGACACGAAAATGCTCGTCCATGGAATGCATCCCGGCGAGCATCTCGCGAAAGCGTTCGGGACCGATGCTGAGCATGAGCGAGAGGCCCACCGAAGAGGCCAGGGAGAAGCGTCCGCCCACCCAATCCCAGAATTCGAAGCACAGGGCCGGGTCGATCCCGAAGCGCCCCGCCGCCTCGAGATTCGCCGATGCGGCCACGAAATGGCGGGCCACCGCGCCCTCGTCTGCCAGAGAGCCCAGCAACCATGCTCGGGCGGCGTGGGCATTCGCCAGAGTTTCCTCGGTGGTGAAGGTTTTGGAGCAGACGACGAAGAGCGTTTCCGCCGGGTCGAGACCCGCGAGTTTCCCTCCCAGGTCGTCGGCATCGATATTCGCGACAAAATGAACCTGCAAGTCGGTGTCCGTGTAAGCGGCCAGGGCCCGGCACGCCATCCGCGGCCCCAGATCCGAACCCCCGATCCCGATATTCACGACGTGACGGATTCGCCGACCGGAGTACCCCAACCACGCCCCCGAACGAACGGCCTCGCAGAACGACGCCATGCGGGCCAGAACCCCGTGTGCCTGGCTCACCACGTCGCTGCCGGCTACCTCGAGGGTCCGCTCCGCAGGCGCTCTCAGGGCGACGTGGAGCGCGGGGCGATCCTCGCTTGCATTGATGTGCTCCCCCGCAAAGAGATCCGCGATCCGGGCGGGAACGCCTCTCGCCCGGGCGAGCGCCACGAGCAGGCCGAGGGTCTCCTCGGTCACAAGATTCTTCGAGTAGTCGAGCAGGAGATCGTCGTGCTCGAGGGCCAGGCGCTCGGCCCGGCGAGTATCGTCCTCAAACAGACGGGCAAGCTCCAAATCCCCGAGCCGGTCGCGGTGTTGCGCGAGAGCCCGCCATTCGGGGAGTGCGGTCAGTTCGTCGCTGGCCTTTGCCGAGTCCACGTCGAGACCTTCCGCTAGGGGCCGACTTCCACGGCAACGGTGACGCTGGCCCGCACGTGGACCCCACCCGGCTCCAGGGACGTGGGCGCCGCGGAATCCCCAGCGGACTTCGCCAACATGCGAACCTCGCGAACGACGGGCGCCGGCGCGGCCCCGGAATCCTCCACCGAAACGACGCGTCGCACGGTCAACTCGAGGGCACCGGCCATCACCCCGGCCCGCGCCACCCCGTTTCGTGTCGCCTCGGCCAGGGCCCGCTCGTGCACCGGTCCCTCGTCGGCGAGGCCATAACTGACCTGCTGAATTTCACTCGCCCCCGCCTTGGAGGCGGCGTCGATGACCTGGCCCGCCGCACTCACGTCCTCGAGGCTCACGCGCAACCGGTTGCGAACGATAAAGCCGTCGAGAATCTGCCCCTGCCCTTGGACGTAGCGGTAATTCGGGGCGAGGGAATACCCGCTGGTGGTCACCCGAGCGGCGAGCCCAAGAGCCTGGCCCAGGGCTTCGCTCACGCGCTTGCTCTCGGCAGCGTTGGCGGCCACCGCCGCCGAAGCCTCGGCATCGCGGCTCACCACGGCCACGTCCACCCAGGCCCGATCCGGGGGAACCACCACCTCCGCCTGCCCGGAAGCGCGAATCAGGGTGGCGGCGACGGCCTTGGAATCGGCCGACTCGGCGAGACAGCCACCGGGGAGAAAGGCCACGGCCAACCCCAGGACAACTCCGAGGGCAGCGGCCAGGCCGCCCCTCCCTCGCCTTCGCAAACGCGCGCTTGATTCCCTCATGCAGGGCAGCGTACAGCAAAGCGCGCCCGGCGAAAGCGCCCGGCGAGCTCCGGCGGAGCGCGGGGCGCGATCCAGCCTCAGGCGCACCCCGCAAAAACCGAGGCGTGAGAATCCCACGAACGCCCCCTCGCCCCTCAGGGCGCCGGCGTTTCCTCACCCGAAACGAGTTCGACGTAGAGCGGATTGCTCAGCGCCACTCGCTCCCCGGCTTCCAGCACTTCGAGCCGCACGAAGGTCGGGCCGTCGATCTCCAGCCGGGCACGGCGAGACCACTCGGGCGCTTCGCTGGGGTACTCGCCCACGGAGAATCCGTCGCGCACCAGACGAATCGACTGCCCGGGTTTCAAGCCGGTCGCGCTGAAGACCAACTCCAGGGAGCCGGGCTCCCGTGAGAGGAGATCGCCCATGCGCCCGCCGCCCTCGGCGCGAATATCCAGGCGGCCGCCGAAACGAGTCGGATCCCCGAAGTAGACGCGTCCGGCCCCGAGGCCCGCCAGGAGATCGGGCTGAGAGGAAGACCTCGCGTAGATCCAGCTCACAAAGTTGTTGGGGCCCTGGAGCCAACCCAGCTCGGCCTGATGGGAATCGCTGACCCCGACGCCCACCAGGCGGATACCTTCCCTGGCCAGCCCATCCCACAATTCAAGATAACCAGCGAGCCCGTAGCCCCGGGCCCGATACCCCACCTCGATCAAATCGACCCCGTAGGCGCGATTCTCCACCAAGCGCTCGAGAGCGGACTTGAAAAAAGGCTCGGCCCGGGCCGACTCGGCGATCCGGCGATCGAACATCACCCCGAAGAAGTGGTTGAGGGAAACCAGCCCCCCGTGGTCGTGGACAAAGGCCACGGCCTCGCCGGGAGTGAAACCGTGGGGATGGGCCGAGGCGTCCGCCAGGGGAACCCCCGGCCCGTACGCGTTGAGGTGCGCGGCATAGGAGATCTCCTGGCCCACGTGATGCACCAGGTCTCCCCCCTCCTCCAAGGCACCCGCCATGCGCCGAGCTTCGGCCAAGAGCGGCTCGCCGACCCGATCGCGCTCGATCGCGAACGCATCGAAATACGCCTCGGCCCGGCCTCGCCCGCGCACCTCGAGGATTAAATTCAGGGAGACCAGGGCGTTGTCCCCGCCCCCCAGGCCCAGGGCTTCGGCGTCCTCGCTGAGGTCGAGAACCCAGTCGCTCCAGAGCCCTGGCCTGGCCGCCAGGGGAACCGTTCCCACCTCGACCTCGTAATCGCTGTTCGCCGCCCGAACGATCTCCCGGGAAGGCGCCGGGGCGCTCCCCACCAGGCCCTCGGCGTTGAGCACGTAGTCCAGCCGCACACCCCGACCGGGGGAAGCCTGGGAGAGCCCCACCCGTACGATGATCCGGGCTTGGGGATCGAGTTCGATCGGCAGCGCCGAGAGCCGCAACCGGACCCCGGAGGCGAGGCTGGCGACATGGCGCCGCCGGGACGCCTCGAAAGCCAGCGCGATCTGCTGGGGACCCGTGCGGGTTCCCTCAGCGCTGAGATAGAGGCTCCGAAGCCCGTTGCGCGCCTCCCGGGTGGTCACTTCGATCACCCGCTCCCCGGGCAGGCTTTCCTCGGGACCGCTCAGGCGCCAGACCTTCTCCACCACTTCGAGGCTATTGGCCGGCGGCGGCGCTGTGGGATCTCGCGGGGGATCCCAGTCCGGCGGTGGGGCCCGGCCATCCCACTGGGCCTCCCGGTAGGGCACCGGGGCGAGGTCGGATTCCTCGAGGCCCTCCTCGAAATCGAAATCGTCGACGTAGGTGTGAGCCGCGATCCGCCAGTCGTGATCGGTCCACCAGAGAACGTCGACCGCCTCCCCCAATTCCTCCGCCGCCTGGGTATGGGCCCGCATGGAAGCCTTTCCCTCGCTCATGGAGCCATGCAGGTGCAGCGCCACGCCGTAGGGGTGCTCGGAATCCGACTCGCAGCTCCAGGCCCCCAGGACGAGCAGGACCGCCAGGCTCACCCTCGTCCCGCCGCCGGGAGCGGGGCGACGCCCCTTGCGCCTTTCGAACTGGGTTCTCAGCTTCAACGACCGCTCCACTTCGGTGACCACGCGACACCCGGACCCACTCGCGGTCGAGGCCAAGGCAGATCACTCTCAGGAGCACGATGCCAAGAACCGGGCCGCTTCGCCCCCCCCCTTCAACAGCCCCGCCCCCCGGGCCGGGGCGTCCGAATGCCGAAGAGCCTCCAAAACGAAAATGGGGGCCGGGCAATTTGCCCGACCCCCATCCCATTGACACGCTCCAGATCATTTCTGAAATCGTGTGGCTTTCTTAGTTCCGTGAATTAGAAGCGGCTCTGGCCCGAGCTGCCGTCGCAGGGAGCCACGGTGTCGGTCAGCGTCGCTACCGGGGTCGCCAGGGTGGCGTCCCAGGCACCGCCGGCCACGCAACCACCGAGGGTGGGCGCCGTGGCGTTGCCGGTCTTCACGTAGGCCCAGCCCTGGTTCACATCGTCCGCATCGATATCGGCCTGAGCCGCGGCGGCGAATGCAGCGTTGGTCGCGTCGATCACGACTTCATACTGGAAGAAAACCTTGCCCTCGGGGCTCCAGCCGAGCTGATCGAAGCCGGCTCCGGCCGCGTCCACCTGGGCGAAGGTCATCTTGGTCGCGCCCAGCACAGCAGCAGCAGCGGCGGGAGAAGCCGTCGCGGCGACGTAGGTGCCGTACTCGGCCATGTAGCCTTCTTCGGCGGTGCGGATCGCGGCGAGGTTGACCTTGCCTTCGGAGCTCTTGGCCTTCAACTGAAAGCGGATGAAGTTCGGGATCGCGATGGCGGCCAGGATGCCGATAATCGCAACCACGATCATCAACTCAATCAGCGTGAAACCCTTTTCGCTCTTTCGATAATTCTGGATCATGTCTTTGTTTCTCCAATGTCGCCCTTGCTTGGGCGGGTGAATGATTCGATGGATGCCAACCGTCATTGCAACGGCGGTGCCAACTCAGTCATTCTTTTCTTCGAAACGGTATGTTTTCCGCCAAACCACTGGAATAGATCGTGAATTTTTTTTGATCCAGAAGTATTGAGCCGGGCCGGGGCTGCGGGGCGTGGAGCCAGGCTTGAACCGGTGGACCAAAAGGGGCACTCCGGCGACGATTTTCGGCTCTGGTGAACGTAAAGGGACGGTCCCCGGCGGGGCAGCCACGGCCAGAGGGCGCGGATCGGCTCACTCAACCGCCCTCTTGGCGGTCTTGGCGGTCACCAGGGTGATCAGCTTCTCGATTCCCCCGTTTTTCAGGACCGAGGAATACTCGGAGCGCCGCAGGGCGACCTCGCTCACCGAGCCATCGGAGTAGATATCGACGACGCGCCAAGTCCCCGCCCGGTCGCTCATCCGGTAATCGAGTTCCACGTCCTCGTCGTCGGGGCGAACCAGCAGGGTATCGACCACCCGGTTATCCCCCCTGGAGGCGGGTCTCTCGCCCCGGACCTCGAGACTCTGCCCGGAAAAGCCGTCGAAACGGTCGGCAAAATTGGAGATCGTGAAGTCTCCAAAGGTCTTAACCCAGCGCTTGCGCTCGTCGGGGCTGAGCTTGCGCCAGGATCCCCCGATGGATTTGGCCGCCATGAAGGGCATGTCGAAGATCTCGAGCACCACGGGAGAAGCTCGTTCGAAGCGGTCCTGGTACGAGGCGCCGCCCTCGGCGCTCTTCATGATTTCGATCAGGGTCAAGTTCAGTCGCTCGATGGGCGCGGTGGGATCTCCCGGCCCCTCCGCCTCTCCAGCGGGCAACGGGGCCGCCGAGGCGGCGATCTGAGCCGTCTCTTCCGAGGCAGCGGAGAGCGGGCACAGCGGGAGCAGCAGGCCGGCGACGGCGATCAGCCGCAGCGTTCTCTTCTTGGACGGGTTCACGCCCGGGATCCTAGCACCTGCCCGGGCTCCCCCATCCCCCCTCCGGGAATCCCCCCCGGAAAGGCCCCGTGGCGATCGTTCCCCGCCGAGCCGAAATACGCCTTCGCGGCGGGCCGCCCCGCCCGCGGGATCAGCCCGTCCTCGAAAGCCGGGGCTGGGCGCGCTACTCGAAAGAACAATGATGCGGCGAATTTCGGTAATCGGAAGTTCTGGGGCCGGCAAAACTACCCTTTCCCGGGCACTCGCCGAGGCGATCGGCGGAACCCACATTGAGTTGGACGCGCTCTACCACGGGCCCAACTGGACCCCGGCCCCGAACGATGAGTTCCACCGCCAGGTCAGCGCGCTGGCGCAGAATGAATGCTGGGTCGTCGACGGCAACTACTCGGCGGTCCGCGACCTAGTCTGGGGCGCGGCGGACACGGTGGTCTGGATCGACCTGCCCAGGCGGACAATCCTGCCCGGCCTCCTGCGCCGAACCCTGACCCGGATGTGGAACGGGACGGAGTTGTGGAACGGCAACCGCGAACGGTTTCGATCTCTCTTCGACCCCCGCGCCGAGAACAATGTCCTGCTCTGGATGTGGACGACCCACCGCGCTTCCCGGCGAATCTATTCCGCCGCCCTGGCCGATCCGCGCTGGAGCCACCTCGAACACCATCACCTCGACTCCCGAGCCCGTCTCGCTGAATTTAGGCGGCGGTTTGTCAACGCTTCCGACTAGGCAACCGGGCGGGGCCTCAGCCGGGGCCGGAGAGTCGGCAGCGCAGGCTCTCGGGGCCGACTACGCTTTCGCCCGGCCCCTTGGCCAGGAAACGGGGAGATGCCGCGATGAAGGTCCACGTCGATCTCGACACGTGCTGCGGCCACGGCCGCTGCTACGCCCTTTGCCCCGAGGTCTTCGGCGAAGATGACGAGGGCTACCCCCTGGTCTCGGAAGAAGTCATCGAAGCGAAGCAGGAAGCCCGAGTTCGTCGGGCCGCCGCGAACTGTCCGGAGGCGGCCATCACCCTGGTCGAGAACGGGGAATAAGCGCCCATCCCGGGCAGCGCCCCCGGCTGGCTGTGCGGGCCGTGGCCCCCTCCAGCGGCCCGGCTTGAGGGATTGCGCGCTATCCTGCCCCGCATGGCACATCGGGTCTATATCGACGGGCACGCGGGCACTACCGGACTTCGCATCCGGGAGTGGCTCGCGAACCGGAATGACCTGGCCCTGGCCACCCTGGCCGACGCGGACCGAAAGGACCCCGCCGCCCGGCGGGAGCAGGTGCGCGACGCCGACGTGGCCGTCCTCTGCCTGCCCGACGACGCGGCCCGGGAAGCCGTCGCCTGGGCCGAGGGCAGTGGAACCCGGATCCTCGACACCAGCACCGCCCACCGAATCGACGACGACTGGGTCTACGGCCTGCCCGAACTCGCTCCCGGCCAGCGCGAAGCCATTCGCACGGGAGACCGGGTCGCCAACCCCGGCTGCTACGCCTCCGGCTTCATTCTGGCCGCCCGACCCCTGATCGATGCCGGCCTCCTCGAAGCGGGCGCCGCGCTCTCCTGCCACGCCCTCTCGGGCTATTCCGGCGGCGGGCGGCCGATGATCGAGAATTGGGAGGACCCGCGCTCGGGCCTGGCCGATCTCGGCTACGCCGCCCCCTATGCCCTCGACCGACAGCACAAGCACGTTCCCGAGATGCTCCACTACAGCGGACTCACGGCGGAGCCCCAATTCCTCCCCGCAGTCGGCCCCTTCCGGTGCGGCATGCGGATCCAACTCCCCCTGCACGCGGACCGACTGGCCCCGGGCACGACGGGTAAACAAGTCTGGGAGGCCCTCGAGGCGCGCTACCGGGGGGAACCCTTCCTCCGCCTGCACCCCCTCGCCGACCCCCTCGACTCGAATGAGCGGAGCTTTGACCCCGAGGCCTGCAACGGCACCAACCGGATCGAACTCCACGTGGTCCCCCACCCCTCGGGCCACGTTCTGCTGGTCGTTATCCTCGACAACCTCGGCAAAGGAGCCGCCGGGGTCGCAATCCAATCCCTCAACCTGATGCTGGGCCGCCCCGAGACCGAGGCGCTCCAGACCTAAACCCCCAGAACGAGCCCAACCCCTTCGGAGACCCCCCGTGAAGGAACAACACCGCTTTCCTCCCCTCGCCGCCCTGCCCCTGCTCGGCGGAATCGCTTGGCTCTGGAGCAGCGCCCAGGCCGGCTTTCTCCCCTTTATCCTGATGCTGCCCATCGGCGGCGGCCTCTTCGCCTCGGGCATGGCGACCCTGCTCTGGGCGGGGGATCGGCGCTTCTGCCAGAGCATGGCCCTCTCTGGGGGGCTGGGGCTTTTGGCGCTGCCTTTCCTCGTCCCCGCGCTGGGCCTCGGAACCGCGCTCTGGCTGAGTGGCCTCGCCGCCGCGGCCGCCGTGGCCGCGGGGAGCATCGCCGTCGACCAGACCCCGGAGATCGAAGGCGTGCCCCAGCCCGAGCCGAGCCTGCGGCTCTCCGCCGGCGTGGCCCTGGACGAAATGGTGCTGGGCATGGAGCAACTCGCCATCAGCCTGCCCGCGGGCGACTTGGCGCACCGCATGGTGGACGAAGTGCACGGCGCTATCGCCTTCCACCGCAGCCAGGGATGGTCCGCCGACCCCCTGGCCTACCACGCGACCCCGCCCCCCCTCACAGCGCCCCGAATCGAGACGGCGCGAACGGGCAAGATTGCCTACGAACACCTCCGTTTCGAAAGCCTCTACGAGCCCCCGGACGAAGAGCCCGGGCGCGAACGCTGGCTCGCTCTGAAGCCCCCGCGCACCGCCCACGCCTACGTGCTCCGTCACGCCGACCCCGATCGGCCCTGGATCGTGTGCACCAACGGCTACCGGATGGGACTCGCCGGGATCGACCTGCGCGCCTTCGGCCACTACCACCGGGTCCTGGGCCTGAACGTCTTGATCCCAGTGCTTCCCCTCCACGGGCCCCGGCGGATCGGCCGCCGCTCGGGGGACGGTTTCCTCGGCGGAGACGTCCTGAACACCCTGCACGGCGAAGCCCAGGCGATCTGGGATATCCGCCGCATGATCGGTTGGCTCCGGCAACAGGGCGCCTCGATGGTGGGCGCAACCGGGCTCTCCCTGGGTGGCTATACCACGGCGCTGCTCGCGAGCGTGGAGCCGGGGCTGGCGTGCGCGGTGGCGGGCATTCCCGTCGCCGATCTCGCCCGCACCTTCTGGCGCCACGGTCCCCCGCTCCAGCTCGAGTACCTCGCCCATCTCGGGGTCGACGAAGCCCTGGTGGCCGAACTCATGACCGTCATCTCCCCCCTGGCCCTCGCCCCCAAGGTTCCCTTGGAGGCCCGCCTAATCTTCGGCGGGACGGCGGATCGCCTGGTTTCCCCGGATCATATCCGGGACCTGGCCAACCACTGGGACCAGCCCAGAACCCTTTGGTACTCGGGCGGGCATCTCGGCTTTCGCATGGATCCGCGAATCCAAGCCGGCGTCGACCAACTGCTTCGCGACGTCAAGCTCTGCACCTGAGCGGCGACTCGGCCGCGCCTCCGCGCCGCCTGGCAGGGGCAGGGGCCGGGGCAGGGGCCGGGGATCAGGCCGCTTCGCGCAGAATCCCGAGAACCCGGCGCAGGGGTTCGGCGGCACCCCAGAGCAATTGGTCCCCCACGCTGAAGCAGCCCAGATAATCCGGCCCCATGCGCAGCTTGCGAACACGCCCCACCGGGACATCCAGGGTCCCGGTAACGGCTGCAGGCGAGAGCCGCTCTGCGGTGCTGGCCTGATCGTTGGGAATCAGGGAAACCCAGTCGTTGGCCGCCGCCATCGCCGCTTCGATTTCATCCAGGGGCACGTCGCTCTTCAGCTTGACGGTGAAGGCCTGACTGTGGCAGCGCATGGCCCCGACCCGAACGCAGATACCGTCGATGGGAATCAGCGGATCGGTCCCCAAAATCTTATTGGCCTCGACAAAGCCCTTCCACTCCTCCCGGGTCTCGCCGCCCGCTTGGAGGGTGTCGATCCAGGGGATCAGGCTGGCCGCCAGGGGCACGCCGAAACTTTCCGAGGGAAAATCTTCGCCGGCCAGAGTCGCCCGAACCTGGGCGTCGAGGCTCAGGGCGGCGCTCGCCGGGTCTTCGAGAAGAGCCGCCGAGCCCTCGCCAATCGCCCGCATCTGAGCCACGAGTTCGCGCATATTCCGCGCCCCCGCCCCGGAAGCGGACTGATAGGTCATGGCCGAGACCCACTCGACCCAGCCCTGGGCAAAGAGTCCACCGAGCGCCATCAACATCAGGCTGACCGTGCAATTCCCGCCCGCGTAATTGAGAACGCCGCCGGCAATTCCGCGGTCGATGACCGCGCGGTTGACGGGATCCAGAACGATCACGGTGTCGTCGTCCATGCGCTTGGCGCTCGCGGCGTCGATCCAGTAGCCGGTCCATCCCGCTTCGCGCAATTGGGGGAGGACCTGCTTGGTGTAGTCCCCGCCCTGACAACTCACGATGGCATCGTGCTCGGCCAGTCGGCCGATCTCGTAGGCATCGGCCAGGGGCGGCGCGCCCACCCCGACCTCGGGCGGGGCCAGGCCCACCTGGGAGGTCGAAAAGAATTCGGGCTCGATGCCCAAGAAATCGCCCTCGGCCATCATGCGTTGCACCAGGACGGATCCCACCATCCCGCGCCACCCGACAAATGCGACTCGATCAATTCCCATAACGGGGTTTGAGTAACAAAAACGGCAGTCTGGGGCAACTGCGCGGGACCCAGGGAGCGACAAGAGGGCGCCTCCGGGCGGGGACGGGGGGCCGAGGTTGCCGTCTTCCGGCGAGCCTCTACCCTGCCCCGCCATGACAACCCCCGAATCCGCGAGTTTCGCCGAATCCGAAGAGGCCCTTCACGACGAGGCTGCCCGCCTGGCCGGCTGCGACGATTTCGGCGATCCCGGCTATCTCGAAGGCCTGCGCGTCCTCCTCGACGGCTACGACCGCGAGGCGCGCTTCAACCCCCACGGACGGATGATGGCGCGCCAGATGACCCTTGGAATTCTGGTCAGCCGACTGCGCTCGGAGCAACAACTCCGCGCCATGCCTGAGGTCCTCGAGGCCCCGCTCGAGCGCCCCCTGGTGATCTGCGGGCTGATTCGCACGGGCAGCACGGCTCTCCACTACCTGCTGGGCCAGGATCCCGACCTTCAGCCCCTCGAGTACTGGCTCGGCGCCAACCCCCAACCCCGGCCGCCGCGAGACGAGTGGGGGGCCCACCCGGATTTCCAACTCGCCGACGCCCAGATCCAGGCCATGTACGACGCCGACCCCTCCCTGAAGGCCGTTCATTTCATGATGCCCGACGGCCCCGAAGAATGTCGCCAGCTGATGGTCCAGCAGTTCACCGACGACGGCTTCGAGGTCAACAACCACATGCCCTCGTACGCCGAGTGGTATCGGCAGGCCGACATGCGGCCCACCTACCGGCGGCATCGGGACCTGGCCAAGCTGATCGGCTCCAGGGATCCAGGCAGAACCTGGCTCTTCAAGTACCCGGTCCACATGCGCTACCTCGACGCCTTTCTCGAGGTCTACCCCGACGCCTGCGTGATCCAGACCCATCGCGACCCCCTCTCGGTCTTCCCCTCCTATCTCAGCCTGATCACCGGCTTTCGGGGTCTGGCGGAAAGGGATATCGACCCGGGCGAAATCGCTCGGCACCAGGTCGAGCTCTGGGCGAGTGGGGCCGAGCACGCCATCGAAGTGCGCCGAGGACGCGACCCCAAACAATTCTACGACCTGCACTTCGCCGATTTCATGACCGATCCCATCCAGGCGATCAAGAGCATTTACACCCATTTCGACCGCGAATTATCAGCGACCGGAGAGGAAAAAATGCGCGCCTGGCACGCGAACAATCCCCAGCACAAACACGGCCGGCACGAGTACAGCCGAGACGCCGAGGACGTGGGGATGCCCCTGGGCGAAATCCTCGAACGCTTTGGCCCCTATATGGAGCATTTCGGGATGCAGCCCGAGCAGCGGCCCTGATGGAAGGCTTCACTCGTCGGCCTCGGAGCACTCGCGAAGAGCAGTTATTGGTCAAGGCCAAGCGCCTGCTGCCCTCGGCGGTCCTCTCCTCCAGTTTCTCCCCCGAGCACGCCATGGTGGTCTCCAGCGCGGCCGGCGCCCGGCTTCGAGATGCGAGCGGCAACGAGTACATCGACTACCTCATGGGTTCGGGGCCCCTGCTCCTCGGGCACGCCCACCCCGCTGTGGTCGATGCCGTGCGCCAGCAGGCGGAGAAGGGAAGCAGCTTCCTGGTCGTCAACGAAAAGGCGGTCGAACTCGCCGAGGCCATCGTAGAGTGCGTCCCCTGCGCGGAGAAAGTCTGCTTCAACAACAGCGGCTCGGAATCGACCTTCTTCGCCCTGCGCATCGCTCGGGCATTCACCGGCCGCGATAAATTTATGAAATTCGAGGGCGCCTTTCACGGCATGCACGACTACGCGCTGATGAGCAATCAGTGGACGAGTGGACCCGCGGATTTTCCCGCCGCCGAGCCCAATTCAGCGGGCATTCCCCGGGTCATCGAGGACCAAGTCCTGATCGGTCCCTGGAATGACCTCGAGACCGCCCGGCGGCTGATCGAAGCCCATGCCGGGGAACTGGCGGCGATCATCGTCGAACCCATGCAGCGCAGCTTCCCCCCCCAGCCCGGCTTCCTCGAGGGCCTGCGCGAGATCAGCCAGCGCCACGGCATCGTGCTGATCTTCGACGAAGTCGTCACAGGATTCCGCCTGGCCCTGGGCGGCGCCCAGGAATATTACGGGGTCGTCCCCGACCTGGCCGCGGTCTGCAAAGGAATCGCCAGTGGCTATCCCATCTCGGTGCTCTGCGGACGCGCCGACCTGATGGAACTCGCCGGCCCCGCGCGCCTGGCCCAAGGCGACCACGTCCGCATGACCGGCACCTTCTCGGGCAACTCCATCGCCTGCGCAGCGGCCCTCGCAACCCTCGGCGAGTTGCGTAAAGAGGGCACGTATTCCGCCCTCTTCGCCCAGGGCCGAAAGCTGATGGCGGGCCTCCACGGCGAACTGGAGCGAGCGGGCATCCCCCACCAATTAACAGGGGAACCGCCGGCCTTCCAACCCTGGTTCAACGTTGAGGTCGCCACGAATTTTCGCCAGGCCCTCAAGGCCGACCCCGCCCTCGGCGCCCGCTTCGGCGCTCTGCTGGTGGATCACGGCGTGCTCAAGGCCCACGAAAAATTCTTCGTCTCCACGGCCCACGGCGACCCGGAGATCGAGCAGACCCTCGAGGTCTTTGCCGCGGTGGCGGACCTGCTCGCCCGGGCGGGCTAGGTCAGCGCGCTCGGACCGCTAGAACCCGAGCACCTCACCCACGGCTTCGATCACCCGGTCGTGCAGGGCACCGTTCGTGACGATCACCCCCGAATTATTCTTCAGGGTGCGGCCCAACGAGAAATCCAACTCTCGCCCTCGAATATCCGTCACCTTGCCCCCGGCTTCGCGAACCACGATGGCGCCGGCGGCGTGATCCCAGATCTTTTCCTCGTAGTCCGCGCGGGTGGGCAGGCGCAGGTAGATCGAGGCGTCGCCGCGACTCACGGCGCCGTATTTGCACTGGCTATCGATCCGAAAGGGCTCGGCGGTGATCCCCAATTTCTGGGCCACTTGGGCCGAATCGGATTGCGATGAGTGCGCCGCCTCCACCGACTCGCAGAATTTCGCCTGGCTGGGATCGTCGATCCGCGTCACCGCGACCCCTTCCTCGGGACCCCCGGAAAGCGCGCGACGAAAGGCCCCCTCGCCCTTGACCGCGACAAAGAGACACCCCCGCTCACCATCGGGATCGCTGGCGTCCAGCGGCATATTCGGGCAGCCCAAGACCCCGAGGACGACCTCGCCGTCTTCGATCAACGCCAAGGCGACGGCGTACTGATCGAGCCGAAGGAATCCTTTGGTTCCGTCGATGGGGTCGAGGGTCCAATGCCGGCCGCTCCCGCCGCCGGGATAGGTCCCATAATCGATTAAATCGAGCACGGCATCGGCCTCGATCCCCGGCACCGTTTCGGCGACATGGGCGACGACCTGGTCCGCGATCCCTCGATTGGCGGGATCTCTCAGTTCCGCCGCATCCTCTTCGCCCACCAGGGGGAGCTCCGGAAAGGCTCCTCGCAAGGCGTGGGTCACCACGGCCTGAGCCCCGAAATCAGCCACAGTGACCGGCGACTTGTCCTTCTTGTCCATAGAGGCTTCGGCGACCAGGTTGGCTTGAACGGTTCGACAGAGAAAGCTCGCTCTTTCGACGGCTTCAATCGCAATTCTTCGCTCTTCGGCGTACGGCATGGGGGGTGATTAGCCGAAGGGCCTAGGCCCGGCAAGCCGCGCCGATCCCGACTCGAGGATGAGAAAATCCCTCGAAAAAACCCGAGCCGAGCGATAGCTTCCCGCTGCCCCTCCGAGGAGTCCGATGCCCCCCGCCCCCAAACCCCGAGACGCCGCGAGCCTTCTCCTTCTCAAAGGATCCGGGCCCGAGGCCTCGATCCTCATGGGCAGGCGACCGGCCGCTTCGTCCTTTGCCCCGGACTTCTTCGTCTTTCCGGGAGGCAAGCTCGAACCCCATGATCACGGGTTGCCCTGCCCCTTTCCCCTGCGTCCCGAAACCGAGCGGGGGCTGCGAACCAGCGCCTCGGTGAGCGCGGAGACCGCCCGAGCCCTGGCCAATGCGGCCATTCGGGAAACCTACGAGGAGACCGGGCTACTGCTAGCCCGGCCCGGCCGATTCCCCTCCCCCGCCCACGGCCCCTGGCACGCCTTCAGCCGCCGGGGGCTGGCCCCCGACCACTCGGCCCTGGGCATGATCGGTCGGGCAATTACCCCCAGAAAGAGCCCCGTCCGCTTCCACGCGCGCTTCCTCCTGGCCGACGCCAGCGCCACCCTCGGCCAGCTCCGGCCCAACGAGGAACTCCTCGACCTGGCCTGGTACCCCCTGGACGAGGCATTGCAATTGCCGGCCATCGATGTCACCCAGATCCTCCTTAGAGAGGTCCTCGAAGCGGTCCGAAACGGCCTTGACCACGCGCTGCCCCGGCGGGCTTTCATTCGCTACCGGGGCGAAACCCCCATGGTCCGCTACGAGTCCAATCTGCCCCCCGCAGATCAGCGGGACGACTAGGAAACGAAGCCCGTCCCCAATGCCGGATGTGGAGCCGGATGTGGAGCCGGATGTGGAGCCGGATGTGGAGCCGGATGTGGACCTGGCA
>JAPKBZ010000162.1 GCA_028823175.1 Myxococcota bacterium
CTGCGTAGCCGCATCGATCAATCCGCTACGGGGATAGGACATTCAAGCTGCCTTCTGGCACAAACTCCGAGTATGGGTGTTATGTTAAATTCCTAGGGGAGCCCGTGGCGGGAATTGGTCTTGTGGGCATAGCTGCTAGGAGGCGGGTGTGATGCGGAAGGTTGGTCTGTGGGTTGGGTTTATGAAAGTGTATTTAAAAGGATGAGGAGTTGATCGATGATTCTCGTTGCTCCGCTTGAACCGCGCCAGTCCGCGCTGAAATTCTGGTGGGTGGCGCTTGGCCTCCTCTTCGCTTGCTTTCCTTTCGCCCTTGCGGCGGATGATGGCTCCTCTGATCGGTCTCGATTCGGTCAACGCGTTGCTGGGCTCTACCTGGCCGTAGACCCGGATGGCTCCCACGTTTTCAGCATTGACGCGGATGGTCAGTTCACTTACATGGAGTCGCCACAGTTCACCGGTTTTTCGGGTGGGCCCGCCTTCAGCAACGAGCTGGGCACCTGGCGCCGTGTGGGTAGGCGGAGCTTGATCGCGACATCACTCCATCTCGGCTACTGGCAGGATGGCAGCGCGTTCACCGGCACCACGGTGCTGCGGAGGACATTCGAGTTCGCACCGGGTTTCCGGTCACTGAAAGTGACCTGTACGGGCACCGCATATGCCCCGGGCGTCGATCCATTCGACCCACAGGCTCAATCGACGTCCTCGTTCGTTTGTCCCGAGCGAGGCTTTCGCCGCATCCCTGCAGGAAGCTGAAAACGGTCCAAGCTGAACCAAACTGAGAGCGTGTGGCGGATAGGAATTTCAAAGGCCCATGGTCCACCCTGGGCCATGTCCGGTACAGGTCAAAGAGCGGACACAGGGGTTCTCGATGGGCAGCGTTCGTGTCGAGCTTCATACTCGAAAACCAATTCGGGTTGGCACACCTCACACCGGCGCCTGCGACGGGATTCCCCTTACGGATTTAACATAATGCCCTGACCCGGATGTTGTGCCAAAAGCCAGCCTAAATGTCCTATCCCCTGGGAGAGGGGCTGAGTGGGACCTGTTCCCATGCCCGCCACGGGGCTTGCCAGAGGGGCTTCCCATAGGGGCTTGAGGCAACGCCCATGCCTAGACGCTACGCCATAAGCGAGCTTGAATATCCTGTTCTCAAACCGCCATCGCTGGCGTTCTAACAAGGAGGGGGATAGGACATACAAGCTGTGTTCTGACACAACGTCCGAGTATGGGCGTTATGTTAAATCCCTAGGGGAGCCCCGTGGCGGGGCCTTGCAGAATGGCCTTGATCGTATTCGCCCAGGCGCGGCGAGTCTGCAGTGGGCTGCGGCGGTAGGAAAGGCGAAACTGCTCCCACGACTCGACCGAGGTCAGCATGGCTACGAGCGCCACCGCATCATCCCCTTGGGCAAGGGTGAGTTCTCCCAGCTCGGGAGCAAAGTGGTCACGTATCTGGTTGACCATGACACCTCGTACGTCGTCAACCATCTTCGCCGCATCTTTATCCTCCAGCACCACCGTGCGCTGAAGCCGAGCGAGCAGGCTCACCTTCTCCCAGAGCGCGACGCGGAGGGCGACAAACGCCTCAACCCGCTCGTGCAGGGTCCCTTCGCCGGTCTTCGTCAATTCCAGGAGAGGAAAACGCTCCAGCATCCGGGCGGCCCCCAGCCCTCTCAGGGGAGCTCCTTTGCCCCCCCTCTTTAACCTGTACCGAACATGGCCCAGGGTGCACCATGGGCCTTTGAAATTCCTATCCGCTCGCCTCTTAGACCTCTGTCCGCCATGGCCCCTGGGTGTACCATGGGCCCTTGGAATTCCTATCTGCTAGGGGTTAGGTTCCGTGCACTCTTGAACGATCCCGGTAATCTGATTTCATCAGACAAAGCAGGAGAACAATTTTGCGAAACGTGTCTACTTACGCAGTTCTGATTTTCTCAACGATTCTCTCTTTAGGCTACGCGTCGTATGCTGCGACGAATGAGCCCCCGCCAACAGATGACGATCTCGTTGCGGGCAGCACGCAGCCAGCGGTCGTAGATCGGCTTCATGTGAACACCGAATGGGGGCCATTGAAAGAAGTCATCCTAGGCAGGAGCCGATTCCAAATAGGCAACACATCTTTGTCCGGGACGGCTGATCAACCCCTGGGCTGGACCGCCGAGGCGGTGTCTATCTTTCCAAAGGACGAGTGGGTCAAGACGGTTGAGTGCATCGAGCCAGGGAACCAAGCCAACTGGCACGGCCAACGGACTGATTCGAAAGCCGTCGCTTGCGGTACAAAGAGCCAACTGTTTTGCGACAGCGAAGACAACAAAGACGACCCATTTTGCGCCAGCTGCTACAACCCATGCGCTAGCTTTGAAGACACCGAAAGAGAGACGAACGCCTTACTGGAAATTCTTCAGAACTTTCAGCATGCAGACGGCTCGAAAATCAAGATCTGGCGTCCTGACGCGACGGAGCCTTTGAAGATGGTCGCGAATTATGGAGCAAAGAATCAAGAGTTGCAGGGAAACATGGACATCTTTTCGCGCGACGTCTTGCAAGTTGTTGGTAATGTGCTGGTCATGCTGGAGCCCGGGTCTCCAAGCAGAAGAGGCGAGCAGTTGCTTTACAATAGTGTCTTGGACTCGCAGCTTGCGGGTACAAATGTCGCTCGCGTCTCAATGCCGAATCGTGACTGGTCCAAACAGTCCACTCCCACATATAACAAGAGCGACTACACGGTGCTCGAGGGTGGTGATTTCATGCTGATGGGAGACACCATTCTGATTGGGCACAGCGCAAACAAAGTGATGGGTTCGTCGGAGTTGGGTTGCGAGTGGTTCAGGGATACGATTCATAGCTTGGGCTTCACACAGAAAGTGATTTGTGTGCCACTCCCCAAGAATATTCTGCACTTGGACATCGTCATGTCTGTCCCTCGTCCTGGACTGGCCATCGTCGCCCCCGCCGGCTTCTCAGATTTTGCTGCATTGGAAAATGGGCCCTTGAAAGGCTGGGATTTGATCAAAGTCGACGAACTCGCCGCGATGAAGATGGCGGTGAACGGCCTGCCACTTGACGAGCGCAACATTATCGTGGCGCACAACGCGCCGTACGAGGACCCGTGCTGTGAGAACTACAACTGCGGCACCAACCCCCTCGACCCTTCGGATGCGTGTGGCCCGCAAGAGAAGAAGGTCTGTGTCGACGCCGCCTTGACGCCATTCAAGTTTTCGAGCGAGTGCACCACGCCTGGTCAGCCCGTGAAAGTGGATGGCAAATTCTCTAATGTGCAAGCGCAGCTCGAAAAGAGAGGAATCAATGTCTACCCTGTCATGTACGAGAACCACGCGGGGTACGGTGGCGCCATCCGCTGCTCAACTCATCCGTTCACACGCGACCCGGGTTCTTCGGGAATGTAAAGAGCTAGCGCCGCCGACGGACCAGGGCCTGCCATCGCAAATCCCTGTGTTCGCTCTTTAGATGTCCGCCCTCGAATGGCATCGATATCACTATGTTGACTTGTGCAGACAGCTGCTCGCACGATACGTGTCGATAGATGCGTCGCCAGTGCTCCTTGAGCCCGGGCGCGTCTCACTCGCCCGCTTGCCGATTTACTCCCCCCACGCTTCTTCTACTCGACGGCAGGCACCGAAGCGCGTCGGACCTCAGAATCCCCAGGTCGCGTCGAATTGCATCGCCGCGCCGAACACAAATACGTTGATGTTCCGCAGGTTCGCCGAGGGGACATCGGCGTGGTACCAGCGATAGCCGGTGTAGAGTTGCAGCCCCGCCCAATCGATGTCCTGGAACACGAACACGCCCGTCGACCGCTCCTCGCTCCCGGGTTTGACAACGTCCCACGAGTTCGCGTAGTCGACCGCAAACTTCGTCTCGCCGAGCTCGAACAGCGGATAGCGCCAGCCGAGTCGTGCGGTGAACCCACTGGTGGTGTCGACCATCTCGCCTTCCGAGATCGCGCCGCCGGCGGTGAAGTTGAAGCCGCTTGGTTCGTGCAGCACCCCGCCCGCAATGCTCCAGCGCCAGTCACCGAAGGGTCCTTTCGGCCGGTTCTGGTACGAGGTCCCGGAAGACCAGACGAACCCTGCCGCATCTCCCGAAAAGCGCAGCGTCACGTCGCGGAAGTCGTCCTGCCCCACGGTCCCCGAGAGTTGCAGCCCCGCCCACCGCGGCGAGTCGTAACGGACGCGGTTGATCAACGCGAGCTCCTCGCCGTCGATGAAGGCGTTCGCGACGCGCGTGTCCGAATAATCGTTGTTGTCGTCGTCGTAGAAAAACAGTCCCCCGGCGGTGTTGCCGACAGACAGCAGGTTGCCGAACTGCATTCCCGACTGGTCGACCTCGAAGGCCAGGAAGGACGACGCGAAGCCGTGGCCAAAAGAGAGCTTGCCGTACTTCGTGCTGTCCGCGATCAGTTCGAAGAAACGCGCCCCGACGTTGAAGCCGGCGTTTTCCTTCTCCTGATCGGCGAGAACCGCTGGGTTGGCCTGGAGCCCAGCTTCGAAATGGGCCCGCAGCGTGACATCCTCATGCAGCCGGGCTGCGGCCTTGACGTATAGATAGGTCGGAATATTCGAACTGTCGACGAAATACGGCTTGGTCTCGTGGCCGTCGTCGGCGACATTAAGAGCGCGATTCAAATTCCCACCCAGCGAGACCTGGAACATTTCGGACGGGCGCCGGGTGACCGAATGCGCGC